>JAGWSF010000234.1 GCA_028876385.1 Acidobacteriota bacterium | reverse complement strand
GGCCGACGCCGGCGACTGGCGGGTGGGCCAGTCGCCCGGCGCCCCGGGGGCGGCGTGACCGCCAACCGCTGGTACCCCCCGGCCCGGCGGCCCGGAACCGCTTCTCCCCCCGCCGACCACCCGGTCGGCGCACTACCAGCCGACCGTTCCGCCGCTGACCACCCGGCCGCCCGACGGCCCGCCGACCGTTCCGTCGCCGACCACCCGGCCGCCCGGCGGGCGTCGGTGCGGGTCCAGCCGGGATCACTCTCGTCGGCTCCGCCGGCCACGGTGGCCGCCCGGGCCGAGGTGCTCAAACGCCTGGAACTGCAGGTCACCCGGCGTCTCGACGGGATGCTGAGCGGTGACCACCTGGCGCTCACCTCGGGGCCGGGCAGCGAGCGGGCCGGCGCCCGGGCTTACCAGCCCGGCGACGACGCCCGGCGCATGGACTGGAACCTGACCGCCCGGGCCCTCGACCCCCACGTACGCACCACCGACGCCGACCGCGAGATGGAGAGCTGGATCGTGGCCGATCGTTCGGCCAGCCTCGATTTCGGCACCGCAGGCTGCGAGAAGCGGGACCTGGTGCTCGCCGCGGTCGCCGCTTTCGGCTTCCTCACGGCCCGCCACGGGAACCGACTCGGGGTGCTCGCACCGGGAGGCGACCAACTGCTCCGGCGGCCGGCCCGCAGCGGCCGCACCGCCCTGATGGCCGCCCTGACCGAACTGTACGACACCCGCCGGTCCGACCGACGGCCGGCGCCGGAGGCCGATCTGGCGGCCGCCCTCGAGCAGTTGGGCCGCCTACGCCGCCCGCGCGGCCAGGTCGTGGTGGTGTCCGACTTCCTAGACGACTCGCCGTGGGGCGAGGGGCTGACCCGCCTGGCGGTGCGCCACCAGGTGATCGCCGTGCAGGTCACCGACCCGAGAGAGTTCGACCTGCCGGCGGTGGGGATGCTCGGCGTGATCGACCCCGAGACCGGACGGCGCCTGCACGTGCAGACCAACTCCGAAGCACTGCGGGCCCGTTACCGGGAGGCCGCCCTGCTGCGCCACCAAGGGATCCGAGCCCGGCTGATCGGGTCCGGAGCCGAGTACCTCCACCTATCCACCGATGGAGACTGGCTGGTCGACTTCGCTCACTTCGTCTCCAGCCGGTCCGGCCGTCGCGGGGCGCGCCTGCGGTCGAGCCCCCGATGACCTTCCTCGTCACGTGGCGGTTGGCCTTCGTAGCCGTTCCGGCGGTGCTCCTGGTGGCCTATCTGCTGGCCGAGCGCAGCCGCCGCAAAGCAGCCGTGCGCTTCTCGAGCGTGGATCTCCTGGCGTCGGTCGCGCCCCGCCGGCCCGGCTGGCAGCGCCATATCCCTACCGCAGCGTTCCTGTGCGCCATGCTCGTGTTGGTGCTGGCTTTCGCTCAGCCATCGCGGGTCGTGCGCACCCCGAAGCAGCGGGCCACCGTCATCCTGACCCTCGACACCTCCGGGTCGATGATCGCCACCGACGTGTCGCCCAGCCGGCTGGCGGCGGCCCAACAGGCGGCCCGCCAGTTCGTGCAGGCGCTGCCCAAGGGGGTGCAGGTAGGGCTGGTGCAGTTCGCGAGCACCGCCAACGTCCTGGTCGCCCCAACCTCCGACCGGGCCTCGGTCACGGCCGCCATCGACTCGCTCAAGGCCCAAGGCGGGACCGCCACCGCGGCCGCCATCAGACTGTCGGTGCAGGCTGTAGAGGCCGTCCCGGTGGCCAAAGGCGGCCAGAAGGCTCCGGGAGCCATCGTGTTGATGAGTGACGGCTCCCCCAACATCCCCGAGCCCGGCATGTCCCTCAGCCAGTCGTTGACCACCGAGGAGGCGGCCGCCCGCAGCGCCGGGGTCAAGATCAACACCATCGCCTTCGGCACGGCCAACGGGATAGTGACCATCAGCGGGGAGATGATCCCGGTGCCCGCCGATCCGGCCGCCATGGCTCAGATCGCCTCGTCCACCGGCGGCCACACTTTCAGCGCCCAGAGCTCCGGGCAGCTCAAGTCGGTCTATGACGAGATCGGTCGGGCCGTCGGCTACGACGTGGCCCACCGCGACATCACCGCCTGGTTCATCGCCATCGCCCTGGCCCTGATGGCCCTCGCCGGAGGAGCGGCGCTGGTGTGGAACCAGAGGCTGGTCTGAGCTGAGATCTTCTGACTCGCTGAGCACATCAGGGTCGAGGAGTACGACCTGTTCCCGGCCAGCCGGATGGTCATCGACGATCGCGGCTGGGGCGGGGTCATCGCCGTGCACGAGCGCTTGCGTCGTAGTGGGGAGGGCGTGGCGATCTAGGCTCGGCCCATGGTTGGGCCGCGTCCGCTTACACCCGACGCCGGCGGCGACCCCGCCTGCTGGGCCAATCGGGTCTGCCCCGAGTGCGGAGCCTTCAGTGCCGACGGGTACCACCGCCACGGTTGCCCCGTCGCCGCAGGCAGTGAAGGCATGGTCGCGAGCATCGAAGCCGTGAAGGCCGACATCACCGAGCTGGCCGTGGACGCCGTGGTCAACGCCGCCAACTCGGCTCTGGCCATGGGTGGGGGAGTCGACGGGGCCATCCACCGGGCAGCCGGGGTACGGGACCTCACCGCGGCCTGCGCCGCCCTCGGTGGCTGCGCCACCGGCGACGCCAAGGCCACGCCCGGGTTCGCCCTCCCCGCCCGCTGGATCATTCACGCCGTGGGACCGGTATGGCACGGCGGGGATCATGGTGAGGCCGAGCTTCTGGCTTCCTGTTACCGCCGGTCGGTCGAGGTCGCCGACGAGATCGGCGCCCGCTCCGTGGCCTTCCCCGCCATCTCCACCGGGGTGTACGGATTCCCCGGGGACCTGGCCGCCGAAATCGCCGTCGGCACACTGCAAGATTTGGAGACATCGGTTGAACGCGTCCTGCTGGTGGCCTTCGACGACCACACCCTGGACCGCTACCAACGTTTGCTGCGCCACCCCGGCCCCCGCTAGTCACTTGCCTGGGGAGGGCCGTCCGGCCGCAGCCGACGGAGGCGGCCGAGGCAGCCGAGGCGGCGGAGGGCCGAGGGAGAGGCCGTCACCTGGGACCGCAGACGATCCAGCTCCAATCGATGGACGTTCTGTTTTGGGGTCCGCGGGCGTGTTCGGTCCGCCGGGGGGTTACGCTCGGACGTATGGCCGACACATCGGGTCCGGAACCGCCAAGTACTGCCGCGGCGGTCGTCCATTTGTCCTGTCTGCTGGGTGCTCCGGTGACCGACCCGGACGGCCGCCGGACGGGGAGGATGTCCGATGTGATCGTCGGGTTGGGCGACGGGCCCTACCCGCCGTTGACCGGTCTGGTGGTGACGGTCTCGGGGAAGGACCGCTTCGCCCACATGCACGACGTGGCTGCACTAGCCCACGACGGGGTCCGCCTGTCGACCCGGGCTGAAACCCTGGGCCCGTTCGAGCGTCGCCCCGGGGAGGTGCTCCTCGTCAAGGACGTGGCCGGCCGGCACCTGATCCACCTCAAGGGCGCCCGGCTGGTGCGGGCCAACGAGATCGAGCTGGCCTGTGTCAGCGGGCGGTGGGTGGTGATCGGCGTGGACCCGTCGTCCCGGCCCATGATGCGACGCCTGCTTCCGCGCTCGGCGCGCGACCG
Organism: Acidobacteriota bacterium; assembly: GCA_028876385.1. GTDB lineage: Bacteria > Actinomycetota > Acidimicrobiia > Acidimicrobiales > Palsa-688 > JAKCDU01. Next base: position 72,656 of record JAGWSF010000234.1, on the reverse strand, counting down.
GGTCGAGGCGGGCGGTCTGGTGGACTGGGCCGAGATCGAGCCGTTCGTGGCCCACGTCCCCACCGCCCGGCTGCGGATACCGCTCAGGCAGCTCGCCCGGCTGCATCCCGCGCAGCTGGCCGATCTGGTGGAGGCGGCCTCCCACGAGGAAGGAGCGGAGATCATCGCCGCCGTCGGTGGGGACCGCGAACTCGAGGCGGACGTGTTCGAGGAGCTCGACATGGAACACCAGGTGGAGTTCCTCCGCTCCCGTTCGGACGAGCAGGTCGCCCGGGTCCTGACGGCGATGGCCCCTGACGACGCCGTCGACCTGCTCGAGGAGCTCGATCAGGAGAGGCGCCTGCCCATACTGCAGCTCCTCCCGGCGGTGCCACAACGCAAGCTGCGGTCACTGCTGAGCTACAACCCCGAGACGGCTGGCGGCCTGATGAACCCCGATTTTGTGTCAGTCGTATTGCCGGCAACGGCCGCCGAAGCCCTCGACACGGTCAAGGCATCGAAGGTGGCTCCCCAGGCGGCGGGGGTGGTACTCGTGACCGACCCGGTCGGCCAGCTTCTCGGCACGGTGCTCGTAGTGGAACTGCTGAGGGCCGACCCGGCGGCGGCCGTGGACACCGTCACCCGTCTCGAACCGGTGGCGCTGACGCCCGACGCCGACGTGCACGAGGTCTCGCGAGCCATGAGCGACTACAACCTGGCCGTGCTTCCCGTAGTGGACGAGCAGGGGGCGCCTCTCGGTCTGATCAGCGTGGACGACGTGCTGGAGCGCCTGCTGCCCGACGGGTGGCGCCGCCAGTACGGGATGTCGTCGGCCACCGGCTGAGCGGGAACGGCGGCTCGCCGTTCACCGGCCGTTCAACGGCTGTTCAGGCGCTCGTCGAGGCCTGTTCAGCCGTGCTTCGCGCCGGGCCGGTATAGTGGGACTGCAGTCGCACCTCGTTCGGTGAGGCGTCTGTTCGGACATAGGCCGCTGGCCCCACCTGTCGAGAGACACTCCGGGCCAGACCAGTCCTCCCCGAGCTAAGGGGTGGACCGAAGCGGCTGACCTTGCGGTCTACGCCGGGCAGTGCCAAAGCTCTAACGAGGGGGTGCCGACCGGGTCGCGGCCCCAGTGGGCCAACTTCCGGGCCCACCCCCGGTGCGACCGCCTCCGCCTGGCGGGTACCGCCCGGGGGATGCCCCACCGGATCGAACGAAGGAGTAGAGCTGAGCGCCGATAGAGGGTCACCTCACCAACCTCAGGCGCCCACGAACCTCCCGTAGCCGACCGGCTGAGCCGGCCCGACGGGACCTGTGGGCGCCTGGCTGACGAACGCCGAAACGTCCACCCCGTGCCCCGGGAGGTCCCACAGGTATGTCCGACAAAATCAGCGATGCCCCCACGGGTCCGAGCGCGGTCCTCGACGAAGCCCACCTCGGCGACATCCGAGGCGCCCTGGGCACCATCAGCCTGCACGACCAGGGGGCCCGGCGGACCTGGCGAGCCCGCCTCCTCACCCTGGCCGCCATCGTCGGACCGGGGATCATCGTCATGGTCGGCGACAACGACGCCGGCGGGGTGGCGACCTACTCCCAGGCCGGCCAGGACTACGGCACCAGCCTGCTCTGGAGCCTGATCCTGCTCATCCCCGTGCTCGTGGTCAACCAGGAGATGGTGGTCCGTCTCGGGGCTGTCACCGGCGTCGGTCACGCCCGTCTGATCAAGGAACGCTTCGGCCGCTTCTGGGGCTGGTTCTCGGTCGGGGACCTGTTCCTGCTGGACTTCCTGACCATCGTCACCGAGTTCATCGGGGTGGACCTGGCCTTCTCCTACTTCGGGGTGAGCAAGTACGTCTCAGTGCCCGTCGCCGCGCTCGGCCTGGTCGTCATGACGGCCAGCGGCAGCTTCCGGCGCTGGGAGCGGTTCATGCTGCTGTTCGTGGCGGCCAACTTCCTGGTCATCCCCCTGGCCGTGCTCTCCCACCCCCACGCCTCCCCGGTGCTGCACGACCTGGTCGTGCCGGGGATCCGGGGCGGAGTCAACTCGACCTCGGTACTTTTGATCATCGCCATCGTCGGCACCACGGTCGCGCCGTGGCAGCTGTTCTTCCAGCAGTCCAACATCATCGACAAGCGCATCACCCCCCGCTGGATCAACTACGAGCGGGCCGACACCGTCCTCGGGTCGGTGGTCACGGTGATCGGCGCCGGGGCCATGATCGTCACCTGTGCCTTCGCCTTTGGCAACAGCGCCTTCTTCGGGCACTTCACCGACGCCGGCGGTGTGGCCCAGGCCCTCCACCATCGGATCAGCTACACCGCCGGGGCGCTGTACGCCATCGTGCTGGTCAACGCCTCGATCATCGGCGCGGCGGCGGTCACCCTGGGCACCTCCTACGCCTTCGGGGACATGTTCGGGGCCCGCCACTCCCTCCACCGGAGCTTCCGCGAGGCCCCCGGCTTCTACTCCAGCTTCTCCGGGCTGGTCGCCCTGGCCGCCGGGATAGTGCTCATCCCCGGCGCTCCGCTCGGCCTCATCACCACCTCCGTGCAGGCCCTGGCCGGAGTCCTGCTGCCCTCGGCGTCGGTGTTCCTGCTGCTGCTCTGCAATGACAAAGAGGTCCTCGGGCCATGGGTCAACCGCCCCTGGCTCAACGCCGTCGCCTCGTTCATCATCGGCGTCCTGCTCATCCTCTCGCTCGTCCTGGTGATCACCACCATCTTCCCGGCGGTCAACGTGACGGTGCTGGCGGTGGCTCTCTTCGCCGTGCTCCTCGTCACCCTGGTGGTCGGAGCTGTCGCCTATGCCCTGACGCGGCGCCCGCAGCAGGTGGCGGCCGCCCCCACTAGGGGCCACCGGGACAGCTGGCGGATGCCGCACCTCGCCCTGCTCGGGCGGCCCGAGTGGTCCCGGGGCCGCACCGCCGCCATGTGGTCCCTCCGCGGTTATCTCGTCGTGGCCGTGTCGCTGCTACTGGTCAAGGCCATCCAGCTCGGCACCGGCCACTAAAGACCTCGACTCCGACCGCGGGGCTAGTGCCGACTCAGCCCGGCGCGATTACGCCCGCGGCTCGCAGACTTCGCGCTCGCGTCACGGGTTACGTCCGGTGAAGGCGAGGAGCTGAGCCTGCACGTCCGGTTCGGCGCCGTCCAAGGCGACCGCTTCGGCCCGCGGCCCGAAACCCCCGGGGCGCCGGATGGCCTCGTCGATGGGGGTCAGGAACTCGAGAGCCTTGGCGGCGGCCTCGAGATCGAGACGATCGTCCTGGCCGGTGGCCCGGGCCAGGTCCCATGTGTGGACCAGCGTGTCGGCGCACAGAAGCCGGCCGACCAGGTCCTCGAACGACTGCGTTCCAAACATTCCCGAGACCATCTGGCCGGCCCTTCGGGGGGCGTCGAGAGCGGCGATCACCGCGCCCGACGCGGCCCTGAAGGCTTCGGCCAGGTCGTCCCCCTCCTGGGGCTCGCTGGCCTCCGATCCGTCGAGATTGGCAACCACCCGGCGGTGCACGTGGACCACGTGGGAGATGACGTCGCGCGCCTTCCAACTCTCACACGGCGAGGGTGCATCGAGGCGGTCGGCCGGGCACTGCTCGAGGCGCGCCGCGAAGCCCGTGGCGACCCGCCGATAGCGATCGGATACTTCGGACATGGCCGCTGATGGTAGGCCCGTCGGCGGCGGGTCGCACTGGAGATGCCCTGACCGACGATCGCTAGGCCTTCCAGGATGGCGTTCTCGGCAACACTCTGGCCGGGCGATAACCGGCCGGCGAATAGGTGACGGGGGGCCGGTAGCATTCGGGCTGACCGACTGGGGGACGGCATGGAATACCGACCGGATGGTGGGTGGACAGGGTCGGATGGGAGCCGCGTTCCGGGCGAGGCGCCGGCGGATAGTCGGCCGGCGGACGCGCCCGGGGCAGACGGAGGGCCGACGGCCGGGCACGGGCCGGCAGATAGTCGGCCGGCAGACAACGGGCCGGCAGATAGTCGGCCGGCGGACAACCGGCCGGCGAACACACACGAGCCGGAAGGCGGCCCGGGGGACACTCGCCCGGTGGAACGTCGGTGGCCGGGCGGCGATTGGGCTGCCTACCAGCGGGGGGCGTGCGACTGGACGGAGGGTGCAAGAGGCGGACCGGGATGGACTTTGTCCGATCCCCTCAGGCCGGTGGTGGACCCGGCTTACGCCGCCAGCCCGGTCGCGGATCCGTGGCTGGATCTGGTCCAGGCCAAGAAGGCCAGGGCCAGGCGGAGAATCGGAACGGTCCTGGCCGCCGCGCTGGTCACCGTCTTGGCTTTGGTGGCCTCGCAGGGAACCTTCAACCCCGACCCCAACCCGGGCCAGACCGTCGCCGCGTCACTGCGCCAAACTCTGGCCGCGGGCAGCGCGGCAGCCCAGGTTTCGGCGGATGTACAGAGCGGGGCACAGGAGTTCAGCCTGACCGGAACCGGTCGCATGGACTTCGCCCACGGGACCGTGTCGATCGACGAGACGGTACACCTGCCCACCCAGGATCAGAGCGTGTCGGTCACCTACGTCGGGGGTGCCATCTTCGAAGCGCTCCCGGATCTCGATCAGGTCGAGCCGGGAAAGACGTGGGTCGCCCTCGATTTCTCCGTCGAAGCCGACCGCTCGAACCTGTTGTTCGGCGGCGACAACCCGGCGGCCATGCTCGCCCTCCTCGCCCAGCCGGGGGTGAAGGTCTCATCGCTCGGCTCCCAGACCATCGACGGGAGCTCCACCGATGGCTACCAGGTCGCCATCCCCCAATCAGCCATCACTCACCAGTTGGCCTCCCCCCAGATACCGCCCTGGCTCAATGCTGCTTTCGCTCACATCAATTTCACCGACATCAGCGAAACGCTTCACATCGACCAGAGCAACCGCATCCGGCAGTTCGGGTTCCAGATGACCGTGGCCGGTGCGTCCACGTCGATGAGCTACAGCGAGACGGTGGACCTGTCCCATTTCGGCCTTCCAGTTTCGATCAGCGCTCCTCCAGCAGGTGAGACAGTGAGCTACGACAAGCTCCTGAGAGACGTCCAGGCGCTGTCCAACCCCCAGTGACTGTCATTGCCGGGGTCGCTTCCAACCACCGACCCCTGGTGTTCCTACCCGGCCGATCCGATCGAGTCCCGAGCCGGCAACGAAGATGAATCCACGAACGAAAGTGAATCCACGACGGGATTTGGCCCGCAGACTCACTTTCGTTCGCAGACTCACTTTCGTTCGCAGACTCACTTTCGTTCGCAGGCTCGACCTCGTTCGCAGACTCGACCTCGTTCGCAGGCTCGACCTCGTTCGCAGACTCGACCTGGTTCGCAGCCTTGACCTGGTTTGGGCGGCCCAGTTCGGTGGCGACCTCGAAGGGGGGCAGCCGTGGCGGTTACTCCGCTGGAGGAGTTCGGGCCTCGGACTGGCGGGCCGCTCCGGCGAAGATGCCCTTGGCCATCAGCGACGACTCGGCTCGGTGACGCTGGCGGTAGATAGCTGCACGCGTGCGGTGGGCTTCCATCGAGTCGGGAGCGGCTTGGGTCGCCCATTCGACCAGTTGACAAGCCAGCCGCAGGTCACCATCGGCGGCCAGGTCGCTGGCCCGGGTCAGAAGCGTCTCCACTCCCCCGGCCAGGGCGGCCACCTCGGCGGCCAGAGCGTCGTCGGGGGGCGGTTTCAAGCGGGCCGGGTTGGCGTCCCACCACCCGCCGTAGAGACGCCAGATATTGCGGACCACGAACTCCGGTTCGTCGTAGAGGGGCCGCAGGTAGGGCCGGGCCAGGGTGTCCGCGGGCACCGACACGCTGTGGATGATCTCGTCGAGGGTGGCCCCCGAGTTCATCATCTCGAGGCAGCGGTCGACCAGGTCCTCGAGCACCTGGGCCACGTCGAGCAGCACCGTCTGGATGCGCTCGACGCCCCCAACGGGTAGACCGTGGGCGGGCAGGAGCAGTTCGGGGCGCAGAGCGGCCATGGCCCGCAGGGAGGCGGCCCACTCCGCCGGGTAGCGCTGCACCTTCTGGGGATTGCCGGCATTGGGGAAATTCCAGATCAGGTAGTCGCCGCAGCACACCGCCCGCTGGGAGGGGATCCACGCCCAGGTGTGGTCGTCGGTCTCACCCCGGCCGTGGTGCAACTCGATGTCGACACCGCCCACCGCAAAGGTGTAGCTGCCGCGGTAGGTGAGGTCCGGTTCGGCCACGTCGACCGGCAGAAAACGCTCGGGGCTCTGGGCGGTGGCGTCGGTCAAGCGGAGGTCGCTGGTGCCGAGCCAGCCGAACTGCCGGTTGTTGATGATCCGGTTCCAGCCGTCGGTGCGTCGGTAGCGATCCAGACGGCGGGGGACCCGCCAGTGAGCGACGACCTCGGGTCGGGGGTGACCACCGGCCTCGGCATCGGCCATGAACGCCGGTGAACCTCCCACGTGGTCCAGGTGGCCGTGGGTGTAGACCAGCGTCCTCACCGGTTGCTGCGACCAGGTCCGTAGGGCACTCACGACGCGGGTCCCGGTGAAGGGGCTGCTCGAGTCGAATGCGACGAGCCCCTCGGGGGTGCTCAGGGCCACGCAGTGACTGAAGGACTCGACGACGGCGATCCCCTCGGCGACCTCGGACAGCTCCTGGGTCACGCGGTTCACCGGCTCGTCGACCACGCCCGAATCGATGATCCGAGCAGATAGGGAGAGAAGATCGGCCACGGCGCGACCCTACTTAGTGGGCAGGCCGTGGTGCCGCTGGAACGGCTCGAGGCCGGCCCAAATCTCAGGCAGCTCCACTGACAGGCGGCGAAGCTCCTCCATGTGGAGCTTTGACAGCACCTCGAGCCGCCTGGCGCCGTCCTCGCTCAGACGCAGCCGCACCACACGATGGTCATGGCGGCTGCGCTCCCGGTGGAGCAGCCCGGCGGCCTCCGCCCGGTCGATGAGACCCACGGCGCTGTGATGGCGCAGGAGCAGGTAGTCGGCCACCTCCCCGATGGTGGGACCCTCCTCTCCCGGATGGCCGCGCACCGCGAGGAGCAGCTGGTGCTGAGCGGCGGTGAGACCGGCGGCCTCGGCTTGCTGAGCGCTCCACCGCTCGAAGCGACGCAGCCCCGTGCGCAACGCCAGGAGCCGGGAGTAATCACCATCCGACAAGGACACTCGTTTCACGATACCATCGTCTTACGATGTATTGGTGGAGCGATGCAACAGTTGGGAAGCGGGTGCGGCAGCGGGTGCGGCAGCGGGTGCGGCAGCGGTGAGCGCCATACTCCCGGACGACGACTCCGGGAAGATCACGGTCGACAGCTACCTGGGGAGCGACGTCCGTCCCTGGGCCAGTCATGAACGATCGCTCGGGGATTTCACCACCGGCCCGGAGGTCCTGCGCCTGCTTCCCTTGGCCATAGCCGTCGGCGCCCTAGCTGCCGGCGTGTCGTTGGCCCTGCTCGACATGATCGGCTTCTTCACCAATCTGGCCTACTACCAGCGGGTCAGCGTCCGGCTGGTCTCGCCCGATGCCACCACGCTCGGGGCGGCAGCGCTGGTCGTGCCCGTCGTGGGAGGGCTGGTCGTGGGAGTCATGGCCCGCTTCGGCTCCGAGCAGATCCGCGGTCACGGCATACCCGAGGCCATGGAGAACATCCTGATCAACGGCAGCCGGATCGCGCCCCGGCTGGCCGTACTCAAGCCTTTGGCCAGCGCCGTCAGCATCGGCACCGGCGGCCCCTTCGGCGCCGAGGGACCGATCATCCTCACCGGTGGGGCGGTGGGTTCCATCGTCGGTCAGCTCTTCGAGCTGACCGCGGCCGAGCGTCGGGCGCTGCTGGTGGCCGGCGCGGCCGGCGGGATGAGCGCCGTCTTCGGTACTCCGGTGGCGGCCACGCTGTTCGGGATCGAGCTGTTGGTGTTCGAGTTCCGGCCCCGTTCCATGGTGCTCATCGCCGCCGCCGCGGCCACCGCCGACGCCCTGCGGGTCGTCATCGCCGGCGCCGGGCTGGTGGCCCCCCAGCCTCTGTTCCCGGTACCCGCTCACCCGCCGCTGGGCACTCCGGCCCTGGCCGGTGCCGTCGTCGTAGGACTGGCCACGGGTCTCGGCGCCTGGGTCATGACCCAGGCCGTATACGGCTGCGAGGACCTGTTCATGAGGCTTACCGGTCGGCTGCACTGGATGTGGTGGCCATTGATCGGCGGTGCGGTGATCGGGGCTGGGGGTTTGGTCGACCGGAGGGCATTGGGAGTCGGCTACGACACCATCCACGCCGAGCTGCTCGGGCAGCTGGGGGCGGCCGCCCTGATCCTCCTCCTCGTGACCAAGCTGGTTATTTGGGCGGCCGGCCTGGGCGGTGGGACCAGCGGGGGCATCCTGGCCCCCATCTTGATGATGGGCGCGGCCATAGGAGCGATACTGGGCCACGTCCTGCCCGGGGCCAGCATCGGGACCTACGCCCTGCTCGGGATGGCCGGTGCCCTCGGCGGTGTGACCCGCTCCCCTTTCACCGCCATCGTCTTCGCCTTCGAGCTCACCCACGACCAGAACAGCCTGCTGGCCCTGCTGGTCGCCGCCACCACCGCCCACCTCGTCAGCGTGCTGACCCTGAAGCGGTCGATCCTCACCGAGAAGGTCGCCCGCCGGGGCTTCCACGTCATGCGCGAGTACGCCGTGGACCCACTGGAGGCGACCTTCGTGAGGGAGGTCATGGACGTCGACGTGCTGGTCGTGGAGCCGGACCGGACGCTGGCCGACCTCTACCGTTGCGCGCCGGAGGGGTCGCCGCATCGCCGCCAACGCCTGTACCCGGTGGTCGACGGCGACGGGTCGTTGGTCGGCGTCCTGCCCTGGTCGCAGGTCCTCGCCCGGCGTCACGACGTCGCCCTGGAGGTGCGCCAGGCCATGACCGCGCCCGTCGCCACGGCCTACCCCGACGAGATATTGAGACGGGTGGCCGACCGCATGGCCGCCCACGGGCTCGGCGTGCTCCCGGTGGTCGAGCGCGGCCGGCCGGATCACCTCTGCGGGCTGGTCACCCAGTTCGATCTGCTGGCGGCCCGCCAGAGGAGTTTGCAGGAGGAACGCCACGCCGAGCGGGTCCTGACCCTGCGACGGGTCCGGGAAGGTTCCTAGCCAGGCGCGGTCAGACTCCGGATCCACGACGAAACTGTCCTGATGGCCGGCTCACATTCCCCTGACATCCGCGACCGAGCATGGGGTCATGCGCAGAATCCTGAGCTTTTTCCGTAGCGGCCGCATTCCGATGGGTGTGGCGGCGGCGGCCGGAATCGTGGCGGTCGGTGGGGGCGTCGCCATCGGCGCGCTGACGGCCAACTCCTCGTCTCCGGCAGCCACCCCGGCGGCGGCCACTGCGCCCACCACCACCCCACCGGCGACCGCTCCCGCCGCCGGGTCGGCCGGGTCGGCCGGTTCGGCCGTTCCTGCGGCGGGCAAGAAGACCGGTAACCACCATGTCCTGCGCGGCACCGTCACCGCCGTGTCGGCTTCGACCTGGACGCTGCAGACCGATGCCGGCCAGACCCTCTCCGTGGAGGTCACGTCTCAGACGCGCCTGGGCAAGGCCCTCGAGGCGGGCCCTCCGGCGGTTGGCACCCGAATCGTGGTCGTCTACAGCGGGGCCGATCCGACCGCCACCGCCACCGCTGGCACGTCGATCACCGCGCTGCGCATCGGTCTGGGCCGGCCCGCAGGAACCGCCGGTGGCGGAACCTCGGTCCCTGCGCCGCCCACCACGACGCCCACGAGCACCCCCACGGGCGGATCAGCCGGCTAGCCAGCCAGCCCGCCAGCCATGGGGCCCGTCAGCTCTCGACCCCCGGCTGACCCCAGGCGCAAAAGCCCCGGTGTCGTCATGAGGCCAGGAACCGGCGTCGGGGAAGCGGCAGGTCACGCCTCCCCAACCGGGACGCCGTCGCGCCGGAGGTGGGCCCTCTGGCCGTCACGGTCGAAGATCATGATGAGTTCGGCTGGACCGTCAACGGCCTCGAAAGCGTGGGGGGTCATGGTGGCGAACTCGGCCGCGTGACCGGCGTCGACGACGATGTCGCGTTCGCCGAGACGCAGCCGCACCCGGCCCTCCAGCACGAAGAACCAGTCATAGCCGGGGTGGACCCGCTGCTCGGCGACGGCAGTGGTCGGCTCCATGCGCATCTTGACGGCCTGCATGGTCCCGGTCGGCCGACTCAGGGTCCAGGTGGTGCGACCGGCCGAGCGGTTGGCCACCGGCCTGATGACCACATCTTCGTCTCCGGGTCGAGCCAGCAGCGAGTCCATATCCACCTGGAGGGCAGCGGCGAGCGGGACCAGGACATCGAGGCTGATGGTCCGCTTGCCCGTCTCGACCCGGCTGACCGTGGACGGGCTGAGATGGGCCCGGGCCGCGACCTCCTCCAGGGACAACCCGGCCGTCCGCCGCAAGCTACGCAGCCGGGACCGCACTATCGCCTCTATGTCGATCCCGCCGTCAGCACCACCACCAACTGACCGGTCTTGCGGATCCTGCAAGGCGCTTTGCTCCATACGCAGACAACTGTACCGTGGCTGGCATGAGTTCCCACGAGAGTCCCGTGTTCGAGCGCCACTGCGACGTCGCCGTGGTCGGGGGTTCGGCGGCCGGGTTGGCCGCCGCCCTGCAGCTGGGCCGCCAGCGGCGATCGGTCATCGTGGTGGACTCCGGCGAAGCCCGCAACGCCCCCGCCGCCCACGTGCACGGCTACCTCGGCCTCGAGGGGGTGACGCCGGCGACGTTGACCGGGACCGGCCGGGACGAGGTCCGCCACTACGGCGTGGAGGTGCTGGCCGGCCGGGTCACCCGGGTCACCCGGGTAAACGAAGCCGGGGCCGGGGCTGGAGCCGAGGCCGGAACCGGAGCCGAAGGTGACCCCGGACCCGGTCCCGGCGCGTTGTTCCGGGTGGAGCTCACCGGCGGCCATTCCATCGTGGCCCGCCGGGTCGTGGCCGCCACCGGGCTGCGCGACGAGCTGCCCGACATCCCCGGCCTGGCCGAACATTGGGGCCGCGACGTGCTCCACTGCCCGTTCTGCCACGGCTTCGAGGTCCGCGACCGTCGGGTGGTGCAGATCGTCGCCCGCCCCTCGGACCTTCACGCCAGCGAGCTGTGGCGCCACCTCACCTCCCGCCTGACCATCATCGTCGCCGACGAGGCCCGAGCCGACGAGGCCTCAGCCGCCGGGACCCCAGCCGACGAGGCCCCAGCTGACAAGGCCTCAGCCGCCGGGGCACGAGTCGAGGGGGCCGCCACCGACGTTCTGCGGGCCGGCGGGGTGACGGTGCTCGACGAGCCACCCGCCCGGATCGTGGCCGGCGCCGACGGGCGGGTGGCGGCGGTGGAGCTGGCCGGAGGGGGCCGGGTCGAGGCCGACGCCGTCGTCTTCGCTCCCCGGTTGGCGCCCCGCATCGAAGCGTTCGGGGAGCTCGGTGTCGAGACGGTCCCCCACCCGAGCGGGCTCGGCGACGTCGTGGTCACCGACGCCACCGGCGCCACCTCGGTCCCGGGGGTCTACGCAGCTGGCAGCCTCACCGACCCCGGCCTGCCGGTGGTCGGCGCGTCGGCCCACGGCAGCTGGGTGGGGGCCTCCGTCTCGTTCAGCCTGGCCCACGAGGACCTGCTCGGCGCGGCCCGGCTCGGCGCGGCCCGGCCGTCGGCGCAGGCCCGCGACTGGGATCACCGCTACCAGGGCGCCCAGATCTGGAGCGGCCGGCCCAACGGCTCGCTGGTCCACGAGATGAGCGGATCGAGCCCGGGGCGAGCCCTCGACGTGGGCGCCGGGGAGGGCGGCGACGCCCTGTGGCTGGCCGAGCAGGGGTGGCGGGTCACGGCCAGTGACATCTCCGAGCGGGGTCTCGACCGCGTGCGGGCCGAGGCGGCCCGGAGGGGCCTCGCCGTCGAGTGCCTACGGGCCGACGCCAACGGGTCAGAACCCTTCGAGGCCGGCGCCTACGACCTGGTGTCGGCCCACTACGCCTCCATCCCCCGGACCCCCGACGCTCGGGGCGTGCACAACCTGATCGGTGCGGTGGCCCCCGGCGGCGTGCTCCTCATCGTCACCCACGACCCCGAGGCCATGTCGGCGCCGGCCGACACCCACTCCCACACCATGCCCTTCGACCGCGACGCCTACGTCCGAACCGACGACTTCGCCGAGGCCGTGTCGGGCGCCGGGGGGTGGGAGATCGAACACCACGAGCGGCGACCCCGACCGCACGGTGCGGTGTCGACCCACCACGTGCACGACGTGGTGTTCCGGGCCCGCCGCCAGGCCACCCCGGCGCAGTGACCCTCGCGCCGCCCCCAGGCCGCCCCGGCGCAGTGACCCCGGCCCGCCGCCAGGCCACCCCGGCGCCGTGACCCCGTGATCAGGCCCAGCCCAGCTCCTCCAGGCGACGGTCGGAGATACCGAAGTGATGGGCCACCTCGTGCACCACGGTGGTGGTCACCAGGTGGACCAGCTCCTCTTCGGTGCGGGCCAGGGCGGCAATGGGACCGCGGAACACGATGATGCGGTCGGGCATCACCCCGCCGTAGGACAAAGGGGACCGCCGGGTGAGGTCGATCCCCTGGTACAGGCCGAGCAGGGTGCCCCGGCGGCCCCCCAGCTGCTCCCTCGTCGGCCAGTCCTCGATGTACACACCGACGTTCTCCATGAGTCGTCCGAGCCGCTCGGGTATGGCGTCGAGGGCGTCGGCCACCAGCTGTTCGAAGGTGTCCTCGTCGACTTGCACCCCGCGAGTGTGCCTCGGGCGGTCGGCGGCGGGGCGGCGCGATACCTAGCGATTTCTCCTGTGCCGCCCAGCAGTTTCGGAGGGCGGCCGGCGATCTTGGACTCATCCCCGGGAACTTCCCGTCGGGATCACTGACAGGAGATCGAAGACCATGCGTTTCAACTCATCCACCGTCCGCAAAGCCCTGGTGTCGGGTGCCCTCGTGCTCGGCACGTCCGCCGGGGCCGCCGGTATCGCCTCGGCGGCTACCAGCAGCTCCGGCTCGAGCACCACCTCGGCGTCGAGCGCCACCTCCGGCTCGAGCACCAGTTCGGGCTCCAGCTCCGCCTCGGGGTCGGCCCCTGCCCCGGCGCAGGGGGCGCCGGCCGGCAACCAGCCGCCGGCCGATCCCGCCACCATGACCCACGGCCCCGGCGAGACGCTGCTCACCGGCACCGATCTGCAGAAGGCCGACGCCGCGGCCACGGCCGCCGAGCCCGGCGCCACCATCGTGCGGGCCGAGACCGACTCGTCGGGCAAGGGCGTCTACGAGGTGCACATGAAGAAGGCCGACGGCAGCTACGTGACCGTCTACCTGAACGCCAACTTCGCGGTGACCAGCACCGGGACCGGCTTCGGCCCGGGTCCCGCCGGCCAGCCCGGCCCCGGGGGTCCGGCCCCCGCCACCGGTTCGGTCCCGAGCAGCTCCTCCTCGTCGGCCGCCTGAGCGACCCCCGGGAGCTTCCCGGCCGGTGACGGCGGGAGCTCCCGGGGTGCAGGCCCGGAGCCGAAGGGGTGGTTCTCCGGCGGGTTCAGTCCCGCCGGGGGGTGTCGGCCCGAAGCCGGAGGGGTGGTTCCCCGGCGGGTCCAGTCCCGCCGGGCGGTGTCAGCCCGGTGCCGGCGAGCCGGAGACGGCGACGATGGGCGAGGCCAGCTTGACACCGCCGGTCGAGCCCTCGAAGGGGGCGTCGCCGAAGGAGAACACGCCCCCGTCGGTGGCCACCAGCCAGTAGCCGCTCCCCGATGAGGTGGGGGTGACACCGACGATCGGCGAGACCAGCTTGACCCCGCCGGTGGAGCCGTGGAACACGGCATCCCCGAAGGAGAACACCCCACCATCAGAGGCCACCAACCAGTAGCCATTACCCGACGGGGTGGCCGCCATACCCACAATCGGCGACACCAGACGCACCCCACCGGTGGAGCCGTGGAACACAGCATCCCCGAAGGAGAACACCCCACCATCAGAGGCCACCAACCAGTAGCCATTACCCGACGGGGTCGCCGCCATACCCACAATCGGCGACACCAGACGCACCCCACCGGTGGAGCCGTGGAACACAGCATCCCCGAAGGAGAACACCCCACCATCAGAGGCCACCAGCCAGTAGCCCTTGCCCGACGGCGTGGGGGCTGATCCCACGATGGGGGCGGTCAGCTTGACGCCGCCGGTGGAGCCGTGGAAGGCGGCATCCCCGAAGGAGAACACCCCGCCGTCGGAGGCCACCAGTCGGTAGCCGGTGGTGGCAGGGGGAGGGGGCGGTGGAGGGGTCCCCCCGCCGGTCGTGCCGATGGTGTTGGTCCACACCGGGGTGGCGATGGCGGCGTTGCGGTCGAACACGATCGACGCCTGGGCGGCGATGACCGTGCCCGTCGCCAGGTTGGGCAGAGCCCGGCCGGTGAAGCTGACATATCCCTCGCCCTGTCCGAGTTGGGCGGCGGTGCAGTTGGGCCCGACCGTGACGCAGTCCGGCGGGAGGAAGCCGGCGTTGGCCGAGTAGTCCAGGTCCCCGGTGACGGGGCTGATGGTGGACACGGTCCAGGTGATGGTGGACGTGGCCCGGTCGAAGTCACCGGTGAGGGTCACGTAGTCGCCGATGCTGGCCGTCTCGTCGAGGGTTTTGGTGAAGTGCTGCTGGCCCGGCGGCACGGCCACGGTGGTGTCACCGAACCCGAAGCCGGTCAGCGCCACCGAGGCGGGGTCGATGCTGGACGGCACCTTCTCGGTCACGACCACCTGCACCGCAGGGGCCGAGGCCGTCGGCTCGTTCTGGAACTGGATCAGATAGGGAAGGGTCGCCCCGTCGGCCACCCCGTAGCTCGGGGCGCCGGTTCCCTCGGGGCCGTGGATGCCGTTGGGGTCGCCGGGGATGTGGTTGTCGGTATTCCCCGGCTGGCCGGGCGGCGGAGGGGGAGGCGGCGGCGGGGGCGGCGGAGGCGGGCAGAACCGTCGGGGGGGGCAGGGCGGTACGGGCGGGTTGGGCGGGGGGATGGTCGTGGGTGGTGTGGTGGTCGGGGTGGTGGTCGGCGGCGAGGTGGTCGTCGTGGTCTCGCACGGCTCCTCACCCTGCAGCGCGTTGAAGTCCGAGTCGAACTGGTTCAGGCTGGCTTGCAGCGACGCCACCGCCTTGTCGTACAGGGCCTGGCCGGTGTTGAGCGCGTCGAGCGAGTTCTGCACGTTGCTCAGGTTGTTATTCATCTCGTTGTAGGTCTGGATGACCCCCCCGATCAACCCGAACAGGTTGCCGGCCACGCCGGCCAGCGGCGGGTAGCCCTTCATGACCGACAGGATGTTCGACACCGCCGACAGGGCACTCAGGTCCGTGGCCACGGCGGCCGACGCCGCCTGGGGGTCGGTGAGGTCGGGGAGCACCGGGGCGCCATTCATGTAGCCGCTGACGAACCCCTGGATGACGCTCAGGGTGTTGACGAGGGTGGTGGGATCGACATTGTTGGTGGCGAGGAAGGCGGCGAACTGTCCGGCCGCCGACGACGCCGCCGGGGCGGTGGTCTCGAGCAGGCCCCCGACCTGGGCCGCCAGCTCTCCGGCCGGCGTGATGGCCGACAGGATGGTCTGGCCCAGGGCGGCGGCGTCGCCGACCACCAGACCGCCGGTTATGAGCAGGGAGTTGTTGAGGGTCTGCTGCAGGGACTGGTAGCCGAGCGACCAGCCGGTGTAGGCGTTGGCGACCTGGCGGACCAGGGCCGCCAGGCGGGATCGCTCGGCCGCGACGGTGGACGCCGACGGGCAGTTCCCGTCGATGTTTAGCGTGATGTCGGCGTGGAAGCGCTGGATGAGAGCCTGCTCGCCGGGGACCGGCTGGGGCGGCTGGGCCAGCTGACCGCCGAGCCAGGCGTTGACCAGTTCACTGGCGCTGACCGTGCCGCCACCGCCGCCGGCCTGGGGCAGCAGCTGCTGGCCGAGGGCGCCGGGACTAACCCTCAGGCGGGCCGAGACCGAGCGCAGGGCGGTGCCGAGCGGCGAGCCCGGCGGGGCGGTACCACCGACCGACGGGAATGAGGCGGCCGGTCCGGAGAGCACCGCCTCGCCGGCGGGCTCGTTGACCGTGACCGGCCCCGCCAGCGGCAGGGTCACCGACTGGGACGCCACGGCGGTGCCGGGCCCGGCGAAGTCGAGGGTGTAGGTCCCGGCCGGGAGGGGCCCGAGGGTGGCCGTCGCCGAGGTCGAGGTGGTCGAGGTCGCCGGGCCGAGGGCTTTGGAGGCGACCGGCTGGCCGGCGCTGTCGAGGAGGGTGACCAGGCCCCCGGCGAGGGCCCCGCCACCCGTGGCGGCCAGGTCGACGGTGAAGGTGTCGCCCGACGTCGACAAGGCGGCGTTCTGCTGCACCGCGGCGCCGCTGGCGACGATCACCCCGGTGATGATCTGGGGGGCGTCGGTTCCGTCGGCGACGGTGAGGGTGTAGGTGCCGGCGGCCAGGTTCAACAGGGTGTAGCTACCGTTGCGGTCGGCCACGGTGCTGGCCGAGGACCCGGGGGGGCCGGCGGCGTTGATCACGGCGCCGGGGACCGGGCCCGAGCCGTTGGTGACCGTTCCGTAGATCTGGGCCGGCGGCCCGAGCGACAGGGCCACCGGCGTCGCGCCGGAGCCGACGGTGACCGTGGCCGAGGCGGGGGCGTAGCCGGCCAGGGTGGCGATGACGGTGTAGCTCCCCGCCGTTAGACCTCCGAGGGTGGCCTGGCCCGAGCCGTTGGTGCCGATGTCGGTGGAGTTGGGCTGGTCGACCGCTGAGGCCGTGCTGACGGCCACGTCGACCCCCGACAGCGGGGTGCCGGCGGCGGTGACTGTAGCGGTGACCGACCCCGTGCCGGGGGTCAGGTTGACGGTGCTGGTGGAGCCGAGGGTCACTGCCTGGGTGGCCACGGCGATACCGAAGCCGGGACCGGAGGCGACCACGTCGTAGGTGCCGGCCTGGGCCAGCTCGAAGCTGAAGGACCCGTCGGCGGCGGTGGAGGTGGAGGTGATCTGCCCGGCGGCGTCGGACACGCCGACGGTGAGGGCGGGGACCGGTTGGCCGGCGGCGGTGACCTTGCCGGTGATGGTGGCCACCGAGAGGGTGAGGGACAGCGCCGGGTTCTGGTGGGTGGCGTCGATGGTGAAGGGCTGGTGTACCGACGAGCCGATGACCTGCAGGTCGTAGGTGCCGGGGATCAGGCCGAGGGCGCTGACCGTGCCGGTCGCGTCGGTGGCCAGCTGTTGGGTGTAGACCTGGCTGCCCCCCGTGGGCGACGGCCCGATGAGGTCCACGGCGACCTGCGGCTCGGGTTGGGCAGTGGGCGATTGGATGGTGGCCGTCATCGTCCCGAGCCCGGCCAGGGTGACATTGAGGGTGGTGGTGGCCCCGCCGGCGACGGCCACGTTCCGGGCGTTCGGGTAGTGGGCATGGTCGTTGGGCGAGAACAGCAGGGTCTCGGTCCCCGCCGGCAGGTCGGCGAAGGTGTAGTTGCCGTTGGCGTCGGTCGTGGTCGGTTCGGGGGCACCGATGGTGTCGCTGAAGACGGTGACACCCGCTAGGGGCAGGCCGGTGGCCAGGTCGGTCACCTGGCCGGTGACAGTACCCAGGCCGGCCAGGGTGAGGCTGACGCCGCTGACGGTGGCGGTCCCCGTGGCGACTATGCCGGTGGAGGTGGCGCTGCCGACCCCGACGGCCAGGGCCGTCACCGAGTAGGTGTTGGGGGCCGGCCCGGCTTCGGGGGCCAGCCCGGTGATGGTGTAGGTGCCGTCGGCGTTGACGTTGCCGTAGACGACGCCCCCGTTGCCGGTGCCCGGGTAGGCGTAGACCACCGTGCCCGCCGGCGGGGGGCTGATGCCATCGGAGGCGGTGATGATCCCGCTGATGGTCGCCCCGGGCTGCAGGGCGAAGTCCTGGGCGGCCGGCGCCCCACCGGAGACGACCACGCTGAGCGGTGCCGAGGGCTGCGATCCCGGTCCGGAGGCCACGGCCGTGAGGGTGCCGGCGGGCAGACCGGTGACGGTGTACACCCCGTCGGAACCCGTCGGCAGGGAGCTGTAGTGGTGGCCGACGGGGTCGGTGACGGTGACCTGGGCTCCCGCGAGCGGGGCGCCCGATGCGGTCACGGTGCCGGTGAGGGTGGCCCCGGCGGTCACCTGGATGGTACCTAGCGCCACCTGGCCGCCGGAGGTGACGATCACCGACGCCGGCGGGGAGGCGGGCAGGTAGCCGGGGAAGGCCAGGGTGTAGGTCCCGGCCGGCAGCCCGAAGAAGGCGAAGTCACCGTTGTGGAAGGTGGTGGCGGCGTACTGCTGCGACGAGCCGGCGCTTCCCGGGCCGGCGTTGGCGACGGTCAGGGTGACCGGCGCGCCCGAGAGGGCGCCGGTCGGCAGCTCGACGGTCCCCGACACCGCGGCCGAGGTGATCCCGTAGCCGGCCTCCTGGCGGCTCAGCACGTAGTCGAGGGCGTCCTGCTCGTTGCGGATGGTGACACCGGCGGCCTGGGCCTGGTCTATGGCGGCCAGGAGGTTGGTGGCGTAGGCCCCTTCGGTGCTGCCCATGTTGGCGGCCACGTCGTTGACTATCTGGGTCCATGTGGCGCTCGAGTACTGGGTGTCCTGGGATGAGGCCAGCAGACTGGCCCAGTCGATGGGGGTGGTCTCGGTGCTGTCCACGTCGGTCACCTCGGTGAGGAGCTTGACGTGGGGGGTGGTGTCGGCGGAGAGCATCGAGAAGTCGAAGGTGGCGCTCTGGCCGGGGGGGAGGACGCCGGCCGGTAGCGGCCCGGTGGTCGGGCTGGAGAAGTCGGGGGCGACCAGGTCCACGGACGGGGCGAAGGTGTTGGAACCGGGGAGGGCCACGTTGGTGAGGGTGCCGGTCAGGCGCAGGATGGGCACGGCC
This sequence comes from Acidobacteriota bacterium, assembly GCA_028876385.1. Classification (GTDB taxonomy): domain Bacteria; phylum Actinomycetota; class Acidimicrobiia; order Acidimicrobiales; family Palsa-688; genus JAKCDU01. The sequence continues at coordinate 53,814 of JAGWSF010000234.1, read as the reverse complement.
ACGTCGGATCCGCCGGGGTTGGTGACGGTCACCGCCACCGTCCCGGACCAGCCGTAGCGCAGCGACGACGGCACGTTGCTGGTGACCTGCAGGGCGGCGGGGGCCTGGCCGGTGACCGTGAAGGTCCCCCCGGTCACCGTGCCGAGACCGGGTTCGATGGCTTCCAGGGTGTAGGTGCCGGGGGCCGCGCCGGCCAGGTTGAAGGTGCTGAAGGCGACGGTGGAGTCCTTCAGGGTGGTGGCCGCAGGGATGGCGCTCCCGGCGGCGGGGACCAACTCGACGGTCATGGCCGAGGTCATGTCGGCGCCTTGGAGGGTCACCGTGGCCGGACCGGCGTCACCGGCCGACGTCGGGTTGATGGCGGCCACACCGAAGCCGGGCTGTTCGGGGTCGATGGTGACGGGGGCCTGGCCGGAGCCGTCCAGGCCGTGGACGTCGATGTACCACACCCCCGGCTCCGATCCGGGGAGGGTGATGTACGAGCAGCAGGCCAGGTTGGCGATCTGATGGCTGCTCGGGCTCGGCACCGAGCCGCTGCTGGCGTAGAGGGCGACCAGGGCCGACGAGGCGGTGATCCGCACGTCGGCGCCGGCGCTCACCGTGACCTGGTAGTAGGCGTCGCCGCCGGCGGCCACGGTGGGCGCCACCGGGGTGCCGGGGACCAGGGTCGGGATGGGTGCCACGTTGAAGGCCGGGGACACCGCCTGGCCGTCGCTGAACGAGGCTGAAACCAGGTCGGCGCTGTCGGGCACGGCGATCAGCTCGTAGGAGCCGGCGGCCACCGCGGGTAGGGGGGCGCTGACGTTGACCGTGTAGCTGGACCCGGCGTTCAGCGCGCCGGGGCGGGCGATGCGCTCGAGGAGGGTGTCATCGGGGGAGTAGGCGGTGGCACCGACGGGGGCCAGGTAAACCGAGTCGCCCCAGCCGCCGGCCAGGTTGGCGCTGCCCTCGTTGGTCACGGTGAAGGTGGTGGACACGCTCTGGCCGGGCACGGCCGTGGTGGGGGTGGGCGCGGCCAGGGCGGAGGCGGCCAGGGAGGTCTGAGCCGTGGAGTTGGTCGCGGCCAACTGCACCGACCCGTAGGAGTTGATGCCGCCGGCCGGTAGGTACGACACCGTGTAGGACTCGCCGGACCCGATCAGCTCTCCCTGAATGTGGGCGAAGGTGCCGTTGACGGCGGCGTACTGGATCACCCCGAAGGTGGCGCCGACGGCCGGGATGCCGCTGCCCTCGGTGATGATGTCGAGCGTGCCGCCGAGGGTGTCGTTGCCGCCGGTGGTGAGCACCGACGACTGGGCCGGGTTGGCGCTGACGGCGACGGCCAGGATGCCGGCCGAGGTCTGGTTGAAGGTGCCCCCGAGGTGGGAGGACGAGGCCAGCACGATCTTGCCGGAGTTGTTCACCGACTGGAAGTTGGCGGTGACGCCGGCGCCGAGGTCGAGGACCGAACCTTGTCCGATGGTGAGGGTGCCGCTGCCGACACCGAAGGGGGTGCAGGTGGTCTGGCCGGTCGGGCAGTTGATGGTCAGATCGGCGCCGGCGGCGAGGGTTAGGGAGCCGGCGATGGAGAACGGGCCGCCGTTGACGGTGACGGGGAAGGTGCTGGAGGTGTCGATGAAGTCCCCGGCGATCTGCAGGGGGCTGTTGACGGTGACGGCACCGGGGCCGGTGACGCTGGCGCCGATCACCTGGGTCCCGGAGTTGGCCGGGCCGGTGGACTCGATGGTCCCGTTGTTGGTCAAAGTCGACCCGGTCGGCAGCGTGAGGTCGGCGGCCCCGCCGTGGCAGGTGCCGCTGTGGTCGAGGTCTATGGTGCCGTGGTTGACCAGGCCGGCCGGGGCGTTGAGGGTGGCCGGGATGCTCCCCCCGCACTGGTCGACACCGGAGACGGTGATGGTCTGGCCGGCGGCGATGGTCTGGCCGTCGAGGGTGACGGTGCTGCTCGGGAGCACGTCGTAAGAGGACGAGCCGGGGCCGAGCAGCTGGATGGGGCCGCCGCTCACCCCGATGGGGTTGCCGGTGGTGGTGCCGTTGACCTCCCGGGCCTCTCCGGCGGTGGTGAAGCTGCCCTGGTTGGTGACCGTGCCGGCCTGGTTGACGAAGGTGGTGCTGGTTCCGAGCGCCAGGGATCCGGCCGGGCCGGAGGTGTTGGCGACGGTGGTGACGGTGCCGGTGTTGGTGAAGGTCCCCGGCCCCGACCAGGTCACCGCGACGTTGGAGTCGATGGTGACGGTGCCGGAGGAGATGACGGTGCCGGTGAGTGACTCGGGGGCGCTGATGGAATTGGTGGTGGCCAGGCCGTTCTGGTCGAAGGTGATGGCCCCGCTCGAGGTCAAGGTGGTACCCGAGGCCACCACCAGCCCGGGAGGACCGTTCCCGGCGGTTCCGGTGCGGGTCAGCTCGATGGTCCCGGCGTTGGTCACGTCCCCCGACGTGGTCGCCGTCGCCGGCTGGCTACCGCCGCCGGTGTCGTTGCCGATCACCTGGAAGGTCTGCCCGGCGACCACCGATCCTTCGAGGGTGGCCGAGCCATTCGGTTGCAGCGCGTAGAACGCCGCTCCCCCACCGGCGAAGTTGACCGTGCCAGCCGTGACCCGCACCGCGGATCCGCTCAGCGTCGACCCGGCGGGGGCGGCCAGCACCCCACCGTTTTGGGTATCGGTGCCGGCCGTGGTGAAGGTACCGCCGTTGGTCAAAGTGGCCGGCGTCGTCCCCGTACCGGCTCCCAGGGTCAGCAACGTCGCCGCCCCGAAGCTCACCACGGTGCCCGCCGCGGTGGTGAAATCGCCCTCGTTATCCCAAGACGCCCCGGTGGTGGCGAAGCTCAGGTTGCCACCGGTGACATTCACCGTCCCGTCGTTGACCACCGAACCGGCGATCACATGAGGATAGGGCCCCGCCAACGACGAGGTCACCGAGATGGTCCCCGTATTGGTCAAAACCCCGGCCGTGACCGCCAAAGTGCTCGTCCCGCCGACACAGACCGCCGCCGCCTGATAAGCGAGGGTCAAGGTCCCGGCGTTGGTGAAACCCGAACCGGCCGTGACCGTCGACGGATAAGCCCCAGAACAGACGTCCTGACCGCTGACGGTGAGGGACTGGCCTGCCGCCAGATTGCCGCTGAGGGTCAGCTGCGAGCCGGGCGGCTCGTCGAAGGTGGAGGCGCCGGCCCCGGCGAAACGCAGGGCTCCCGACACGAGGATCGGGTCGGTGGCCGGGCTGGTGGTGGCCGCCCCCTGGATGAAGGTCCCGGCCGAGGCGAAGGTGGCCGTCCCGTTCAGGGTGATGGAGCCCGAGGGGGCGCTGGCCGGGCCGTTGGCGAAGGTGGCACCGGTGTCGACGCCGAAGGACGCGCCGGTGGCGACGGTGAACGAACCCGAGTTGACCACCGATGCGGCGGGACCGCTGCTGCCGCCCCCGTAGGCCGAGGTGGTACCGCTGTTGATGTTGATCGTGCCGCTGGAGACGATGTCACCGATCAGGACGTGGGGGCCGGTGGTGCCGTCGACCTGGATGGTCCCGCTGCTGTCGAGGGTGGTTCCGGCCGCGGCGACCAGGGTGGTGGCACCTTTGAGGCAGGTCCCCAGTTTGGTGAGCTCCAGCGTGCCGGCCGAGACGAACAGGGCCGGGTTGACCGCCGGCCCGGTCACGGTGACGGTGGTCGGCTGCGGCCCGCCGCAGGTGTCCTGACTCTGGATGGTGACGGTCTGGCCGGCCGCGGTGGCGCCGGTCAGGGTGCCGGTGCTGCCCGGCAGGAAGGCCAGGTCCGAAGCTCCGGTACCGTCGTCGACCAGGGCGTTGGTGAGCTCGATGGCCGAACCGGTGGTGGTGCCGGCCTCGCTGAAGGTGCCGTCGTCACGGAAGGTGCCCCCGTTGGCCACCGACCCGGTGGCCCCGTTGGTGAAGGAGGACCCGGACGGGACCTCGACGGAGCCGGCGGCCCCCCCGGAGGTGTTGGCGTCGACGGTGGTGGTCCCGTTGTTGGTGAAGTCGCCGGTGATGGTGGCTCCCACGAACGGGTTGACGGTGACGGTGCCGGAGGAGATGACGGTGCCGGTGAGGGACTCGGGGGCGCTGATGGAATTGGTGGTGGCCAGGCCGTTCTGGTCGAAGGTGATGGCCCCGGTCGAGGTCAAGGTGGTACCCGAGGCCACCACCAGCCCGGGCGGACCGGCCTGGCAGGTTCCGGTGCGGCTCAGCTCGATGGTCCCGGCGTTGGTCACGTCCCCCGACGTGGTCGCCGTCGCCGCCTGGCTACCGCCGCAGGAGTCGTTGCCGATCACCTGGAAGGTCTCCCCGACGGCCAGAGACCCTTCGAGGGTGGCCGAGCCTCCGGGCTGCAGCGCGTAGAACGCCGCTCCCCCACCGGCGAAGTTGACCGTGCCGGCGGTGACCCGCACCGCGGATGCGCTCACCGTAGACCCGGTCGGCGCAGCCAGCACCCCACCGCTTTGGGTGTCGGTGCCGGCCGTGGTGAAGGTACCGCCATTGGTCAAAGTGGCCGGCGTCGTCCCCGTACCGGCTCCCAGGGTCAGCAACGTCGCCGCCCCGAAGCTCACCACGGTCCCCGCCGCGGTGGTGAAATCACCCTCGTTGTCCCAAGACGCCCCGGTGGTGGCGAAGCTCAGGTTGCCACCGGTGACATTCACCGTCCCGTCGTTGACCACCGAACCGGCGATCACATGAGGATAGGGCCCGGCCAGCGACGAGGTCACCGAGATGGTCCCCGTATTGGTCAAAACCCCGGTCGTGACCGCCAAAGTGCTCGTCCCGCCGACACAGACCGCCGCCGCCTGATAGGCGAGGCTCAAGGTCCCGGCGTTGGTGAAACCGGTGCCGGCGGTGACCGTCGAGGGGTTACCCCCGGCGCAGACGTCCCTGCCCTGGACGGTCAGGTTGGCGCCAGACTGGTTGTCGATGAGTCCGGACGTGGTCAGGCTGAAGCCGGGCTGCACGACCAGGGTGCCCCCCTGGTTGACCAGGGCGGTGATGGTCTCGGTGGCGCCCAGGGTCACGTTGGCGGTGGCTGGTAGGCAGGCCACGTCGGTGGTGGCCGGCACCCCGGCGGTCCAGTTGGCGGCGCTGGTCCACTGGCCGTCGCCGGCGGCCCCGGTCCAGGTGTCGGTGCAGGCCGGGTCGGCCAGGGGGTGCAGCGCCGGGCGGGCCGCCGGGCGCGACGCCGGAGTGAGGGCCGCCGCGGCGGTGGCCGTACGGGTGGGGGCGGGAGCCTGGTAGGGCGGCGCCGGTGGGGCGATGGCCACCGGGGCGGTCGCCGCCCGCAGGGCCTTGGTGGAGGCCGGGGCGTTGGCTGCTGAGCCGGGGGCGGGGGTGGTGTCGTGCACCACTCTGGTCGCCGTCACCCGGGCCGGCTTGGGCCGGTGGGGCTTGACCGCGGGCTTGGCCCGGACCGTCGTAACGACCGGCCCCGACGGTGCCGGCGCGGCGTACGCGGTCGCCGTGCCGACCAACGACAGACCGGCGACCGCCGCCACCAGCTTGAGGTAGAAGTGCCCCTTGAAACCCATAGGCCGCAGATTCCAGTCAACGGGGCGCGTCATTGGCGCGTCATCGGCCGGTTACACCGGGATCCGGTGGAACGGAGGCCGCCAAGGGCCGCCCCACCGGGTGTTGTCACGGGTGCCTCCGGTGGGTAGCTACCGGGCGTCGGAGAAGGAGGTTGTGGTGAGCGCGACGGTGGCAGATTTCGTGTTGGGCCGGTTGCGGGAGTGGGGGGTCGAGCACGTGTTCGGCTACCCGGGGGACGGCATCAACGGCCTCCTCGCGGCGTGGGGCCGGGCCGACAACGAACCGCAGTTCGTGCAGGCCCGCCACGAGGAGATGGCCGCCTTCGAGGCTGTCGGCTACGCCAAGTTCTCCGGGCGCGTCGGCGTGTGCGCCGCCACCTCCGGTCCCGGCGCCGTCCACCTCCTCAACGGTCTCTACGACGCCAAGCTCGACCACGTCCCCGTGGTGGCCCTGGTGGGCCAGACGTCACGTTCGGCCATCGGCGGTTCCTACCAGCAGGAGATCGACCTCGGCTCCCTCTTCAAGGACTGCTGCCACCAGTTCGTGGAGACGGCAAGCGTCCCAGAGCAGTTCCCCAACCTCATCGACCGGGCCATCCGGGTGGCCATGGCCACCTCGTCGCCCACCTGCGTGATCATCCCCTCGGACCTGCAGGAAGCGGCCTACGCCCCACCCGGCCACGAGTTCAAGATGGTGCCATCCAGCACCGGGACGTCCTGGTCGGTGGCCCACCCCGACGAGGTCGGCCTGGCCCGGGCCGCCGACATCTTGAACGCCGGACAGCGCGTCGCCATCCTGGTCGGCCAGGGGGCCCGGGGGGCGGCCGCCCAGGTGGCCGAGGTCGCCGACATCCTCGGCGCCGGGGTGGCCAAGGCCCTGCTCGGCAAGGACGTGCTGGCCGACGACCTCCCGTTCGTGACCGGCTCGATCGGCCTGCTCGGCTCGCGGCCCAGCTACGAGATGATGATGGGCTGCGACACCCTGCTCACGGTCGGCTCCAACTTCCCCTACACCCAGTTCCTCCCCGGCCTCGACCAGGCCCGGGCCATCCAGATAGACCGCGACGGGACCTTCATCGGCCTGCGTTACCCCTACGAGGTGAACCTGGTCGCCGACGCCGCCCTGGCCCTCAAGGAGCTGATCCCCCGACTCCAGCGCAAGGAGGACCGGTCGTGGCGTGACAGCATCGAGCAGAACGTAGCCGACTGGTGGGCCACCATGGGCCGCCAGGCCCACCTCGACAGCGGGCTGGAGGCCACAGTGAACCCGCAGCGGCTGTTCTGGGAGCTGTCCGAGCAGCTCCCCGACAACGCCATCGTCGCTTCCGACTCGGGGTCGGCGGCCAACTGGTACGCCCGCCACCTGCGCTTCCGGGCGGGTATGCGCGGCTCCCTGTCGGGGACCCTCGCCACCATGGGTCCGGGCGTCCCCTACGTCATCGGGGCCAAGTTCGCCCACCCGGAACGACCGGCCATCGCTCTGGTCGGCGACGGAGCCATGCAGATGAACGGCATGGCCGAGCTGCTCACCGTCGCCCGCTACTGGAGGGAGTGGTCCGATCCCCGCCTCGTGATCGCGGTGCTGCACAACAACGACCTCAACCAGGTGACCTGGGAGATGCGGGCCATGGAGGGCGCCCCCAAGTTCATCGAGTCCCAGGCCCTGCCCGACATGTCCTACGCCGGTTTCGCCGCCTCGATCGGCCTGCGGGCCGTCGAGGTGACCGCCCCCGACCAGATCGCCGGGGCGTGGCGCCAGGCTCTGGCCGCCGACCGGCCCACCGTGCTCGACGTGCACACCGACCCCAACGTGCCGCCCATCCCCCCCCACGCCACCCTCGACCAGATGGTGTCGACGGCGCGGGCGGTGATGCACGGCGACGCCGACTCCATGGAGATCATCAAGACGGGCCTGCGCCAGAAGCTGGCCGAGATCATCCCCGGCCGCTCATGACGAAACGGCGGGCCGTGCCGGCGCTGGCGGCCGCCCTACCCGGCTCGGCGGGCGGCATCGTGGCCGAGGCGGTCCACGACATACGCACCGGCCGTTTCGAGCGGTCCCTGGCGGCGCTCGCCGCGGCCGGCGCCCTGGTGACGACCGGCGAGATCTTCTTCGAGCACGACTCGGCCAGCTTCGGCAACAAGATGATGTGGTGGCCGGTGTTCATCGTCCCCACCGTGGTGCCGGCCGGGCTGGCTGCGGTGTTCAGCCGGCGGGCCGCCCGGACGGTGCTGCCCCTCACCTCGGCGTTGGTGGTGGCCAACGGGATGCAGGGCACCTTCCTGCACCTGCGGGGCATCTCCCGCAAACCGGGCGGGCTGGCCAACTGGCGCTACAACCTGGAGATGGGGCCACCGGCGTTCGCGCCCGGCCTGGCCGCCCTCGTCGGGGGGATGGGGTTGGTGGCGTCCCTGCTGCGCCGCGAAGGAGACCGGTAGATGCCGTTCCGGCCCCCCGGGCGGCGGGGCGTCACCCCCGGCGGCCGGGGAGGTTTCTCCGGGTTCGACGTGCTCGACCAGGTCGAGTACTGGGACGACGTGACCGCCGGGGCCGTCCTGGCCCGCCTCGATCCCGGGCCCGAGCTGAGCTTCTTCACCGACTACGAGGGGGGGATCGCCGGGGCGCTGTTCGACCGGCTGCTGGCCCAGGACGACGAGCCGAAGGTGCCGGTGCTGCTCCTCGTGGACCACCGCCTGGCCACCGGGCAGACCGACGGCTGGCGCTACGAGGACCTGCCCGAGGACACCGTAGCGTGGCGGCGGACCCTGGCTCTGCTCGACGACGACGCCCGCCAACGCCACGGGCAGGGTTTCGCCACGCTGCCCGTGGCCGACCAGGGGGAGCTGATCGGCGAGGTGGCCGGCGCCGACGAGTGGCACGGGCTGTCGGCCGGCCACGTGTGGAGCCTGTGGACCCGCTACGCCGCCACGGCGTTCTACTCCCACCCGTGGGCGTGGAACGAGATCGGCTTCGGCGGGCCGGCCTACCCCCGGGGCTACTCGGCGTTGGGGGTGGGAAAAAGGGAGCACTGGGAGGTGCCCGACGCCCGCGACTCGGACCCGGTCAGCTTCGAGAGCCGGGTCCGACAGATCGAGGCCGTCCACCGCCGGCCCGCCGGGGCCGAGGATCTCGGGGCGTGACCCGCTTCAGTGACCGGGCCATCCGGGCCCGCAACGAGTCGGCCTGGCTGCTCCCCGACGGCGATGCCCGCACTGACCACGGTCTGCGGCGCGACATGCGCCGCTTCGCCGACGACGACGAGCTCGACGTGGTGATCGTGGGTTGTGGCGCCGGGGGGGCCACGCTGCTGCAGCGCCTGGCCCGGGCCGGCTGGAAGGCCGCCGCCCTCGACGCCGGCCCGTTCTGGGATCCCGACGCCGACTGGGTGAGCGACGAGGCCGGCTCACACCGGCTCTACTGGACCGAACCCCGGGTCATCGCCGGCGCCGACCCCGTCCCGCTCGGCTCCAACAACTCGGGTCGCGGCGTCGGCGGCTCCATGGTCCACTACGCCGGCTACACCCCCCGGTTCCACCCCTCCGACTTCGAGACGGCCAGCCGCGACGGTGTCGGGGCGGACTGGCCCGTCAGCTACGAGGATCTCCGCCCCTACTACCAGGCCATAGAAGAGGAGCTGCCGGTGTCGGGGCAGCCCTGGCCGTGGGGCGACCCGCACCGCTACCGGTACTCGCCGCAACCAGTCGGAGGCAACGGCGAGATCTTCCTGCGCGGCGCCGCGGCGCTCGGCATCGACGCCCGGGTCGGTCCGGTGGCCATCGCCAACGGCCGCTTCGGGAACCGGGCCCACTGCATCTACCGGGGGTTCTGCCTGCAGGGCTGCAAGGTCAACGCCAAGGCGTCCCCCCTGATAACCCACATCCCCGACGCCCTGGCCCACGGCGGCGAGGTCCGAGCCGACTGCATGGTGACCCGGGTCGTCGTCGACGACCGGGGGCCGGGGCCGGCCCGGGCCACCGGGGTGGTGTACCGCCGCGGCGGGGTGGAGCACTTCCAGAAGGCCCGGATGGTGGCCGTGGCCGGGTACTCCATCGAAACCCCCCGACTGCTTCTGCTGTCGGCCACCAACCGGTTCCCCGACGGGCTCGGCAACGACGAGGGGCTGGTCGGCCGGTATGTGATGGTGCAGGGGGCGCCGCAGACGGCCGGCCGGTTCGAGGACGAGATCCGCATGTTCAAAGCGCCCCCGCCGGAGGTGTCGAGCGAGGCCTTCTACGAGACCGACCCCACCAAGGACTACAAGCGGGGCTTCTCCATCCAGAACGTCTCGCCGCTGCCCATCACCTGGGCCGAGCATGTCGGCGCCCAGGGCCACTGGGGCCAGGTCTTCCGGGAGTACATGCGCGACTACGTCCACTGGGCCACCCTCGGGGCACTGTGCGAGTTCCTGCCCCGCTACGAGAACGGCGTCACCCTGGCCGACGAGACCGACCGTCACGGCCTGCCCGTCGCCCGCTTCTCCTACAGCCAGGGGGACAACGACACCAAGCTGGTGGACGCCGCCCAGTCGGTGATGGAGGACATCCTGCGGGCCGCGGGCGCCAGCGAGGTGATGACCATCAAACGCTACGCCCACCTGGTCGGCGGGTGCCGCATGGGCGCCGACCGCTCGTCGGGGGTGGTGGACTCCGACCTGCGCAGCTTCGCCGTGCCCAACCTCTACGTCACCGACGGCAGCGTCCTGCCCACCCAGGGTTCGGCCAACCCGGCGCTGACCATCATGGCCCTGGCCGCCCGCTGCGCCGACCACCTGGTGGCCGGGTCCCGGCAGGGCATCGCACCGGAGGCCGCCGCCGGCCGGTAGCAGGAATCCGGCATTTCGAGTCTTCCTGCCCTGTTCGACCGGGGTCCGAAGCGTTTGGCTGGGAGCCATGAGGTTGCCCGTGATCGAGATCGCTTCCCCTCTGGGGCTCATCGTGAGCCGCCCGGCCCCCGCGGTGGACGGCCGCGACACCCTCAGCCGGGCCGGCCAGGTCATGGAGTCGAGCCGGGTTTCGGCCGTGCTCGTCGATCGGGGTGAGGCCATCCTCTCCGAGCGGGACATGACCCGCGCCCTGGTCGCCGGCCGGCGCGCCGACGACCCCGTCTCCTCGGTGGCGACCCCCCATCCCCTCGCCGTGTCCTCCCACACCGCCATCCTCGACGCCGCGGCGCTGATGCTCAACGAGGAGGTCCGCCACCTGGTGGTCCGCTTCGACGACGACGACCTCGGGATCGTATCCATGCGGGCCGTGCTGGCCGTGCTGCTCCAGGCGTCGACCCCCGAGATGTGGATGCAGCATCTGCGCCTGGAGATACGGCTGCACCCCTCGGACCTCTGGCTGGGCTGAGCCGACCCCTCGACGCCGCCGCGGACCGGTCTGGCTAGCCTCTGGCCCATGGACCAGCCTGGGATCACCGTCTATGGAACGTCGTGGTGTTCGGACTGCAAGCGGGCCAAACAGTTCTTCGGGGACCATCGCGTCGGCTACGAGTTCGTCGACGTGGACCGCGACCCGGCCGGGCTGGCGGTGGTCGAGGAGGTCAACTCCGGCAAGCACATCATCCCGGTCATCGTCTTCCCCGACGGCCGGACGCTGGTCGAGCCGTCCAACGCCGAGCTGGCCGCCGCCCTCGAGTTGGCGACCGTGGCCAGCCGCTCCTTCTACGACCTGATAGTCGTCGGGTCGGGCCCGGCCGGCCTCACCGCCGCGCTGTACGCCGCCCGTGAGGGGATCGACACGTTGGTGATCGAACGCTCGGGGGTGGGAGGACAGGCCGGCGTGACCGAGCGCCTGGATAACTTCCCGGGCTTCCCCGAAGGGGTCACCGGCGCCGAGTTCGCCGGCCGGCTACGGGCCCAGGCCGAGCGTTTCGGGGTGGAGATCCTCTCGGCCCAGGAGGTCACCGGCCTGACCGCGTCGGGGGGCTACCACGAGGTGGGGACCGCCGACGGCCACGCCTACCGGGCCTCGGCCGTCCTACTCGCCGTGGGATCGACCTACCGGCGCCTGGGTATCCCCGGCGAGGAGGACTTCATCGGCGCCGGCGTGCACTTCTGCGCCACCTGCGACGGGGCCTTCTACCGGGAGGGGGAGGTCCTCGTGGTCGGCGGCGGCAACAGCGCCGGGGAGGAGAGCATCTTCCTCACCCGCTTCGCCAAGAAGGTCACCATCGTCACCAAGGATCCCCAGCTGTCGGCCAGCCGGGTGGTGGCGGCCAAAGTCGCCGAGCACCCCGCCATCGAGGTCCGCACGTCGACCTCGCCGGTCGAGTTCCGCGGCGACAAGCGCCTGCAGTCGGTGGTGGTCGCCGACACCGCCTCGGGCGAGACCACAGAGCTGACCCCCGACGGGGTGTTCGTCTTCATCGGGCTCAGCCCCAACAGCGAGCTGGTGCGCGACCTGGTCGACGTCGACCCCCTCGGCTTCGTGGTGACCGACATGGGCCTCCAGACGTCTCGCCCCGGTCTGTTCGCAGCCGGCGACATCCGCTCGGGTTCCACCAAGCAGGCCGCCTCGGCGGCGGGCGAGGGCGCCGCCGCGGCGCTGGCCATCCGCCGCTACCTCGAGTCGGTCGGCACCCCCGCCGCCCCCGGCTGACCGGACGGGGCCTTCAGCCGCCCCCGGCACGACCGGCCCAAATGGGAGGTGTCACCTCCGGGGCCGCCGGTAAGGTGGTCGGTCGTGCCCGATTTCGCTGTCGTCACCGAGGACCTGGTGCGCTGTTTCGGCGAGGAGGTCCGGGCTGTCGACGGGGTGTCGCTGAGCGTGGAGCAGGGCACCGTGTTCGGTCTGCTCGGACCCAACGGGGCGGGCAAGACCACCCTGGTCAACGTCCTCACCACCCTCCTGCGCCCCGACTCCGGGCGGGCCGAGGTGGCCGGTATCGACGTGGTCCGCCACCCCGAGAAGGTGCGCCAGGCCATCGGCCTGGCCGGGCAGTTCGCCGCCGTCGACGAGCAGCTGACGGGCGTGGAGAACCTGACCCTGATCGGCCGTCTCAGCCATCTGTCGCGCGCCGAGGCCCGGGTGCGAGCCGGTGAGCTGCTCGAGCGCTTCGGGCTGGCCGATGCCGGCGGACGCCTGGCCAAGACCTACTCGGGGGGGATGCGCCGCCGCCTGGACCTGGCCGCGGCGCTGGTCGCCCACCCGGCGGTGCTGTTCCTCGACGAGCCGACCACCGGGCTCGATCCGCGCAGCCGGATCGACCTGTGGATCGCGGTGGAGGATCTGGTGGCCGACGGCACCACGGTGCTGCTCACCACCCAGTACCTGGAGGAGGCCGACCGGCTGGCCCATCGCATCGCCGTGGTCGACCACGGCCGGGTCATCGCCGAGGGCACCTCGTCGGAGCTGAAGAAGCAGCTCGGCGGGGCGGTGGTCGAGGTGCACCTGGCCAACGCCGCGGAGGCCGGTCGGGTGGCCGAGGTGCTGGCCGGGGTCAGCCGGGAGGCGCCGTCGGTGGACGGCGAGGTGGTGCGGGTACCGGCCGGGGACGGGACCGCCGCCTTGTCGGAGGTGGTGCGCCGGCTCGACGCCGCCGGGGTCACGGCGCGGGCCCTCCAGCAGCGCGAGCCGAGCCTCGACGACGTGTTCCTGTCCCTGACCGGCCACCCCGCCGAGGATGCCGCCCCGACCGGAGGAGACCAGCCGGGCCGGCCCGGGGGTCGGGCGAGTAGCCCCGAAGGAGTCACCCGATGACCGACGGGGCGGTCGGCCGCGGCCCGGTCGGGGCGGGGGCCGCCCGGCGGGGAACTTTGATGTGGGCCCTCGCCGACACCCTGGCCATGGCCGGCCGCAACCTGCGCCGCCTGTCGCGCCAGCCCGAGCAGGTCGTGTTCAACCTGGTGTCGCCGATCATGTTCGTGCTGCTGTTCCGCTACGTGTTCGGCGGGGCCATCAGCGGCCTCAACGGGCTCAACTACGTCAACTATCTGATCCCCGGTATCGCCGTGCAGACGGTTCTGTTCAGCGCCGGGGTCACCGGCTTCGCCCTGGCCGACGACCTCCAGAAGGGTTTCGTCAGCCGCCTGCGGTCCCTGCCCATGTCCCGCAGCGCGCTGTTCGGGGGGCGGGTCACCGCCGACACGGTCAACAACACCGTCGGCCTGGTGATACTCCTCGCCACCGGCTTCGCCGTCGGTTTCCGCCCGGCCAGCGCGGCCGGCCTGGTCCTGGCCGCGCTGCTGCTGCTGCTGTTCGCGCTGGCCTGCAGTCTGGGCTACGCCCTGGTCGGACTGACGGTGCGCAGCACCGAAGCGGTCAACGCCGCCACCTTTCCCATCATCTTCCCCCTGACCTTCGCCTCGTCGGCGTTCGTGCCGGTGCGGACCATGCCCAGCTGGCTGCAGGGTTTCGCGGTCCACCAACCGGTGTCGGTGGTGATCAATGCGGCCCGCTCGCTCATCCTCGGCGGCAACGCCACGGCGGCCCAGCGGGCCCAGCTGCTGAACGGCTCGGCGACGGCGTCGCTGGTCCTCCAGTCGCTGGCCTGGACACTCGGCATCGGCGTGGTCTTCGCCCTGCTGTGCTCCCGCAAGTACCGCCGCCTGACCCGCTGAGTGGGCGATAGCCGGCTCACCTCCGGTCGGCCCCGTCCGAGCGGGACGGGCTGGGGTCAGGTCGCCGACCCTTCGTAGGGGGCGTTGAAATCGAAGATGCCACCGTCGGCGGCGACGAAACGGTAACCGCCCCCACCCGGCGAAGCGGCCATTCCGACGCACGGCTGGGCCAGCACGACGTTGCCGGTCGAACCCTCGAACGGCGCGTTGAACGAGAAGATCCCTCCGTCCGACGCGTCCATCCAGTATCCCCCGGTAACCGGGTCGATGGCCATCCCCACCACCGGCTTGTTCAGCTTGATGTTGCCGAGCGACCCCTGAAACGGGGCGTTACCGAAAGCGAAGATCCCTCCGTCGGACGCCACGAACCAGTAGCCGTCGCCCGCCGACGTGGACTCCAGACCGACGGCCGGCTGGTTCAGGCGGATGTTCCCGGTGGAACCGAGGAACGGGGCATTGAAGGAGAACACTCCGCCGTCCCCGCCGAGCAACCAGTAGCCCCCGGTCGCCGGATCGGCAGCCATGGCCACGATCGGCTTGTTCAACACCGTCCCGGGCTTCAGACCCCCGTGATCGACCGCGCTGCCGTAGGCCGACACCTGGCCGCCGGTCGTCGCCAACCAGTAGCCGTCACCGCTCGGCGCGGCGGTGATGGCCGCCACCCCAGCCGGCCCGTTACCGAACGACGGCGCGTCTCCGCACGCCGACACCAAACCGGTCGACGACGCGATCCAGTAGCCCCCACCATCGGCCGTGTCGGCCATACCCACCACCGTCCCCGAAGGCAGGCGCTGCGAACAGACCGGCGGAGGCGGCGTCACGGTCAGACAGCCCGTACAGGTCCCAGACGTACCGTCCGGGTTGACCACGGTCAGGTCGTAGGCCCCCGGGGCGGCGTTGACCGGCGCCGACAGCGTCAATGTCAGCGACGACGGCCCGCTCACCGACACCGACGACGCCGACACCAGACCCGACGGGCCCGACACCCGCACCGACGCCCCCGCCACGAACTGCGAGCCGGTGAGCTGGGCGGCGATCGAACCCCCCGCCCGCAGCGTCAACTGCGTCGCCGACACCGTCGGGCTGTAGGCCACGGTTCCCGCGATGGCGTTACCGAACACGTGCACCACGAAGCTGTCGCCGGCGGCCAAGGGGCCATATGTGGGATACGACGAACCCAAAGAGAACACGATGCGGGTGTCGCTGTAGGAGAGGACCTGCAGGCCCGTATAGTCGCAGCCGACCGCACTCACCGCCCCCGCGGTCCAGCCCTGCGTGACGTCTTGGATGTAGAGATCATCGAGATAGTTCAGCCCCGTCGAGAGGGGGCCGCAAGGAGCGCTACCTGCGCCCAGCACCGCGATCGAGGACCCGAACCCGAGACCCGAGACGGTCACCGTCGGCTGGGCCGGGCCACCGACGAAACCCACCGTTGCCCCGAGCAGGGGGGTCGAGGTGTCCACCGTCCCGGTGTTTCGTTCGAAGCCGGCCGCAGTGCAGTCCCCCGGACCGTAACAACTCACCCCGTTCAACTCCGATGGGCTGAAGCTGCCCGGCTGGATGGTGTACCACATGACCCCGACCTCGATGGCCAGCAGGGGCTCCGCTCCGGACCCGCTCGAGGGGTCCATCACCCCTGAAGCAGTGCAATTCCCAGCCGACACGCAGCTCACCCCGTCAAGGCGGGCACTGCTGGTACCGGGCGAGTTGGTCAGCGCGATGACCCCTCCCCATACACCGTCTATCTCCTCGTCCAACACCGCCAACGAGGTCGCCCCGCCGGTGTCGCCGACGGCGGTGCAGTTACCTGCGCTGACACAACTGACCCCTGTCAGCTCGACATTCGCCGGCAGTCCGGGCGAATCAGCAAGAGATGTCGGCGTCCCCCAGACACCGCCCGTCTCGACGGCGTAGATCCCCGAGGCATTGGTGCTACTGATGAGGTTGGTGCCCACCGCAGTGCAGTTGCCGGGGCTGTAACAGCTCACGGCCAGCAGGCCGGTGGCCAGACCACCCATGCCGGCCAACTCGATCGGCGTGCCCCAAGTACCTCCGGTCTCGCTGACGGTCAAGGGCACCTCGTGGGTAAAGTCGGTGCCGATCGCCGAGCAACTACCAGCTCCGGTGCAGCTGACACCGTTCAAGATTCCGTTGGCTCCGCCCGCCAATGAGATCTCCGTTCCGCTGCCCACCCCGGTGATGCTTCCGACGGCGACGAGCGGCTTATCGTTTCCATCGTTTCCGACCGCCACGCAGCTCGACAGGGAGGCGCAGCTGACCCCGGCCAGTCCCTGGTTGCCAGTCCCCGGGCCGGCCACTCTGGCCGTGGTGGCCCAAATGCCCTGCGTCTCTGATGAATAGACGCCGGCCAGGCCGTTCGACGCCGCTCCGGTCTCCTGACCGACGGCCAGGCAGTCACCTGCGCCGACACAACTGACCCCGAGAAAATGCGGGCTGGTGGTCGTTCCGGCGGCGACGTCGCTCAGAGAAGACCAATACGGCGAGTTGGCGGCGGCCGCCGGGCCGACTCCCGACGACGCGACCGCGGCCACAGTCAGGGCAGCCACCGATGTGGACGCCAGCAGCAATCGGAAGGCACGTCCCCAGAGGTAGTCGCGCAACTGTCACCCTCCTAGCCGGAACCTCCCCGGCGCCCCGGATCAGAGTAGCAGTGTCGTATTGGAGAGGGCGCGGCTCAGGTCCGGGCGCCACCCACCAGGCGTTCCCGGTCGAACGTGGCCGCCGCGACCGCGGGGTGGGCACGAGCACGGCCTCGCGGCGACCTGCTGCGACAGCGGCCCGGGCGCGCGGGATTCACCGCTCGTTCAGCGACACGACGGTTCGATTCCATCTCGGTGTGAGACCTTGACCGGCGGTCGCATGGGAGGAGCAAGATGGTCTCACGTACCGCTGGACAGCGGCCGTTCCAACTCCGGAAGCCATCCGGGGCGGGGCGCGCCCCGGTTCCCTCAACTGGCGCCGGCCCACGGCGGGGACGGCGGGCGCGGTGACAGCGCTGTCGGCGGGGTTGGCCCGGGCCGTGGTCGGCGCTACTGCCGCGCTGGTCTCGTTCCTGGCCACGGGCGCTCCGATGCCGGTCGCAGGCCCGGTAACGGTTGTCGCAGGGTCCCCCCCGGCGGTCACCCCACCGGGGGGCGTCGCCTCGGCCGGGACCCCGCCGCCGGTTGGCTCCGCGGCCCGACCGGCCCATCGGGACCCTGCGGGGCGTCTACGCCCGCGGTCCGTTCCCGGCCCGGCTCCGACCGGTCCATCGACGCCACTGCGGCGCGGCGCGCCGCACGCCCCGACAGCGGCTGGGATCGCCGGCGGCGCGCCGGACCGAAGCGGCCGACCCCAGGTCACGGTGGCCGCAGTGGCCACCGCCGCCACCTCCGCCCCCAACCCCACCGCGGCGACCGGCCCGGGCACGGCTGGCCCGGAGGCCAACGGCCGGGGGCTGGGCCCGCTCCGGGTGACCTACCGGTCGGATCGCCAGCCGGGGCGAACGCCGCTGGGGCCGGCCTCCAACCTGGCCTGCTCGAGCTGCAACCCCCCTCTCCTTTTCACCCCGGGGGCCTACGTGATGGGCGGCCAGAGCGCCACGCCGGGTAGTGCCACTCTGACCCCGGTTTTCTGGGCTCCCCCTGGCTACAGCTTCGACCCGGGCTACAAAGCGCTGGTGGAGCAGTACCTCTCCGACCTGGCCGCCGAGGGGAGCACCACGAGCAACGTCTTCTCGGTGGCCGACGAGTACTACCAGCAGATAGGGACAGGGCCGACCGCTCCGATCGTTTACCGGGTCAGCGCCGGGGCCGAGGTCGACACGGCCGACGCCTTCCCCGTCAGCGGCACGGTCAACGGCTGCCAACCGTCGAGCGGGTACTCGGCGTGTGTCGCCGACCCCAGCCTGCAGGCCGAGATCGTGCACCTGCTCGCCGTAGACCACCTGCCCGGCGACGACGCCCACCTGTACCTCGTCCTGTTCCCCCCCGGAGTGGAGACGTGCTCCGCGTACGGTGCCGCGCCCACAGACTCGTGCTCGACCAACACCTACTGTGCCTATCACGGGGGGGCGGGCACAGTGGCGGCTCCCGACCTCTACGCCAACCTCCCCTACCCCAACCTCAACGGCTGCTCGGACCCCTTCGACGGCCCGCAGGCTCCCAACGGCAACAGTTTCGCCGATGCCGCCGTGAGCCTGATCAGCCACGAGGCCAACGAGGCCATCACCGACTGGGACGGCGCGTGGGTGGACGCCGCCGGCTACGAGGACGGCGACGAGTGCAATTTCGTCTACGGGTCACCGCTGGGCGTCACCAGCGCGACCCGGGACGCCTACGCCGCGGGCACCTCCTACAACCAGGTGATCAACGGTCACCGCTACTGGACCCAGGACGAGTTCAGCAACACCGCCTTCAGCCGCGGGATCGGCGACATAACCGCGCCGGCCAAGCAGACGGTCACCGTCGCCGGCTGCCTCCAGCGGACCGGCCCGTCGAGGGGGGAATTCCTGCTCGTCGACGACAACACACCCGGGACCAACCAGGTGAGCAACTACCGCGTGAACCCCGACGGCACCACCACTCTCATCGGTACCTATCCCACCGGCCATCCCGGGCTGGTTGCGTCGTGGCTGGCCGGGCGCCGAGCTGACGCGGCGGCCACCACCGACCGTCTGTACGCCCTCAACCTGGGCGACCAGACGGTCAGCGTCTTCTCGGTCAACCCCTCGACCGGCGTACTGAACCTGCTGCAGACCACTCCCCCGCTCTCGGCCACAGCCATTGCGGTCAACCCGGCCGGCACGGTGCTGTACACCGGCGGGGCGGCCAACGAGGGCAGCGCCGACCGCCTGAGCAGCTACGCCCTCAACGCCGACGGCACCGTCAGTCCGACGGCCTCGGCCAGCGTGGCGACCGCCGTCGACAGCTTGGCGGTGTCGCCCGACGGCACCGAGATCGCCTCGGCCTACCCCGGGACGGGGGCCTACCCGCCGGCGGTCAGCGCGTGGGCGGCCGGCACCCTCGGCCAACTGACGGCCCAATCGAGCGTGGCGGCTCCCTGCCCCACCGACGTGCGCTTCGCCTCGGCGTCGGCCCTGTTCAGCGCCGCCTGCGAGAACGGGGCGGTCAGCAGCTTCTCCCTTTCCGGCGGCCAGCTATTGCTCACCGGGTCCACCCCGGCGTCGGCTCTCCCGTCGTCAACCCAGACGCTGGCGCTGGGTCCCAACGGCTACGTCTACTTCGACACCTCCTCCGGGATCCGCGGGGCGACCACGGCAGGGCCGGCGACCGGCCCTGCCGCATTCGCTCTCGGGCCGGCCGCCACTTACAGCGGCGGCTCGGTGTCGTCGATCACCGTGTCACCCGACGGGTCAGACCTCATGGTGACCAGTTTCGGCAGCACACACGTCGACGTCTTCTCCGTTGGTCCGTTGGTAGCCGGCGCCGGCCACACCCTGACCCTGCTCCAGCAGATCCCGGTTCCGAACGGGTTGGTGACCGTCACGGCCTACTCGCCCGTCTGACCCGGACCGCACCAAACCTCTCGGGAAAGTGCCTGAGGACCAACCCGAGCCGATCGGCCCTGGGCAGAGACCCCGCCGCCAGTGAGGATGGCACCGAGGAGATCGCCCGGCGGCTGGACGATGTCTCCCGCTGCGGCCGCCGCCACGGGAACCTTCTAGAGCGTCGCCCCGCCTGGAGGGCGCCCCCCGCTCGGCAAGGAACGCCCGGCTCCTGGAGGGTGTCAGCAGGAGCCGGACGTTCACCATTCTTCTTCGACGGCCACCGCCGCCCGACCTCCCACTGCGGTGGCTGGCGGGGGCGGCGGGAGGAGCTGCGTCGGTGGTCCGGCGGGCGGAGCCCGGCAGCCGCCAGCTCCCGGATCGGAGCTGGCGGCCGGGGAATGGTGCGGCCGGACGACCGACGGGGTGAGGTCCCGAGCCGCGGGGCCTACTGGGCCGGACCGGTGCCGAGCACGAGGGTCGAGCTGTGGCTGGCTCCGGAGCTGTCGGTCCAGCCGACCTGGACGCTCTGGCCCGGCTTGTAGTGGGCCACCGCGTTGGTCAGGTCGGCGGCCGAGGTGATGGCCGTGCCGTTCACCGAGGTGATCACGTCACCCTGACCGAGGCCGGCCTGCGCCGCCGGACCGCCGGTGACCACGCCGCTGACGTAGGCGCCGCTCGACGCCCCGCCGGCGTTCTGGCCCCCGAGCCCCGAGAAGCCGCCCTGGCTCGAACCCGACGAGATGTACACGCCGAGATAGGCGGTAGGTCCGACGTGGATGCTGGAGGTGGCCCGTCCCGCCTCGATCTGGCTGGCGATGCTCACGGCCTTGTTGATGGGTATGGCGTACCCCTGGCTCACCTGGCTGCCCTGGTAGCTGAACGAGTAGCCCTGGGCGGCAGCGGTGTCCATACCGATCACCTGGCCGGAGGCGTTGACCAACGAGCCCCCGGAGTCGCCGGGCTGAATGTTGGCGTTGGTCTCGATCAGGCCGGTGAGGTTCTCGCTGGTCCCGGTGGCCTGGTCGCTGGCCGTTATCGACTGGTTGAGGGCGGTCACCGACCCGGCGGCGACCGAGGGCGTGCCACCGGTCCCACCGGCGTTGCCGATGCCGACCACGGCGTCGCCCACCGACACCTTCGACGAGTCGCCGATGGTGGCGGTCTGCAGGCCCGAGGCGTTGGCCAGCTGGATCACCGCCACGTCCTCGGAGCGGTCGTAGCCGACCACCGAGGCCGAGTAGGTGCGGCCGTTGCCGAGATCGACGACGCTGATGGTGGTCGCCCCTTCCACCACATGGTTGTTGGTGAGGATCTCGCCGTTGGAGCTGAGCACGATGCCGGTACCGGCCCCGGCCCCGGAGCTGCCGAAGGTCACGTTGATGTCGACCAGGGCCGGGTCGACCTTGGCGGCGATGGCCGCGGCATCAGCCGTCCCCGACGAGCCCGACGAACCCGACGTGCCCGACCCTCCCGATGACCCCCCGAAGGGGCTCGTGGAACTCGAGCCGCCGGTCGAGGGGACCGTGGCTGACGACCCCCCGGAGGTGCCCGGGACCGACGCAGAGGTCTGGATGGGGGTGGCGGTGCGGGCCAGGCCGTGGCCCACACCGATACCGGCCCCTAGGGTGGCCGCCACCAGGGCGGCCACGACGACCGGCCGCTGGTACCAGGCCCGATGGTCCGAGCCGACCGGCGCCGGGCCGTAACCCCACGGCGGGGGGCCGGAAGGACCGGGCGCTCCGGGATGGGGCCCCCAACCGGGGGGCGGCGGGTTGGCACCCGGGGGCGAGCCCCAACCGCCCGCCGGACCGGACCCGGTCGTGGGAGCCGGGTCCCAGGCCCCGGTCGTGGGAGCCGGGTCCCAGGCCCCGGTCGAGGGGGCCGGGTCCCAGGCCCCGGTCGGCGCCGGGCGGGCAGGCCACGGCGGCGAGCCGTGGGGGCCCGGCGCGCCCGACGCGGACGGCCCCTGCGGAGCCTCCGCCTGGGTATTCGGCGGAGCGCTCGCCTGGGCCGGCGCCGTGGGGGCGGCACGGCCGGGTTCGGCCCACGCCTGCCACCACTCGTCGGCACCGGCCGGGGAAGGCGCGGCGAAGGGCTCGGGGTTCGAGGGGGTGGCCCCGGGTCCGGCCTGGTCGTCTGGTTCGTGTATTTCGGTCATGTTTGGGACCTCACTCGGGGAGGTGGAACTCCGCTTTGCCCTCAAATCTCGCCGCCCGGACTGTGATGGGCATGTGAGCCCCGTAAGAAGTTGCTGAAACCGACTGGAGCATCGGGCAATGGTCCCGTCTGTCCTCAATAGTTACGTCGGTCCTACCGACAATCAGATGTATGGCCTCTTCTGGCCCGCTCGAGGAGGAGCGCGCCTCTTCGAATCTGACCGTCGCCGCCATCATCGGCTACGTGTGCGACCGCGGCGGCGACGCCGCGGTCGAGCGGTTGCTGGCCGCCGCCGGGGAGACCCGGCCGATGGCGGCGCTGCTCGACGAGGGCAACTGGACGACCCAGGAGCAGAAGGTCCGCCTCTTCAAAGCGGCCGTCGAGGCGCTGGGCGACCCCGACGCCCCCCGCATGATCGGCGCCACCATCCTCGAGCGCCAGGCCGGAACGGCCGTCCGACTCGTGCTACGGGCCCTCGGATCCCCGGCCGCGGTCTGCCGAAACGTGGCCAAGGCCTCGGCCCGCTTCGCCACCAACTTCACCAGCGAGGCGCTGACCGTCGAGCGCGACGGGGCGGTCATCTCCAACCGCCTCCACGATGGTTACGAGCCCAACCAGTACGACTGCGACTACACCGCCGGGGTGCTGTCGCAGATACCGGCCCTGTTCGGGCTGGAGCCGGCCGTGGTGGTCCACGAGGAATGCCAGGTGCGGGGGGCACCGGCGTGCATCTACCGTCTCCGGTGGCGGCCGCAGGGGCGCTGGCGGCTGGGCCGCAAGCGCCAGCGCATCGCCTTCCTGGAGGAGGAGCGCCGCCTGCTGACCGAGCGCTACGAGGCTCTGCAGTCGACCATCGTCGACCTCGTCTCGCCGGCCGACGTGGACACCGTCCTGCAGCGCATCACCCGCCGAGCCGCCGACGCCATACAAGCCCAGAGCTTCCTGCTGGCGCTGCGCGACGAATCGGGGGGGACGTCGTTCCACCACCTCGGCCTGTCCGTCGGCGACGCCGAGCGGCTCGCTACGGAGGTCCTGGCCGATGATCCCGACGACCGCGGCGGGTCCCGCCTGATCGTCGACGTGGCCTCGTCGCGCCGCTTCTACGGCCGGCTGGTCGCGGTGTACGGCATCGAACACGTCTTCTTCGCCGACGACCGGCGCCTCTTCGCCGCCTACGCCCGCCAGGCGGCCATGGCCCTCGAGTCGGCCACCGCCCTCGAAGAGGCCCGGCGGCGGGGTGAGTCGGCCAGCGCCCTGCTCGACCTGTCCCGCCGGCTCACCCACGCCACCACGACCGACGAGGTGGCCCAACAGCTGGCCGACGCCGTCCCGGCGGTCATCGGCGCCCACCGGGCCAGCGTCTTGTGGTGGGACCCCGAGACCGAGACCATGTCGTTTCGGACCCGCTCCCTGCGCAACAGCCTGCCGGCGCCGGGCCTGAGCACCTACACCATCGCGCTGTCCGACACCCCTCTGCTGGCCGACATGGTCCGCACCCTCCAGCCCCAGCACGTGACGCGCACCACCGCCGACCCCTACCTGCTCGGCCAGCTCGAGGCCGCCGGCGCCGAGGAGATGGTGGCCGTGCCGATCCAGAGCGGCGGGGATCTGCTCGGCGCGGTGACCGCCCTGCGCGACAGCCCCATGCCTGCCGCCGACCGAGTGGCGCTCGCCGAGCGCCTCGAGGGCCTCGCCGACCAGGCCGCGCTGGCCTTCGAGAAGGTCCGCCTCCTCGAGCAGGAACGGGCGGCGGTGCGCCGGCTGCGGCGCAACGAGCAGCGCATCCGCCACATGGCCTACCGGGATGCGCTGACCGATCTCCCCAACCGCCGGCACTTCTCCGAGGCCCTCGAGCGCAGCCTGCACGACGCCGAGGTCGCCCAGGAGCAGCTGGCCCTGCTGTTCTGCGACCTCGACCGGTTCAAGAACGTCAACGACAGCCTCGGCCACGCCCAGGGCGACGCCCTGCTGCGAGCCGCCGCCGCTCGACTCAAGGGAACCGTCCGCCACTCCGACACCCTGGCCCGCCTGGGCGGTGACGAGTTCACGCTGCTCGTCCACAACGTCAGTGGTCCCGAGGAGGCCGACGCCACCGCCGAGCGCATCCTGGACTCTCTGCGCGACCCGTTCCGCATCGACGGCCAGGAGCTGTTCCTCTCGGCGAGCGTCGGGGTGGCCCTCTACCCCGAGGACGGGCGCGACGCGCCCACCCTGCTCAAGAACGCCGACACCGCCATGTACCGGGCCAAGGTGTCGGGAGGGAACCAGGCGGTGCGTTACGCGCCGGCCATGAACGCTTCGGCCCGCCAGCTCCTCGAGCTGGAGGCCGACCTGCACGAGGCGGTCCGCCAGCGCAGTTTCGTGGTGTACTACCAGCCCCAGGTGGAACCCCAGACCCGGCGCATCGCCGCCGTCGAGGCCCTGGTCCGCTGGCCCCACCCCCGCCGCGGCCTGGTGCCCCCTGGCGAGTTCATCGGCCTGGCCGAGGAACGGGGGCTGATCAACGCCCTCGACACCTGCGTGCTCACCGACGCCGCGGCGCAGTGCAAGGGCTGGGAGAACGCCGGGCTGCCCCCGCTGCGCATCGGGGTCAACATGTCGGCCCACGAGTTCCGGGGCAACGCGCTGGTCGACATGGTGGCCCGGGTGCTCGAGGAGACCGGCGCCGACCCCCGGCTGCTCGAGCTCGAGCTGACCGAGACGGCGGCCATGCAGGAACCCGAACGGGTGGCCGGCATACTGGGCCAGCTGCGCAAGTTCGGGGTGTCTTTGTCCCTCGACGACTTCGGCACCGGATATTCGAGCTGGACCCACCTCAAGCACTTCCCGGTGAGCCGGCTCAAGATCGACCGCTCGTTCGTGTCCGGGCTACCCCGGGACCGCCACGACGCGGCCATCGTCTCGGCGACCATCGAGATGGCCCACCTCATGGACATGGATGTCACCGCCGAAGGCGTCGAAACCGAAGCTCAGGCCCGCTTCCTCATAGACCACGGCTGCGACCTGCTGCAGGGCTTCCTCTACAGCGCCGCCCGCCCCGCCGACGAGATCACCGAGGCCCTCGAGCTCGGCGTGCTGCCCTCGGAGCTGCCGGTCGAGTCATCGGTGGCCTGAAGGCCCCGCCGCCCGGCGCTTCACCGTCGGTTCGGGTCAGGCCGGATCGCGCAGGGAGCGGTCCTGGGCCCGGGCCGCCTCCTCGAGGCCGCGGGCGTGCTCGTGCAGGCGGGCGGCCAACACCGGGTCGGAGGTGGCGAGGATCCGGGCGGCCAGTAGCCCGGCATTGCGGGCCGCGTCTATGCCCACGGTGGCCACCGGGACCCCTCCGGGCATCTGGACGATGGACAGCAGCGAGTCCCACCCGTCGAGATGGCGCAGGGCGACGGGCACCCCGATGACCGGGAGGGTCGTCACCGACGCCAGCATCCCGGGCAGATGGGCCGCCCCGCCGGCCCCGGCGATGATGACCTTCACCCCCCGCTCGGCCGCCCCTCGCCCGTAGTCCAGCATGAGCAGCGGACTGCGGTGAGCCGAGACCACCCGCATGGTGGTGGCGACCCCGAGGGCCTCGAGCGCTTTGGCCGCCTCGGACATCACCGCCCGGTCCGAAGCGCTGCCCATCACCACTTCGACCGGGGCGGTGTCGGAGAAGCCGTCGGCGGCCGGAGCAGGCGAGCCGGACCCGTCACTTGGCATGCGCGCCAAACTATACGAAATAATGTTCGGGTGTCAGGGAGCCGGGGTGTGGTGTCGGTCGGGATGGTCGGCGCCGGACAGTTGGCCCGGATGACCCACAGCGCCGCCATCGACCTGGCCATCGACCTGGTCGTACTGGCCCGGTCCGAGGACGACCCGGCCGTGCGCTCGGGGGCCCGGTACATCATCGGCGAACCCGACGATCCCCAGGCGCTGGCCCGGCTGGCGGCCGAGGTCGACGTCGTGACCTTCGACCACGAGCTGGTCCCCAATGATATGGCTGCGGCACTGGCAGAAGCGGGTCATCAGGTACGGCCTGGCCCCCGGGCCCTGCACGCGGCCCAGGACAAGCTGGTCGGTCGGAACGCCTTCGCCCGCGCCGGCCTGCCCGTACCGGACTTCGTCGGCATCGACCGCGACCCCGAGGCGGAGGTGGCCCGCTTCGGTGACGAGCACGGCTGGCCGGTGGTGATCAAATCCCGCACGGGAGGATACGACGGCCGGGGGGTGGCCGTCGTATCCGGACCCGACGAGGTGGCCGCCGCCCTCGCCTCGCTTCCGTCCTCCCTCCTCCTGGCCGAGTGCTACGTGCCCTGGGTACAGGAGGTCGCCGTCGTCGGAGCCCGCAGTCCGTCAGGCGACTGGGTGGTCTACCCGCCGGTCGCCACCTCGCAGGTGGACGGCATCTGCCACGAGCTGGTCATGCCCGCCGCCCTCGCCCCGCCCGTCGCCGGGCGGGTCCAGCAGTTGGCCCGGACCATCGCCGAGGCGCTCGACGCCACCGGGGTGACCGCCGTCGAGTTCTTCGTCACCGCCGACGATGCCGTCGTGGTCAACGAGATCGCCCTGCGGCCCCACAACTCCGGGCACGCCACGATCGAAGCGGCGGCCACGTCGCAGTTCCACAACCACCTCCGGGCGGTGCTGGACTGGCCCCTCGGCGACACGACGCTGCGCGCCCCTGCGGCGGCGACGGTCAACGTGCTGGGCGCGGCGGACGGTTCGGACCCGGCCCGGCTCCTGCCCCGGGCCCTCACCGTCGCCGGCACGTCGATCCACCTCTACGGCAAGGGCGCCGCGCCGGGCCGCAAACTCGGACACGTGACGTCGCTCGGCTCCGACCCCGAGGAGACCCTCGCCCGGGCCCGACGGGCCACGGCCCTGCTCACCGGCCAACCCACCCCACCCTGACGCCGTAGAGCCCGACGGCCGTCCCCGCCGCTTCGGTAGGGTTGTTGGCAGTCGAAATGCCAGGTATGTGGCGCGTCAGGGGGCGGTTCGGGAGGATCGGCGCTTCACCCCGTAACCGGCCACGGCGGTGAGCAGCTCGCCGATCTTGTGGGGCTGCTCCACAGGGTGGCGCACCGGGAGTTCCGGGTCGATCTCGTAATGGTTGCGTCGGCCCACCCGGCTGCGCTTCACGTAGCCGGCCGCCACCAGGTCGGCGATTATGGCCTGCGCCGCCCGCTCGGTGATACCGACCCGCTCGGCGATGTCGCGCCCGCGGATACCGGGATCCTGAGCGATGCAGACCAGCACGTGCCCGTGGTTGGTGAGGAAGGTCCAGGTGGCCTGGGCCACCGGCCGGTCTTCCCTGGACGGGCTCACCGGCCAACCCTACCAGTTCACGAAGTCTGAAACATGATTTGCACTACGCCTATACGCGTTGTATAAATCATGAAACCCACTTCGTAGGAGGATTGATGCAGGGGTCTTGGATGGAACGGGTGATGCTGCTGGCCGCGGTAGTGCTGCCGGTCGCCGGCGGGCTGTCCGGACGCCTCGGGCGGCGACGGGCCGGCGTGGCTGTCTCCTGGGCCGCCGCGGCCAGCGCCGTGGCCCTGCTGGTCGTGACCGCCGCCACGGGGCGCACGGCCACCGTCGGGGGCGGGACGGGAGCCGGGCTGACCGGCGCCCCGCTGAGCGCCTTCTTCCTGGTACTGGTGACCGGGGTCGGGGCGGTCGTGTCGAGCTACGCGTCGCGCTACCTCCAGTCCGACCCCACGAGGGACCGCTTCGCGGGATGGGTCGGCGTGGTCGTGACGGCCATGGCCGCCGTCGCCGCGGCGGCCAGCGTGGCCGGCCTGGTGGCCGGGTGGCTGGTTGCAGGGGCGGCGTTCTCGTTGGTCGCCGGGCTGCGCACCGATCTGCCCGGGGTGACCGCCTGCCGGCGGT
Organism: Acidobacteriota bacterium; assembly: GCA_028876385.1. Taxonomy (GTDB): domain Bacteria; phylum Actinomycetota; class Acidimicrobiia; order Acidimicrobiales; family Palsa-688; genus JAKCDU01. Next base: position 26,194 of record JAGWSF010000234.1, on the reverse strand, counting down.
CCCTGCGCCGGACCCTCGGGCTCGGCGACGCCAGCCTGGTCGCGGCTGCGGCGATCATCTGGGCGGCCGCCGGCGATGCCAGCCTCTCCCCGGCCTCGCTAACTGTGGCGGCCGGGCACCTGGGCGCCTGGCGGCCCGTGGTGGCCAGCCTGGTGGTGGTGGGCGCGCTGACACGCTGCGCCCAGGCGGTGTTCGGCAAGTGGCTGCCTCTGACGGTGTCGGCCCCGACCCCGGCGTGCGCGCTGCTCCACGCCGGGGTGGTCAACGGCGGGGGGATGCTGCTGCTGCGCTTCGGCCCGCTCGGGGTGTGGGGCCCGGCCATGGTGGCGCTGCTGGTCGCCGCCGGGGCCACCGCCGTAGCGGCGGCCGTCGCCGCCGCCGCCCAGCCCGACGTCAAGGGGCAGCTGGCGTTCTCCACCATGAGCCAGATGGGCTTCATGCTCGCCGAATGCGCCGTCGGCGCCTACGGGGCGGCGGCCCTGCACCTCGCCGGCCACGGCGCCTACAAGGCGTCGCTGTTCCTGTCGTCGGGGTCGACGGTGACCCGCCCCGGACGACCCACCGTGGCCTCGGGGAGCCGTTCCCGTGGCTTCGTCCCGGCGCTTGTCGCCGGGGCGGCGGCCGCCGCGGCCGCCCCCGGGATCGCCCACGGCGACGGGGTGGTGCTCACCGGGTTCAGCGCGGCGACGGCCCTGGCCCTGGCGTGGGGCTTCTTCGCCGGGCGCGACCGGGCCCCCGCGGCCGGGACCCGGGGTCTGGTCTGGCCGGCGGTGCTGGTAGGCACGGCCGCCGGGTACGGGGCGCTGGTGGCCTCCGTCGGCCGGTTCGTCTCGGGTGGTCTGGTGGGCGCCTCCTCCGCTCCGTCGGTCTGGTGGCTGGGTGCGGTCGGCGGGGGCGGCCTGCTGGCCGCGGCGGCGGCGAGGAGTCGACGGTGGGGTCCGGCGGTGCGGGCGTGGGCTCTCGACGCCGCCGCCGCGCCTCCGGCGGCGCCCCTCCGGAAGGTCTCCTCAGATCGGGCCGTCACGGCGTGGAGCCTCAGCCCGTCGGCGGCGGTGGCGGCGTGACCGCCCCCGAGTGGTCGCCGCCCCGGGTGGCCGCCCTCATCGACGAGGCGGCTCGCCCCATACCTCTGCTGTGGCCCCTCTCGACAGCCATCGCCGCCAACCCCCTGTGGGACGTCCGCGACAGGCCCTGGGCGGGCGCCGTCGGGCTGGCCGGCGAGCTGTTCGGCGCCTCCGGCTACCCGTCCCAGGAGCTGATGATCGAGGCCTACCGGGCCGGGAGGATCACCGACGCCGACCTGGCCGCCGCCGACCGGTTGCTCCTCGAGGTACGACCGGAGGGGCCGTCGGAAGGCCTGTCGGGTCCGGCGGAAGGCCTGGCGGGGAGCTGGGCGCGGCTGAGCGCGGCCGAGGCCCACGATCGACTCCACGGCACCGACCTGGCGGCGCGCACCGACCGGGAGGTGGCCAAGTGGGCCGCGGCCCACCTGGGCGGACGGGCCGAGCCCGCCGGCACCCGGCCGGCAACAAGCGCGGAGGGCTTCTACCCGGTCTGGGTGCGGGCCGCGGCCGCCGATCGGACGGCCCGGCGCCTCGGGTTGCCGGCGTCGCTGGCCGGCTCGTCGGCGCTGGCGACGGTGGCCGCCGCCCTGGCCGAACTCGGCGTGACGAGCGAGGACGCCGCCCTCGTCGAGTTGACCGGCCAGCTGGCCCGGCTACCGGGCTTCGCCGCCTACGCCAAGTGGCGCTCCCGCTGGGCGGCGCCCGACCGGAACGATCCCGGCTTCGATCTGACCGACTTGCTGGCCGTCCGCCTGGCCTACGACACCGCCGCCCTGGCCGCCGCCCGGGCCGCCGCCCGGGCCGCCTCCGCGGGCCTCCCGGCGGCCGCCCCGCGCCACCCGGCCCCGCCCCACGCGGCGGGATCGGGCGCCGATCGCTTCGACCCCCTCCTGTGGCTGACGGCCTACGAACTGCACTACCGCGACCGGTTGCTCGCGACCCTCGGCCAGCCCCGCCCCCGCCCGACGGCGTCGGCGCCGGCCGCCGCCCAACTGGTGTTCTGCATCGATGTCCGCTCCGAGGGCCTCCGCCGCCACCTGGAGGCGGTCGGCGCCTACGAGACGTTCGGCTTTGCCGGCTTCTTCGGGGTGCCGGCCCGGGTGGCGCGGACCGGGTCCGACGATCCGCTCGACCTCTGCCCGGTGCTGATCCGCCCGACGGTCTCGATTCCGGAGGAGCCGGACCGGCCGGCGGCGTTGGACACCGACCGGGACCTGACCGCGGCCGGGCGCAGTCTGGTGGCGGCCCGCAAGGGGCCCGTGGCCAGTTTCGCGCTGGCCGAGGCCGCCGGCTACGCCCTCGGACCCCTGGCGGCTCTGCGCAGCGGCGCCCCCCGGGCCTTTCAGGCCCTGCGGCGGTTCCTGCACGCCCGGGCTGTGGTCAGCGGCGACCCGGTCTTCGTCCTCGACGGTCCCGACGCCCCCGGCGACGACGAGCAGGCCCTCTACGCCGAGACGGCGCTGCGGTCGATGGGCCTCACCGACGGCTTCGCCCCGCTGGTGGTCTTCTGCGGGCACGGCTCGACCACCGAGAACAACCCCTACGGATCGGCTCTCGACTGCGGGGCGTGCGGAGCGGCCCGCGGCGCGACCAGCGCCCGTATCGCCGCCGCCATCTGCAACCGGCCGCCGGTGAGGGCCCTCCTCGCCGAGCGGGGCGTCACCATCCCCGACACCACCGTGTTCGTCGCCGCCGAGCACGACACCGCCACCGATGCGGTCACCGTGTTCGATCCCGGCCGCGACGTCACCTCCGACGTGCGCCGCCGCCTGGGCCGCCTCGAAGCCGACCTGGCCCGGGCCGGGGCGGCCCTCGCCGCGGAGCGGGCGGCGAGCCTGCCCGGCGCGCCGGATGCTCTGGGCGGCGGTCGCGGCCGCTCCCACGTCGCGACCCGCTCAGCCGACTGGGCCCAGGTGCAGCCCGAGTGGGGGCTGGCCCGCTGCGCCGCGTTCATCGTCGCCGACCGCTCCCTGACCCTCGGGCGGGACCTGGACCGAAGGACGTTCCTACACTCCTACGACCGCGACGGCGACGCCGACGGCGCCGTGCTCGAGACGGTCCTCACCGGCCCGATGGTGGTGGCCCAGTGGATCAGCGCCGCCTACTACTTCGCGACGGTCGATCCCGACGTCTACGGCGCCGGGGACAAAGTCGCCCACAACGTGGTCGCCGGGGTCGCCGTCTACCAGGGGGCCGGTGGTGACCTGCGCGTCGGGCTGCCCCGCCAGGCCGTGTTCGACGGGGACCGGCCCTATCACGAGCCGATGCGCCTCCTCGTCGTCGTGGACGCCCCCCGGTCACGGATCGACTCGGTGGTGGACCGCAACCAGGTGCTCGGCGAGTTGATCGGCGGCCAGTGGATCCACCTGGTCGCCCGGGACCAGGACGGTTTCTGGCTGCGTCGGCCCGGCTCCGGCTGGCAGCGCTGGCAGCCCGACGCCGACGCCGGCGACGGCGGCGGCGAAGGTCCGGTCGCCGACTCCGACGCCGGCGGCGGCGAAGGTCCGCCCGGCCAAGCCCACCCACCGCAGAAGGAGGTCATCACCCGTGGATGAACGTTGGGGGCTCACGCCCATGGTCAAGGTCGAGGTCGTCGTCGGGGGTGAGGACGCGGCGGCGGTGACCGACGTGTTCAAAGCAGCCGGCGCGGTGGGGTTCACGGCCGTGGCCAACGTCTCGGGCTTCGGCCACGCCGGCTACCACCAGGGACGCCTGGCCTTCAACGACAAGAACGGCCTGGTCCTGCTCATGGTGGTCCTCCCCGAGGAAGGCGCGGCCGACCTCGTCGCCGGGCTGCGGACCCTCCTCGACCGCCGCCCCGGGGTGCTGTTCGTTTCCGACACCTACGTCAGCCGGCCCGGATATTTCCGCTGACCCGGCCCGCCCGAACCGAAAGGAGAACACCCAGATGTCAACCGCCCAAGCCCTCCGCGACCCGCTGGCCTCCGCCCGCGCCGCCACCGATCCGAACGCAACTGACCGGAGCGGTCTTTTGATGCTCGACGACGACGTCGACGAACCCGCCTCCCGGACCTGCGCCCGGAACCGGTTGGAGGAGGCCTTCGCGCTGCTGCGCCGCTACGCCATCACGGCCGAGCGGGTAGAGGGCGGCGATCCCGACCGGATCGCCGAGAGCCTCGCCGCCCGCCGCCGCAGCCTGTTCCCCGACGCCGACGGAGCGTGCGTGTTCGTCACCGCCGCCGATTTCGCCCGCAGCTTCGACGCCGACGGCCGGCTGGTGGCCCCTCTGGCGCTGCACGTGCGCGGCGACGGGGTGGCCGACGCAGCGCGCGCCGCTCTCCGCCGGGTCGGACTGAGCGTCACCGCCTGAGCGACCGGGGGCGCCTACTTCAATATGTTGATGGCCCGGGCGATCACGAAGGCCACGGTGAGCAGCGCGACGGCGGACTGCACGAGCATCAGCATCTTGGCCCAGCGCGACAGGGGCATGGTGTCGGTTGGGCTGAAAGCGGTGGCGTTGGTGAACGATACGTACAGGTAGTCGAAGAACGTGGGGACCCAATCGGGGGGAGCGAGCGACGGCTGGGTCATCTGGGGGAACAGGAAGTCGGGGTACTCCCGCTCGGCATGGGCCCGGGCCACCGGGCCGCCCCGGTCCCACTCCCAGTACCACAGGCCGTACACGATGATGTTGGTGACATAGATGCTGGCGCCGCGGGCGAGCAGCAGCGCCGCGTTGTTACCCTCGGTGCCGTTGATCAGTCCGTCGATCAGCTCGGCGGTGGACCACCCGTTGGCCAGGGTGATGAGAGCGATGAGAGCCACGCTGGCCGCCCGCAGGGCGGTGGATGTGCGGTTGATGCGCTTGGGGTTGGCGATCACCAGCCCGACGAGCAGCATCCCCTCGAGCAGGGGCAGCAGCCACGCCGGCCTGAAGGCCAGGCGCTGGGGCAGCACCAGCTGCAGGGCGATGGCCACGGCTACCGCCCCGGCCACCGGGAGGCGGTGCTCACCGGCCGTCGCCCGCCGCCAGGCCGGCGCGACGTGCTGTTCGACCGACCGCAGGGCGCCCAGCTCGGGCTGCACGAGTTGCTCCACCCGCTTCAGTTGCTCGTGCACCGACCCGAGCAGATCGGCGAGGGGCCGCTCGGGCTTGTCGAAAGGTTCCTGGCTCACGGCCAAAGCATGCCAGGCAGCGCCCGTGGGTACCGCGCCACCGGCCACCACCGGGCGCCCGCGATGCCCCGGCCGCCGGCCGGCGGCGGCGCGCCGTTTTAGTGCTGGTAGGCGCCCTCGAGCCCGGCGACGTCGCCGACGAGGTTGCCGAGGGCCAGGTTGACGTCGAACTCGTGGTAGCCCCAGGTGGGACCGGCCACCGCGCGCACCACCGGCCGGCTGTCACCCGGGGTCTTCTCGGCGCTGACCTGCAGCCAGGTGGCCCCCCCGGAGCTCTGACAGCTCGCCTGGTACAGCTGCGGGTAGGTGACCCAGGGGACGGCCCCGGTCTGGGGGAAGTACGGGGTGAGCCACGCCGCTCCCCCGCCGAGGGCCGCCGGGTTGACGCAGGCGACCTGCTGACCGGCCTTGGTCAGCTGCAGCGACTGCAGACTGACCCCGGTGCCGGGCCGGCCGAACAGGGCGTTGGCCGGCGGTGGCGAGCCGAAACTGGAGTAGGCGATGGCACAGCCCGCGGTCGACGTGGAGGTGCACAGCGGGATGTGGGCGAAGGTGGCCCCCACGGTCTGGCCCGTCGGGACCTGCAGGTTGCCGCCGGCCAGGACCGCGGCCACCAGCTTGGCCCGCAGCGCCGGGTTGGGGTCGATCTGCTCGGCGATGAGCCGGATGAGCATGGCCGCGCCCTGCGAGTGGCCGATGAGGATGAAAGGGCGCCCGTCGTTGACGTGAGCCAGGTAGTACTGCCAGTCCGACAGCAGGCTCTGGTAGGCGGTGTTGATGGCGGGCAGGCCGCCGCTGAACAACGCCGAGAGGGTCACCTGCCGGTACATCGGGGCCCACACCCGGCACACCGAGGAGAACCAGGAGGCCTGGGCCCGGGCGGCGGCGTCCTCAGCAGGCTGGATCACCAGGTCGGCATTGGGTCCCTTCTCGGAGCTGACGGTCGGGTACACGTAGAAGCAGTCGAACTGGGTGCCGGCCGGCGCCGGGGGGGCCTGCACCGACGGGCTGCCGCTGGCGCCGACCACGTCGGCGGCCAGGTCGGACTGGCAGGGGTCGGGGGTGGTCCCGGGCCGGCACAGCCATACCGGGGCGGCGGTGGTCGCCGGGGCGGCGGTGGTAGCCGACGCGCCAGGGGCCGCCTGCTTGGTCGTCGAGGTGCACCCGGCCAGGCCCAGAGCCGTCACCACCATCACTGGCAGAAGGGCGATGGCCGCCTTACCCGACATTTTGTCCCCTCGACGCTCCCAGTCCGCGCCGGGTGATCTGTCCGCTCATGGCTTCACGTGTCTAGCACTGCGGCGGGGCTTCGGCCGAGCCTCGAGGCGCGCCCGAGGCGGGTCACGCGGCCCGGTCGTAGAGCACCGGGCGGGTCAGGCCGTCGCGCTTGGCCCGGTACATGGCGGCGTCGGCCTGGCCGACGAGGGTCAGCGCGTCGGGGCCCCGCCCGTCGCTCCACGCCACGCCCAGACTGGCCCGCAACCGGACCTCCTCACCGCCGATCTCGAGGGGCTCGCCGAAGGCCCGGGTCCCGATGAAGCTGGCCACGCTCAGAGCCTGCTCGGGGCTGGTCACCCCGGCGCAGACCACGATGAACTCGTCGCCTCCGAACCGCCCCACCGCGTCGCCCGAGCGGACCGACGAGCGGATGCGGTCGGCCACCCGCACCAAAGCCCAGTCGCCGGCGGCGTGACCGAAGCGGTCGTTGATCGGTTTGAACCCGTCGAGGTCCAAGAAGATGACCGCCGTCCCGCCGGGCTGGTCGGCGCCCGGGCCCCGACCGCCGAGCAGCTCGTCGAGGAGGGTGAGCGCCCCGAGGCGGTTCAGACAGCCGGTGAGATGGTCGCTGGCCGCTTTGATCTCGAGGGCTCGCCGCTCGCCGACCGCCTCGGTGACGTCCTCCACGCAGCCGGTCAGACCGGTGACCTCGCCGCCGCCGCTGCGCAGCGGGCGGAAGCTGAACCGGCAGTAGCGCAGGCCCCCCTCGACGTGGACGGCGACCTCGACGGCGGTCTCGCCCCCGGCCCGGGCCGCGGCGACGGCCCCCTCGAGGCGGGCCCGGTCGTCGCCGCCGACCTTGGAGATGTGCTCGGAGATGGTCTTGGCTCCCCACACCCCGGTCAGGTCGGCCAGCCTGGAGTTGGCGTAGAGCAGCTCCCCTCCCAGGTCGGCGTGGAACAGCCCGACGTGCACCGTCTCGGTGAGCTGGTGCAGAAGCTGATCGCGGGCCCGTATCGCTTCGAGGGCCCCCATGCGGTCGGAGATGTCCACCATCTCGGCCAGCACGTCGCCGTGGTCGGGGTCGTCGAGGCGGTTGGTGTTGACCACCTCCATCCACACCCACGAGCCGTCCCGGCGGCGGTAGCGGACCCGCACCGGGGAGCTGGGCCCGGGGTGGTCGAGCATCTCCAGCCACCCGACGATGGCCAGCTCACGGTCGTCGGGGTGGGTCAGGTCGGTGATGCGCCGGCCCACCAGGTCGGCGGCGTGGTGGCCGAGGATCCGCGCCAGGCCGTCGTCCACCCACTTCAGCCGGCCGACGCCGTCCTTGGTGGCCTTGGCCAGCCGGGCCGGCAACGGCGTCGGCCGCAGGGTGTCGGTCAGGTGCTCGTCGCCGGCATCGGCGGGCGAAACCACGGCGACCATGACCCCGTGGTCATGCCTCATGTCGAGCATGTAGAGGTGGGTGGGCGACTCGAAGCCGGGGACGTGCAGCGCGTCGGCCGCTCCGCCGTGGCGGCGGGCCGAGGCCCACAACTGGGCCAGCCGGACCTGGTCGGGGGCCGCGAGCCGGGCCACGCAGCCCTCGGGGTCGGAGAGGATACGCCGGGGGTCGATGCCGAGCGAGTCGGGCACGGCCACGCTGCGGGGGGAGCCGTTACCGGTGATGGCCGCCACCACGGCCTCGGGGTGGTGGCGCAGGAGGTGGTCGAGGGCCTCCGCCGGGGTCAACGCCGGGGTCGACGTCGGGCCCCACCCGATAGCGGTCCTGTGAGATGTCTGGCCGCTCGCACTCACCGATCCATGCATCGGCCGACCGGTCGCACCGACTGAGACCGGCGCAGTTCGAGAACCCCCGGACCGACGCGGGGGTCACCCCGTGGCGGGTCGGGGGCCTAGCGCCGGGCCGGTGAGCAGTCGGCCGTCGGGGCCGACCTCGACGGGGGTGGCGCTCACCACGGCCGCCGTCGGTAGGGGCCCGTAGAGGTGGGGGAAGCCGCCCTCGACGCGTACGTCGGCGCCCACCCGTTCGGGGTCGATGCCAAGCAGGACGACGTCGGATCGGCCCCGGTAGTAGCGGTCGGCGGTGGCCTGGACCTGCTCGGCGGTGGAGCAGTGGATGAACCCCTCCTCGGCCAGGGTCCGCCCGATCGTCGACCCCCGGTAGTGGGACGCCCCGGGGTCCCAGTCCCCGGCCAGCGCCAGGTGGAACAGCATCGGTGGACCCACCCGCCAATGGTGGGCGCTTCGGGGGGCCGGCCGCAAGCGGGGTCGGGCCGGCCGCAACCGGGGGGCGTGTCAGTCGAGGAGGGCCCGCACGTCGTCGGCGGTGAGCGACGCCGAGGAGAAGCCGTCGCCGCCCATGACGCTGTCGAACAGCTGGGCCTTGCGGGCCTTGAGGGCCATGACCTTCTCCTCGATGGTGTCGCGCGCCACGAGGCGGTGGACCATCACCTTGCGGGTCTGGCCGATGCGGTGGATGCGGTCGACCGCCTGGCTCTCGGTGGCCGGGTTCCACCACGGGTCGAGCAGCACGGCGTGGTCGGCCTCGGTCAGGTTCAGGCCGAACCCCCCGGCTTTGAGGCTGATGAAGAACACCGGCACGGCGTCGCGGCGGAACCGCTCTATGACCTCGGCCCGTTTGCGGGTGCGCCCGTCGAGGTAGCAGCAGTCGATGCCGGCCGCCTCGGCCCGCCTCCGGGCCTCGCTCAGGAAGCGGGTGAACTGGCTGAACACCAGCACCCGGTGACCCTCGGAGACGGCCTCGGCGAGCAGCTCGTCGAGGTGGTCGAGCTTGGTGGACGGCACCTTCTTGGCGTCGGGGTCGATGAGCGACACGTCGAGGGCGGCCTGGCGCAGGGTGGTCAGCGACGACAGGATGGCCACCCGGTTGGCCTTCATGTCGCCGAGCAGGCCGAGCAGCTTCTGGCGTTCCCGCTGCAGGTGGGTCTGGTAGCGCTTGTGGTGGCGGGGGTCGAGGTCGAGCTCGACCACCGCCTCCACCTTGTCCGGCAGGTCGGAGAGCACCTCGGCCTTGGTGCGGCGCAGCATCACCGGCCGTATCCGTCGCCGGAGCCGCTCGAGGCACGCCCCGTCGGCGCGTCTCTCTATGGGCTGGCGGTAGGTGGTGTCGAAACGGTCGGCGGGGCCGAGCAGCCCCGGGCAGGTCACCGCCAGCAGCGACCACAGCTCGGCGAGGGAGTTCTCGAGGGGGGTGCCGGTCATGGCCAGCTTCCAGCCGCACGGCAGGCGGCGGGCGGCCTGAGCGGCGTGCGACGCCGGGTTCTTCACGAACTGGGCCTCGTCGAGCAGCAGCCCCGACCAGCCGGCGGCGGCGAAGTCCCCGTGGTCCAGGCGGAAGATGGTGTAGGAGGTGATGACCAGGTCGGCCCCGGCGGCCAGCTCGGCGACCGGTGAGCCCCGCCGGCGGGCCGTCTCCACTGCGGTGACCACCCGCAGGTCGGGGGCGAAGCGAGCCGCTTCGCTGGCCCACCCGGCGGTGACGCTGGCCGGCGCCACGACCAGGAACGGGGGCGCCGTGAGGTCGGCCTGGCGGGCGTGGCAGATCAGAGCCAGGGCCTGGACGGTCTTGCCCAGGCCCATGTCGTCGGCCAGGACGGCGCCGATCCCCCGCTCGTAGCGGTCGACCAGCCACTCGAATCCGTCCTGCTGGTAGGGCCGCAGGTCGGCGGCCAGTCCTGCGGGGAGGGGACGCGGGGCGGGCGGTCCGGCCAGGGACAGGAAGGTGTCGACCCACCCGGCGGTGTCGGTGTCGGCGATGGCCGCCAGGTCCTCGTACAGGCTGGCCGAGAAGCGGCTGAGGCGGACGGTGGACGGCGGGGAGTCCTTCAGGGCACGGGCCTCGGCGATCAGGTCGGCCAGCTGGCGCAGCTCGGCGCGCTCCAGCGAGAAGTACCCGCCGGAGGGGAGCAGGAGGTGGCTCTCCCCTTCGGCCAGGGCCACGAACAGCTCCTCGAAGGGCACCGCTTCACCTCCGACGGTGACCTCCACGGCCAGGTCCAACCAGTCGGTGCCGCCCCCACCGCCCGGCGCGGTGGCCAGGCGCACGGTGGGGGCGTCGGTCAACTCCCGGTAGTCGGGGGCTTCGCCGACCTGCTCGACGTCGAGGCCCTCGAGGGCGGCCAAAGCGGGGACCGTGTCGGTCATGAAGCGGGCGGCAGCCATACCCCGCAGACGCCCGGCCGCGGGCACCAGCCGGCCGCCCACCCCCACCACCAGGTGGTCGCCCCACCCGAGGACGTCGACCACCGCGGCGACGGTCTTCTCGGCGGCGGCGTCGGCCGGGTCGGTCACCGGGCGGGGGGCGGCGCTTCCGGCCACCAGGGCCCAGTCCACGTCGAGGGTGGGGCCGGGGCCGTGGGTGAGCCGGCAGAGGACCCGGTCGTCGGCCACGGCTGGGAGGACGTAGGAGCCGTCCCGGGCCGTGACCCGCAGATGGCGTCGCAGCGCCGGGAACACTTCGGCTTCGAAGCGGGCCACGCCCTGCTCTGGCACCCGCAGAGCCGAAGCTGACGTGACCAGGGCGGCGACCGCGTCGGGAACCGGCGCATCGAGGCGGGCCAGGTGCAGTTCACCCGGCCCGCCCCGGGCCTCGGCGTCCCACCAGGCCACGCCGTGAGGCGGGCGCCCGAGGAGCAGCACCGGCGGTTGTGGTGACGAGGGGACCACCGGCTCGTCGGCGCCGGCGGCGACGATCCCGGCTCGCACCGACAGGCCACCCCCGGCGTCGCGCCCGACGTCGATCACGGCGGCCGCCGGCTCCCGCTCCAGGATCACCGGCGGGCTGCCCCGACCGGAGCCGACCAGGGCCAGGCCGGCGGTCTCGGCCTCGGCCAGGAGGTCCCACAGCCGGCGGCTGTTGACGCTCTCCAGCCACATCGTCTCCTCCCCCGAGGACATCCAGCGCCGGGCGTCGCCGAGGCGGGCCAGGGCCCGCAGCTCGCGCAGCAGCAGTACGGGGGCGGCGTTGGCCGGTGCCCGCCAGCCCTGGAAGTAGTCCAGGCTGGTCCACGACACCCCGCTGCGGACCCAGTTGCCGCGGTCGCTCAGCGTCACGGGGCGCATCCGGATTCCCGGCCCGGGGGGCCTCGGGTCCCGGGTTCGCCCGGCCTGCGGTCGGGTGGCCACCGGTTCGAACTGCAGGCCGAGGACCGGCCCGACGCCCACGCCGGGGGTGGGCGGCTGGGGGCGGACCGAGGCGACCAGGTCGGTCAGGGCCCGGGCCCAGGCGTCTCCTCCCCCGGATTGGCCGGCCGTCGGGCCCGGCCGGCCGGGGACAGGCCGGAGCGGAGGGGCGGCGGGCGGGGCGGCGGGGGGTGGCGCCGCTCTGCCGGGCGGTTGGGGCGCCCAGACGGGCGGGAATGGGGGTTGGTGCCGGGGGGGCCCGGGTTGGGGCGGCCCGGGTGTGGGTGGCCCGGATTGGGTTGGCAGGTCCGGTACCAGCCCGAGACGGTTGGAGCCGGCACGGAGCGGGGCACCGGTGAGGTCGGCCGCCGGGCGCCCCGGGCCGTTGGTGGGGACCGATGACAACAGCAGTGCGACGGCGTGCTTACAGCGGAACTGCACCGGGCAGGTGCAGTTCCCGATCATGGACCGCAGCTGGCCGCCGGGCCGGCGGGTGAGGATGACCGAGACCTCGTAGGGCTCGGCGGCACGGCCCCGGACCCGGCCGGTGACCTTCAGTCCGCTCGGGTCCCACTCGACGTCGGAGACCATCCCCTCGAGGGCGTAGGCCCGGCCCCGGGCCAGGGTGGTCGCCCCCACCAGGCTGCGCAGCAGGACCTCGTCGGTCTTGCGGATACCCAATCTGGCCCGCTCCGCCCCCATCGCGCTTCAGGCTAGACGCCGCTGGGTTCCCGCCGCGACGCCACGGCGCCCGTCGCCGAGGGCTGGCTGCGGCGGTCGGGGGCGCGGGCCGGGTCGGTCCGGAGAGCACGGGGCCCAGGTCGAAGCAGCGAGCCGGGTCGGAGCGGACCGGCGAGTTGGCCTATTCGAAGATGACCTTCTTCTTGGAGAAGCCGGCGATGGCCTCCTTGATGGTGGCCTCCCAGCCCCCGGCCCAGGTGACGGTTACCGAGCCGGGGTCGAACAGGGTCCCCTTCTTGGTCATCCGTAGCCGGCCGGCACTGTTACCGCTGTTGTTGATCCGGGCGAAGTTGATGTAGTCCCCGACCGGTTGATCGGCCGAGCCGTCGAGGAGGAGCCTCTCATGGAAGATGAAATACCGGATCTCATCCCCCTGCTCCATGGCCTTCATGGCTTCCTGGTTCCACGCTTCGACCAGGGACCAGTCCACGGTCTGGGGCATCGCTTCAGGCATCTCATCCTCGATCTCGTCGTCGAGTTCGATCCGCTCCTTCGCGAATAACTCCTGTATGACGACATCGCTGAAGGTATTAGTCGCGCCGGTTGGGTCGGTGAACTGGCAGTTGGCGACCAGATCACGGCCTCTGCGCTCGAGGTACCGGACCAACCGGACGGCAACCTCGTCGAGGTGCACGTAGGTCCCGTAGACCCCGTGGCCGAGAAAGCCTGTGGTCTCCCACCTATCGCTGCCGGTCTCACCGTCCTTCAACTGATGACCCGAGTAATTGACGTCTGTAGGCATGATCGGATACCCGAACGTCGCCTGACCCTGCGCGGCGTCGACCGGAGAGCCGTGGAGGCCCAAGCCGGTCTCCATGCCGCTGCTCGTCCAAGCCCCGTTACTAGTCCCGAACTCGGGCGGCAGCCCCTCCCAGGTCAGGATGTCGACCACGTCGGTGCCGGACAGGTCCTGCAGGTCCCCCGTCGTGCTTTTCCAGGTGACCGTCCACTGCACCAGACCCCCGGCCTGCTGCACCGACTGGGTCCTGATCTCGTTCATCTCAGCGGCTTGAATCTCGTCGATACTCACTCGTGCCTCACCTTCCCGAATCAGAACTCTGGCATCCGTAAACATACACCCGTAACTTCCAGAAAGAGGCAGCGGACAAAAGTCCGCGTCGGAACGGCTAACGCCAACGTCCGGCAGTGTCAGGCGACGCTGCGGGCCGCGGCCCCGATGCGGTGCTTCGGAGCCGACCGACGGCCTCCGCCGTAGGCGAGGAAGGTGAGCAGCCCGGCGACGATCACGACGGCCGCCTCGCCCGGTCGCCCCAACTCGGCGCGCAGCCAGGCGATCCCGTAGGAAGGGTGGTGGACTATCAGTTCCGGGAAGCCAACCCAGCGGGGGGCGGCGTAGACCGCCCCGATGACATCGGCGGTGGTCGTCGAGGGGACGAACACGTCGGGGACGTTCTGGGGATTGTCCCCTTTGGTGGTGATAGCACCGGCGGGCGAGATCCTGACGATCCGGTGCACGAAATCGAGCCCGTTACCTCGGAACTCGATGACCTGCCCGACGTGGTAGGAGCGTTCCGGGCGGATGAACACCATCGATCCGGGTGGGATGGTCGGGTACATGGACGGAGTGGTCACATAGGCGTGATTGGTCGCGGCGAGGGACCAAGCCGCCACCCCGACCAGGGCGAACAGCACGGCCGCCAGTAGCTTCCACCCGACCTTCCACACGCGGCTGACCCGGCCCGGGCGCACTCCCATCGCCGACCATCCTCACCCCCGCCCGCCGGTCGGTCATCACCAAGATTGCTGAAATTCCCTTCGCTGGCACATGTCTCTGCCGGCCCGATTTAGACAAATTTGTGGATGCCCCGACCGGTCCCGACGCGCTTGATTGGCACGGGGCGGAAGAGCGGATCTCGGCCGCCTGAGGGCGTAAGCGATTATCCGTCTGCTGCAGCATTTGGTCGCCAGAGCTGACGGGGAGCCAGTGGCGAAACCGACGCCCGCCATCACCGGCCGTCCGTACACGGGCGGCCTGGCTGTCTCAAGCCCTCTGGGCCCGACCATAAGAAGGTAATTGTGAAACGCATAACCAAGGGAGCGATCCCGGCCATAGCCGTTTCGGGTGGGGTCGCGGCCCTCCTGTTCGGGGGTTCGCCGGTCTCCACCGCATTCACCAGCCAGTCCAACTACAAAGGCACCGTCGCCGGAGCCTCGGTCAACGGGAGCGTGACCAACGGTAACTTCTCGGTCGGGGACCTCACTCCCGGCGGGCCGGCCCAAATGGTCAGCATCTCTTTCAACAACACCGGGACCACGACCGAGGAGGCCTACGTCCAGGTGCAGAACCTGATGATCAACCGCAACGGTACGGGGGGCTCGCCCAATCCCGCTGACCTGCAGTTCACTCTCCTGCTGCCCACCGGCTCGTGCTCGGGCACCACACCCAGCAGCCCGTTCGTCTACTACAACGGCGTCGGCACCGACGCCGCCCTGACCGCACCGAGCGGTGAATCGCTGTGCACCTACAGCTACAGCGACATCTCGGCCATGAGCGGCCAGTGGCTCGACGTTGCGACCATCAGGGGCGCCAAGTCGATCTCGGATACCGTTTACGTGGGCCTCGCCAGCGATGCCGGCAACAGCTGGAACGGCGCCATCGCCTCGGTTCCCTACACCGTCCAGTTCCAGGACACCTCGGGCGTGAACGACGGGGCGCTGCCCACCGCTGGAAGCGTCCACAACCTCAACGGCGCCCAGCAGATCGACAGCGACCATTACGTCGCTCCGACCAACGGCTGACCTCGAGCTAAGTGGTCCCCCGCTGGCTCCCCGGCGTCGCGCGCCGGGGAGCCACGGTGGGCTCTAGGCGTTACTCCGGTTCTGCCCGAAGAGCAGAGCCGAATCCACGCTGCCGGCGTTGACCGGACCGCCGAGCAGCAATGTGGTGGAGTCGGCCCGGGTGTCCCACCACGCCAGGACCGGACCCCCGGCACACGGGTAGGAGCCGGTGACGGCCAGGCGGTCACCGTCGGCGCCGACCACGTAGATCGAGTTGGCATTGTCCAGGCCGGGGACCGTCAACTGCGTGGTCGTCGTGGCACCGAGAGCCAACTTGGCGACCCCCTCCACACCACACCCCAGGACGTCCTGCACGTAGGTGCCGGTGGTAAGCAGCCAGGCGTCGAGGTCGCCGTTGTCCGCGTAGTAGGTGCCCCCCGAGGTCGTCAGCGCCGTCGGGACGCTCCCGTCGGTCGGGACCAACCAGAGGCGGGCAGGGGCGTCGTTCGTGCACGAGGCCAGCGCAACGGTGTCGGTCCACCACCGGGTGGGATGACACGACCCGGCGGCGGCGGGAACGGGGATGGACCGGATTGGCGTGCCGTCATTGCCGACCAGTTCGAAACCGACCGTGGTGGTGAGCAGCAGCGAGGTACCGTCCGGGGAGTCGAGGAAGTCGCCCGTCGTCGTCCCGGCGCCGGGGTAGCTGAGCGGGTAGTTGAGCTGAAGGGTGCCGGCGAGGTCGTAGCGACCGACGGCTCCATACGACGATGGGGGCGTGCCGGGCGTGACCGCCGCTCCGTCGAGGATGGCCTGACCGGAAGGTCGGGTGAAGTCCACCCGGCCGCTCCCGGCGGGCAGCGCCAGGGGGCGGATCGACCCACTGGACAGGTCCAGCAGCTCGTAGTCGTTGGTCCCTGGAGCGGTCAACTGCGACAGCTGCAGCAGTGCCTGTCGGCCATCACCCGACCAAGCGGCCAGGTATCCCGAGCCGAGCTCGGCGCTGCTCATCACCCGGTAACGGCCGCCGGCCGGGTCGACGAGGAACAGGGTGGGGGCCAGACCGGCATCGCTGGACGCCGCCGGAGTGGTCGTCGTGGTGACGGTGGCCCCCGGCCCGCGGGTGGACCACAAGGCCAGGATCCAGCCCGGGCCGACTTCCGACCAGGGGATGGCACCCGATCCGGCCTCCTGGCCGGCGCCGAGCAGCGGAACCGTCGTGGTGGTCGCCGCCGGCGGTGCATTCGTCGCGGGGGTGGTCGCGGTCGTTGCGGCGGCGGGAGTCGAGTTCGCCGCCCCCGGGTTCGTCGACCCGGCGATGGCGGTAGCCGACTTTGGGGGACCCGACGCCGAGCAGCCCGCAGCGACCAGAAGCGCCAGCCCGGCTACCCGGCCCAATCGTCGACCCCTCGGGCCATGCCTTCCCATTGGTAGTCAGGGGCGCGGTGCTCCTGCGAGCCCGGCTCCCCATCCTCCTTTCAATCCGTGCGTGCGGTTTTCCCGCACACGGCTTATCGACGGCCTTCTTGACATGGTTACGCTGCCTTGGGGTAACGGATGGTGCCCATGAGTTGGTGCAGGCCCGGGTCGTGGAACCGGGCGCGGGTCCAACGGTCCGCTTCACCGGCGTGAAGGTTGCGGCCCCGCTTCTTGACCCTCAAGCGGAGCAGCCGCCACGAGTGGTAGCGGTCCAAGGTGACGAACTTGTAGCCAGCGTTGCCGGTGCGGAGGTAATTACCCCATCCCCGAAGGAGCAGGTTCAACCGTTCGATCACGACTGGCAAGTCCATCCCCACATGGCTTCGACCGGTGAAAGCTTTGATTCTGACTCGGGCCCGCTCATAGACCGCACCGACGGCCAGCGGTGCAGGTAGTAGCGGACGATGTGTCTCGCTGTTCCCACAGCTTGCCGGACATGCGGGCATGAAAATGGCATCCGAGGAAATCGAAAGCCTGCGTGCCCTGGCGGAGGTCGACCACACCGGTCTTGTCCGGATGCAGACTCAGACCCAACTCACCCCGAATGGCAGTCGCTGCCTCCCGGGCTCGCTCGGCCTGCTCTTGGGAATCGCACAGCACCACGAAGTCGTCCGCGTAGCGGACGACTTCTCCGATACCGTGCCCGGGCCAGGCCCGGTCGAATGCATGCAGGTAGATGTTGGCCAACAGCGGGGAGATCACCCCGACCTGAGGAGTCCCCGTGACCGTCTCGGAAAACACCCCATCAGCCAATACCCCAGCCCGCAACCACTGCAGCAACAGTTTGAGCACCCGCCGGTCAGACACCCGCTCGGCGACCAACGACAGCAACCGGTGGTGATCGATCGAGCCGAAGAAGTCCCCAATGTCGGCCTCGAAGACGAACTGCTTGCCCTCGATGAACCCGACCCCGATCCTCTCCATGGCGTCGGTGGCCGACCGCTTGGGCCTGAACCCAAAGGAGCACGGCAGGAAATCGGACTCGAATATCGGTTCGAGGACGATCTTGGCTGCCTGCTGAGTCACCCTGTCTTTGACAGTGGGTGTCCCCAACGGGCGCTTAGACCCGTCAGGCTTTGATATCTCCACCCGACGCACCGGCGCCGGACGGTAGATGCCTGCACGAAGACTTTCATGGAGTTCAGCGATCAACCGCTCCACCCCATAAGCCTCCACCACGCCCAGGGTGACACCATCCACTCCGGACGCCTCGCACCCGCTCCCACGCCTCCCACGGAACGTCACTCCTGTAGATGCGGTCATAAAAGGCATGGAAACGCCGACCCGAAGACTGCTTGGCCGCAGCCCATAGCCGGTTCTGCAGTCGTCGCACTTTAGCGGGAGGAAGATGTTTCCCCTCGGGGCAGTTGGGCTGGGCGGTCCCAGCCATGCCCTCACGCTTACCTGCATCCCCGACACGACCGAGTCGGAGCCCTTCCCTGGTGCTAGGGCAGACATCACCCTCCCAGGTACTACGACCCCGTCGGACTCCCGCTGGCCTCCTCTCGATTTCACCACTGGCTTATACGACCGATCTTTGCTGACGAAGCTGGCCAGACTGGCCTCTCCTGTTCCGACCCAACCCTTGCGAGCGTGCCGCTCCACGTAACCCGAGGGGACCCGAGCAAGGGCATCTCCGGAACTGGCCAGTAGGTCGGACATGGGCCTTCACCGTGACATGAGCGGCTCCGCTCCCCCGTTGTGAGTCTGACGAGGCTGCAGGACTCGGACCGGGTGGTCCTGCGGCCCACACGCTTGCTCCCTCCAAAGAGGCTTTCGACACCCCGCTCAGGCCGCCACCTCTCAGCGGCGAACCGGGGCCTACTACCGGGCTCTCCGGCGATTACCCGGACGGGACTTTCACCCGCAGGGTTGGTCCAGCTTCCAGGACGCAACACGCCTCGACGCTACCCGCCGACGGTTCTCGTGACGCCAGGGCTAACCGAAAGGTCAGATGGCCGGCGTGCGTCACGAACCGAATCGCGGACTCTCACCAATCCTGATGGCCATGGACGCCCGGTCCTCGGACTCGTCTGCGGGCCAGATGATGTGGACGACGGCCACCTTACCTGCCCTTGCCATCGCTACCACGAGTGCATCCACCCGTTCGCCGGTCACCGTCTGGAACTTGACGCTTGCATCTTTAGCCTCGTCAGCGCAGGTCGACCAGCCAGCCGGCGACCACTCCGAGTCCGCGCGGCGCCATCAGCAGCCCGGGGCCCAGGGCGTCTTCGCCTCGTATGGCCTGGAAGTACAGGGGGAGCAAGATCAGGCTCCCGAACAACGGCCGCGCCTACTGTAAACATGGTGAGCGAGGCGGCCGAGAACACCCCGGTGGCGTAGAGGCGTACGTCGAGCAGCGGCTTTTCCAATCCGAAGCGCCCGCAGCACGAACGCTGCGACCAGCACGCTGGCGCCCGCCACCGGGACGCCCACATGGGTCCATCCGTTGGCTGATCCGCCGACCTCGGCAAGGCCGTAGGTGAGGACGGCCAGACCGCTGGCCAGCATCACAAAACTGGGCAGGATGCGTCCGGCCTGCTCCGGGGAGTTGCCGACCGGGAGGATCAACCCGCCGCCGACCTCTGAATCACTCGGAGGATCACCAGCTCACCGGTCGAGGTAGCCAGGCCGCACAGAGCCGATCCGAGGGTGAAGGTGACGATCCACGCCAGGTAGATGCGGCGGGTACCGAAGCGGCGGACATCCACACCGTGAGCGGTATGACGGCGCCGAGGGCCAGCAGATAGGCCGTGATCACCCACTGGGTATCGGCCAGCGAGCTGTGCACGTCCCGGGCGAGGGTTTCGAGGGCGACGTTGACGATGGTGGTGTCGACACGACATGACCGCCCCGAGGACGATCACCGCGACCACCCGCCGCACCTACCGGTCAATGCCCCTCGAATCCGTCCCGCCGACCGGGAAAGCGGACTGCCCAGGAGCCATCAAGCCGGAAAGATCAGCTGTTCTAAGATTCGGGTCGCTCCAGTCGGTCGATCCTGGCCGATGCGCTGAATACGACCGGCCCTGCCGACTGTGCGGCTGTAGCTACCCTGACGTCTACTCAGCTTCTTCGAACACGGTGGAGCCCTCCACAATCGGAGCCGGGGTCGGCTTGGGCTTCACCTCAGTCACCCCGTGAGCAGAGCTCGTCGCCGCGCCTACGTTCGGCATCGGTCGGTCCGGGTGAGCGGCCTGCAGCCTGGAGTCGTCGTTGGACCTTGTTGGCGACACGTCGTGGATGGTCCTGACGTGGTGCTCGGCACCGTGGGCACCGACCGGCGCGCCAGGCGCCGAGCCGCTCTGGGCGGCGACGACATGAGGGCCTTCCGCGTCCACCTTGACCCGGACCTCTGTCACCCCGCCGCCGGTCGCCGATGCCGGCCCGGCGGTCGCCGTCGCCGTCGCGACCCGGACCTCTATGTGATCGGCGGTGTCGTTGGCCGTCGCTGGCCCGGCGCTGACGACGGTAGTGTCGACGGCCACCGCTATCGAGTCTCCGTCCTCGGCGGCGGTGACGACTTCGACCTGGACCGGTTGGGCCTTCGCGCTATTGACCAGACCCGAGGTGGCGCCCACGCCAGCTGCGACCACCGTGCCGAGCCCGGCCGCCGATAACGCCACCACCGGGGCGCCGAGCCGGGCGTGGTGCTGGCTAGCGGCTACGCGGGCCTCCTGGTCGAGGTCATCAAGGGCCCGCTTGTAGTCCTGCAGGAGGGTGACGAAGTGACCGATGACGTGGTCAATGAGCGACCGCAGTCCTCCTACCAGGTCCGCCTCAACGGTTTGGACGACCCCCTTGACCGCGCTCCTGAGCGCGGCTGACGCCGTGCTCGGGCTGGGTGAGGGAGCAGGGTGGGAGAAAACTTCCTCGATGGCGGAGTCCAACTTCTTGGTGGCCTGGTCAAGATGCACCGAACTGGTGGTGATGGACTCGACGCAGTGCTCGAGCTCGGAGGGGGAGAGATGGAGTCTCGCCGCTGCACCGGCCTCGGCGTCGATGGCCGACTGCTCGGCCGCGAACGCCTGCTGCAGCACAAGCCGGGGGATGTAGGCGTCGACCTCGCCTTGGACCCTTGCCGACACGCTGGAGATGAACGGGTTGAGCAGCGAGCTGACGAAGTTGTCCAACTCGGTGTTGGCCGCCGAGAGGATGCGGCTGGCCACGTCGCCTTCGGCGATGCTCAACGACTCGGCCACCATCTCCCGGACTCCCGCCGCCTCCGCGAAGGTCACCGCCGAGTCGAGACCGAACGTCACGGCGGTGGCGACCACGGCGGCGGCATCGTCAATGATCTCGGTAGTAAGTAGGCCGATGATCGCTACCTTGACCGCGACGATGGCGTCGTAGGCGACATCGCAGGGCCAGCCGGCCAGACCGTCGCAGATGGACCTGACCGGGTCGAGGAAGTCGCGCTTGACGGACGCGAAGTAGGTGGAGATGGCCCGCAGGGTGTGCGATGGGTTGCCCGACTCGAGATCGGCGAGGGCCGAGTCGATCGCTGCACCGACCGCGTCCAGGTCCTGGCCGAAGTTTCGAAGGGGCTGACGCATGTCGTGGAAGGCGTCCTCGTCGACATCCGGCCAGGGGATCTCGTAGAAGTCCAGGACCGGTTGCAGCCAGCTGGGGATATCAATGGACATCGTCAAACTCCATGGATGTGAGGTGAGAGAACTCGATCAGACCGAGGGCCCGAGGGACACCCGCTGAGAAGCGCTCAGGGGTGTCCCTCGGCCGGGCGTCTAAGCCAGGCGGTCAGCGGGAGATTTTCGACGCGATCGACTGGTCCATGTCCTGGTAGGAGGAGGCCACACTGTTGAGGAAGGAGCTCATCTCGGTGAGGCCGGCGACGACGCTTCTCACCCCGGCGGTGAACTCCTGGTAGGCCGATTCGAATACCCCGCTGGCGCTGTCGGTGGTGAAGCCATTGCTGATCAAATTCCCGATGGTGGTTTGCAACTGCATCAGGATCTCGTTGATCTGTGACTCACCGCTGGTGAGCTGGCTCGCCGCAGACTGGATCTCGGCGTAGCTAATGTTGGTGTCAGCCATTGTGTTTTCTCCTTCGTGGTTGGGTTATCTAGAGGTTGTTCGTCTGGAAAGCAGGATGCTTCATGGGACTCCTATCTTCAATGGGCAGCACTCCCCGC
Organism: Acidobacteriota bacterium; assembly: GCA_028876385.1. Classification (GTDB taxonomy): domain Bacteria; phylum Actinomycetota; class Acidimicrobiia; order Acidimicrobiales; family Palsa-688; genus JAKCDU01. The sequence goes on along the minus strand of JAGWSF010000234.1, from coordinate 4,515 downwards.
TAGCGCGACTTGGACCACGGTGGGGGGCGCCCCCCTGGCCACGTAGATGGCCCGTCCGGGCGGGAAGTCTGCCTTCTTCACTCTCGGGAACTGGGCCCTGAACAGAGCACCGTCGGTCTGCTCGGGCTGCAGGACCACCCCCACCCGACTCGATCGGGCCGCTTGCAGCAGGGGCTGAAGGCCGCCGAGGGCGACCGGCTCCCCCTCCGATATGACCAGATGGCCGTTGGCGGTGACCTGCTTGATCATGTCCTGCAAGGCCTCGTCAGCCTCGCCCTTGACGAAGTCGGTGAGGTTCTCGATCACCACGACCCCGGCACCGTCGGCTCCGGCCTCTCCGAGCAGATCGGGGATCTCGGCTGCAAGATTGGCGACCTCGGCGACGTCTAGAGCCGACCGTGTCCAGTCGATCGTGGAAGCCAGTGGGCTCTTCTTGGAACCGAGAAGAACCAACCGGGAATCGGGGCGCCACCGGCGGACGCTGGCGACGATGGTGGCAAGAGTGGTCGTCCGGCCGCTCCCCGGCGGCCCGGCGACGGTGAAGGTGCCGTCGCCGGGCAGCCCGGTCGTCACCAGGGTGTCCCGGGTTATGGCGAAAGCGGGACCTCCACCAACCTCGAGTTCCAGGTCGTCGAGGTAAATCTCGTCCTCCAACTTTCGTACTGCAGGAGCGGCCTTGGTGCCAGCGTTCCTCATCGCTCGGGCGAAGGACCGGACAGCTATGTCCTGGGCGAGAAGGTCGGGGCTGTCACCGAGGATGGCGACCTGTATCTCGAGGCCATCGCAGAGTCCCCGACCAGGCGGTGACTTCGGGTCGAGCACGTCGCTCGGCTGGCCCAGCATCGCGTAGTCGTTATCGGCGGCCAGGCGCAGGACAACCCTGCGTTGGATCAGCGATGCCAGGGCCGACGGGACGGCACCGGCGCGGTCGGCGGCGATGACCAGGTTGACCCCCACCTGGCGGCCGTCGGTAGCGATGGACAGGAACGACTCGAACAGGCGGTGGTGCTCGGTGCCCTCGTAAGCGGTGCGCATGCCGCCCATGCCGTCCACCAGGAGGAGGATCCGCGGTTCGTCGCCTCGGCCGGAGATGGTCCGGTACTGGGTGACCGAGCCGGCCCCGACCTTGGCGTACTCGTTGGCTCTGCGGTCGATCGTTTCCCTGAGCATGGAAAGGAGTCTCGACACCCGCTCGAAGTCGTTGCCGGCGATGATGCTTCCGACGTGGGGCAGATGTTCGAGCATCTGCAGACCCCTCGCCCCGAAATCCAGCCCGTACACATGGACCGGTCCGCCCCTTATCGTGAATCCGGCGGCCAGGCCCAGGGTCCTGAGAAGGGCGCTCTTGCCCGAGTTCCCGGTTCCGAAGATGGCCATGTTCCCGTCCTCGTCGGGTCGGAAAGCAATGGTCGCCTGTTCCTGATTGGCCGGGTTGTCGGCCACCGCGAACACCAGCTCGTCGTCGCGACGGCGCGACGGGAGCTTGGCTAGGTCGTAGACGGTGGCCAGTTCGGGTAGCCACGGCTTCCGGGGCTCGGCGATCTCGGCAATCCGGCTCGCCCCCCCGATACTCGACACGAGGCGCTGGATGTCGGTCGGGCCCTCGGCCGGCTGCTCGGCAGTTTCGTCGACGGGGGGCTCCCATGTCGACTTCGGGGCGAACCCCCAGGTGGATACCACGATGTCTGGACGCTCCGGCGCTGCTGACGTCCACCCGCCGACGTAGCCGGTCTGGAACGGTATCAGCGCCGTCGGGCCGGTCCTCGACGCGGCCCGGCCGGGGATGGCGGGATCGAAGCCGGCCGCCGCCTTGGTCCCGATGACGTCGGTGCTGTCGGCTACGTCAGCCATCCTGAGGGCCACCCGCAGGTTGGTGTTGGCCCGGAGATTGTCCCGGATCACCCCCGACGGTCTCTGGGTAGCGAGGATCAGGTGCAGGCCCAGGCTCCGGCCGCGCTGGGCCACGTTGACGACCCCGTCGACGAACTCGGGTACCTCCTTGACCAACGCGGCGAACTCGTCCACCACGATCACCAGGCTCGGAGGCGCATCGGGATCCCCATCGCGCTCGAGGGACGCCAAGTCCTTGGCCCTCTTACGGTGGAGAATGTGCTCTCGGTACCTCAGCTCGGCCGACAGGGATGTCAATGCCCGGCGGACCAGGTGGGGGCTCAGATCGGTTACCAGGCCGACCGTGTGCGGCAGGTTGACGCAGTCACTGAACGCTGATCCCCCCTTGTAGTCGACCAGCAGGAAGGTGAGCCGCTGGGGACTGTTCGACAGGGCCATGCCTACGATCCACGATTGCAGCATCTCGCTCTTACCGGCACCGGTGGTCCCCCCCACGAGAGCGTGCGGCCCGTGCACCCTCAGGTCGAGGACGTGGGGCCCGGTCGCACTCTCGCCGATCACGGCCCTCAGGTTCCCCGGTCGACCCTTGCCCTGGCGTCCGACGGCGCTCGGCCCGGTCAGTACGGAGCGGTTCTCCACCCAGCGCTCGACGACCCGGTCGGGCGACGTCGCCAGGTCCCTACCGACCAGCGTGAGCAGCGAAACCGACCTGGGGACGTCGCTCTGGGACTCGTCCCTGAGCGACGCGTCCACAATCGGTGACATCCGCCGAGCCAGCTCCTCGGCTTCGGGCGCAGCCAGGAGCTCCACCGCGAGTGGGTCCAGCGTCTGCGAGGATCCCACGAAGCTGGCGGTGCCCCGATCCTCGACCGGCGACACCTCGACGAAGGTCTTGCAGCCGGCCGGAAGCTCCGCCAGGGATCCTGCGACCCAGAGGACCCACAAGCCGAACGCCGCTCCTCGCTCGGCTATGTCGACCAGCCGGCTCCGCTCGCTCTCAGGCGGGTCGTCGACCAGCACGACCAGTCGCGGCAGGGAAGTCTCCTCGGCCGACCGCCCGGCCTCGGCCCGGTCGCGGATCGCGGACTCGAGCTCGCCCAACAGGCGGGCCAGGTCCGTCTTAGTCGATGCCAGGGGCTCGCATTCGAGCGGCGCCTGGAAGCCCCCGCAGTGTGGGAGCCACTTGAGCCAATCCCAATCGCCGACCCGGTCCGGGCCGCAGACGGCGTAGACGGCCAACTCAGCCGGTGAATGCAAGGCGGCCAGCTGGAGCAGGTAGGAGCGGGACACCGCTCGGGCCCGGTCAGCCCGGCCGGCCACCCCGAGAGCGCCGCCCGCGTCCATGTCGGCGACCACCGGCACCGCGTCCACGGTCGCGAAGGGATCGAAAGTGTCGTGCAGCTCCTTTAACAGCTCGCGCTCGCCCTGGCGGTTGAACGGGTACTCGACCTTCGAGCGCGAAGGCTGCTGGCCCAGGCCGAGGCTGAGCTCGCCGAAGCCGGGAAGGTCCGGACGGCGGGACCAGAGCAGCGCGCTGCGAGCCGTGATCGCTTCTGCGCATTCACTAATCGAGGGGTACTCCGCCCGACGGAGGCGGGCCTCGGACTCGGCCTCGGCCCCTACCTCTGTTCGCAGCTGGTCAATGGAGCGGCGGAGCTCCTCCATGTCGCGCCGGTAGGTCCGCTTCCCGGTCATCTGGCCCTCGAGGACGTTGCCGCCCATCATCAGCGGGCTCATGGCCATGAGGATCAGCGACGTGGTGGATTTGGTGCTGAGGTAGAGAGCCGAGCCCATGAGCAGCGGGGCGAAGAGCGGTATAATCGGGAAACGCTGCCCCTTAGGGGTAGCCGGGATTTCGGGCAACGAGAAGGTCCGCCCGGAGTACCGGGTGTCCACCCGCGGCGGCCGGTTGAAGCTGACGGAGGTCACCGACCCGGCGGCGGAGACACCCGGTTCCATCTGGACCGAGATGACGGTCTGCCCGACCTGAACGGTGTCGCCATGGCGAAGGATTGTGTTGTCAGTCTGGGTGTCGCCGATAAGGATACCGTTGACCGATCCGAGGTCGAAGATCTGGATCACGTCGCCCACGTGGATCTTGGCGTGGCGTCTCGAGGTCAACGGGTCCTGGAGGCGGATCTCGCAGTCGCGGCCTCGTCCAATAACGCTGGCGCCGGCCGGCAGCCGGAACTCCTTCCCGGCGTCGGGACCGGACACGACATGCAGCGACGCGACCGGCCGGAACGACTCGGTGACGAAACGGCTGTCGCTCGGGGTCAGCGACACAGTGACGCCCGACGTGAGACCCGAGTCGGCCACCGACGTGTCAGGCGGGGCCTCGGTTGTGTTGCTCCCGAAAATCTTCAGGGTGTACGGCCTCGACAGGTCTACCCCGGGTTCGGGGTCAGACCTCGCTATGTAGTCGGCGAGGGTCCCGACCGTGGCGTTCGGGTCGACGCTGATCAGAAGATCCGCGGGCCGGTGACCGGCGGCCCGCTGGAGGGTGAGTTTGAGCTTCATGCGCTAGCCAATCTGAGACAAGTTCGACAGGTACTCCCGCCGGGCACAGACCGACCCGCGGGTATCTCCGATTCCGAGGGTCGCATCAGGGTACGAGACGAAGGCTCTGGGCAAGTTTGAGGGCCGGCGCGACCCTGTCCTCCG
>JAGWSF010000233.1 GCA_028876385.1 Acidobacteriota bacterium | reverse complement strand
CTTCCAGAGATGGGCCGGGAACTCGGGGGTGTCGCCGGGCCAGCGGTGGGGGAGAGCATCGGCCAACTCCAGCAAATCCTGCAGCCTGTGGCCGTTGATCTCGTTGCGGGCGGCGTCGAGAAGGCGGGCGAGGACGGCTGGTTCCGGTGACGAGCTTCCGGTCTCATACCTCGACAGCAACCCACGGCCCACGCCAGCTCGCGCCGCGAGTTCCGATTGCGAGAGGTTGGCCCGTTTACGGGCCGTGACCAGCGTTTCACCGGCGCTCACCGAGTTCATCCTACAAGGACCGCTCGGATCCGCTGCCCTCCAACGTCGGCGAAGTGCCCCGACGGGGACGACCGACGGGCCAGCAGCGCAAGGGTGCCTGACCGCACCCGCGCCCTTCCCCACCGAGAGGAAAAAATAGGAGGCGAGCCGTGTCAGGATCGCTGAAGTTGGAGGGGAACGGCCATCTCGATGGGTTTCAGGCTCCCGGGCCAATGCGCCGGCGGCCCGGCGATCAGCCCTCACCCGCTCAGGAAGCGAGGTGGTCGTTCCTAGTTAGGATCGACCGCCATGGCCGAAACCTCTGGCTCGACGCTGCAGCGCCTCGCCGCCGCCACCGGCGGCGTCGTCACCCCAGCCAACCTCCTCGACGTGGTCGCCGGCGCGGGTGCATGGTGGGCCGGTCCCAGGCTGGGAACCTGGAAGGGCTACGGCGTCGGTGCCCCGTCGTACTTTGCCGACCTGGCCGACGGCATGATCGCCCGGCGCACCGGCACGGTCACACGGGTCGGGGAGATCATGGATCACGTCGGCGACAAACCCAAGATCTTCTGGGCCGCATGGCACATCTGGCGGCTGCGTCTCGCCGACCGACCCCTGATCGCCACCGTCGCCGTCTACAACGTGGCCAACGGCGTAGTCACCGGCTACGACCTGATCCGCAACGCTGAACCTGCGGTGTTCCCCGACCGCCGCGCCAAGTGGGCGATGATGACCACGGCCGTTGGTATGGGCATTCAAGTAGCAGCCACCAACGCCGAGCGGACCCACCCCCGACTAGCCCGCGTGTTGCACGCGTGCGGGGCCATCAGCACCTACGGCGGGGTGGCCGCTTTCGGCATCCCGACGACCATGGGGTACTGGAGGGCCGCCCGCAACGGTCCGGGCCGGCCCCGCTGAGCACCGGGCCGCCCTCTAGCCGCCGGCGAGATGGCCCCCTGCGAACCGTCATCCACATATCGCGGCCCGGGTCGTCCTCGAACTCCGGCAGCCGGAACTCTCACCGGAGCGCTTGGATGGGCTGGCGCCACTGGAAGCGTCCGCAACCTACCCGCTCGTATATCCGTGAGGCACTCAACGAGATATACTGGAAGCGTGAGCAAGCGACTGGTGGACATCGACGACGACCTTCTCGAGGCCGCCTCCTCAATCCTGGGCGCGTCAACCATGAAGGAAACGGTGAACCGCTCGCTCGAGGCGGTAGTCCTGGCTGATCGGCGTCGCCGGCACGCCGACAGACTGGAGGCGATGAAGGGCCTCGCCCTCGACAAGCCCAAGGTCATGTCGGACGCGTGGCGCTAGACGCTCGGTACCTGGCGGACAAGAGCGCACTCGCCCGTTTCCCGATCCCCGCTGTAGCCCAACGCCTCCGACCGCTGCTCGAGGAAGGCTCCATCGCCACCTGTGCCATCGTCGACCTCGAGATCCTCTACAGCGCCCGGAATCTCGCCGGCTATGAGGAGGTGCTGGAGGAGCGCCGGAGTCTCGACACGGCGCCCATCACGCCCGAGGTAATGACCAAGGCCATTGAAATTCAACACGAGCTGGCCCGTCACGGTCACCATCGCGTCCCTCTACGTGATCTCGTGATCTCTGCTGCGGCCCAAGCCGCCGGCTTAACCGTTCTGCACTACGACTCCGACTTCGAACGAATCGCCGAAGCCGGTGGTGCCGCCCAGGAATGGGTGATCCCGCGAGGATCCCTGTAACGCCGCGAGGAGCTGGCGGCATGGGATCGCTTGCCGCGTGCCTCGCATTTCCCTCGGGCGCACCCGCGGCAGGGTCTCCACCGCGGACCCCACCTGCACGGTCTACAGGTCGCTGGCGAGCTCCTCGAGGATGACCGACACAGGTCCCGGTCGGGTGGAGCGGTAGTTCTCTCCGGCCCACAAGCTGATTCCTTCGGGGTCATGGGCGGCGGCCGCGGCCCGTCTCAAGGGCGACGTAAGGTGGTGCAGCGCCGGGTAGCCGATCGGGGCGTGCTCGTGGTGGGCGCGGACGAACGCGTTGGGTATGGCCCGGGCGGGGCGGCCGGTGAAGGCCCGTGTCAGCACGGTCGGACCCGGGTCAGGCCGAGCGAGAGCGGCCCGATACGGAGTTGATGTCCCCGCTTCTGTTGCCAGCAACAGGGCTGTGCCCACCGCCGCGACTTCCGCGCCGGCGGCGATGACCTCTGAGACCCGCTGGCGGGTGTCGAGCCCCCCGGCGGCGATGATTGGTAACTGCACCCGGTCCCTCACCCTGCCGACCAACTCTGCGAGTGACCGTCGGACGGGCGGCTTCGATGGGTTCAGAGTTCCGGAGTGCCCGCCGGCCGCCCAGCCCTGGACGATCAGAGCATCGAGACCGGCGTCGGCGGCCCGGGCCGCCTCTTCGGGTGAGGTGACCGTTTGCACCAGGAGTGAGCCGGCGGCTCGCAAGGCGTCGATGGCGGCCCGCTCCGGGATGGCGAAGGTGAACGTGACCACCGGGACCGGGTCGGAGACGAGAAGGTCGACCTTGTCGTGCCACAGGTCGTCGTCTTCCACCGGCACCTCCGGGATGGCGACCTTGCGGCGATCCGCTTCTGGGCCTAGTCGGTCGCGATAGGAGGTGTACTCGGCGAGGTTGACCGGCACCGGATTGGGCGCGAAGAGGTTCACCCCGAACCTGTCGGTCTGCTCCCGCGCCGCCCGCACCTGCGCGGCCAACTCGTACGCCGTCTTGTAGCCGCCGGCGATGAAGCCCAGACTGCCGGCCCGGGCCGCAGCAGCGACCAGTTCGGCCGAGGTCGGTCCGCCGGCCATCGGCGCCGCCAACACCGGCAGGGACACGCCTAGACCGACGAGGGCGTCGAGCACCCCAGCCATCCTATCCAGGCCGTTCGTTTGGCTGGATGGGCCAAACGGGTATGCGTGTCGCCCTACCCGACCTCCCCGTCCCAACCGCCGGCTCCGATCGCCTGGACGGCGGGGTACTCCCGGAAGGCGTTGCGGAACGTGTCCTCCCATCGCTCGTGGTGGGCCGGGCAGCTGAGGCGGTAGTAGAGGATCCGACGGGTCCGCTCGGTGACGTTGCCGCCGATGTTGTGGCCGAGCAGGAAGTGGGCCAGCAGCAAGTCGCCGCGCCGGGCGAGGACAGGCCGGGGCTTGCCCAGGGGAGGCGGGTCGTCGAGGCTGAGGGTGTGGCCGCTGACGGCCAGCAGGGCCCGGGTACCCCGCTCCGCGAAAATCTCCTGGTGGGCCAGATGTGATCCCGGCCAGACCCACAGGTTGCCGGAATCGGGAGCGGACTCGTCGGCCAGGAAGACGGCGGCCAGCATGGTGAACGAGTCCGGACGATCCTGTTCCGGGCGGTGCCCGTCGATGTGGGGCCCGCCCGGGCGGTGGGGGTAGGGCGGGATGTTCAGGGCGACCTGGATGTGGTCGAAGGCGTGGTCGAGGCGGTGGGGCGACACCAGCTGCTCGGCGACCGCCAAGGCTCCGGATCGGCGCAGCGCGGCGTCGGCGGCGGGAAGCTGGGAAGGGCCGAGAAAGTAGAAGTGGGGTCCCACTTTGCGGTCGGGCGGCGGGTCGCTCCGGAGGAGCTGGTCGATCTCGGCGTCCGCCGCGGACAGGAGGTGGTCTGGGACCACCCCCGGGATCACGAGGAAACCGTCGCGGGCGAAGGCCGCGACCTGCTCGGCCGTCAGCACACGACGGACGGTATCCGTGGACGGGTCGGGAAGGCGCCGATTTTTTTTCCGGGGCGGCCCCGGCGCGAGCGTGGCATTGTGAGCCCGGTGCGTGCCGTCGAGACCGTCTTCGCGGCCGGGTGGGCAGCGTTGTGGCTGTACTGGTTGGTGGCCGCCTTCTCCGTGAAGCGGGGCAAGGTCCCGTGGTCGCGAGAACTGCGCATCAGGGCGGTGATCGTGGTCATCGTCGTGGTCCTGGCGCGCCTCGGGGTCTTGCGGGGCCACGGCCTCAACACGTCGCCGTGGCGCTCAGCCCTTGGGATGGCTTTTCTGGGACTCGGGTTGGGATCGGCCGTCTGGGCCCGCGTGCACATCGGGCGCAACTGGGGGACGCCGATGACGCAGAAGAACGAGCCGGAGCTCGTGACGAGCGGCCCCTACCACCTGGTGCGCCACCCGATCTACTCGGGCATCCTGGTCGCCGGGACCGGCACAGCGGTGGCGCTGAGCTGGCTGTGGCTGATCGCCGTGGGCCTCGTCGGGATCTATTTCCTCTACAGCGCCGCCGTCGAGGAGCGCTTCCTCGCTCAACAGTTTCCCGACACCTACCCGGCCTACAAGCGATCGACCAAAATGCTCCTGCCGTTGGTCTTCTGATGCCCCGGCCGCGCCATCGTCGAATCGATCCCACCGGTCGGACCTGAAGCTACGGTTACGTGGCGTGAAGCCGGGAGTTGGCCGGCGTCGTCGGGCTCACACCGGACGCACCGCCACGTCGTAGCGCCCTAGCCGCCGGTCGGCTGCCCGCCGGCCGCGGCGGCGTGCCGCGAGCGGCCTCCTGAGCCAATGAGCTCAGTCCCCTATCTTCGGGTGGGCCAGCCCTGACGATCTCGGCCGCCATGCCGGGGTCAGTGAGCGGTCAAGGGCACGGCAAAGTCGATGTCGGGGACGCTGGTCGCGGTGCGCGGCGGGGTGAACAGATAGGTGAGGCGCATCCCCAGCCCGCTCGGTAGGCGCCGCTGTTGGGCGACCCAGGTTTGGAGCGACTCGGAGACCAGCTCCCACGGGGTGTCGTCCTGGGGGTAGAGACCGAGGTGGACGACGGCCTCCTGGTGGGCCGGCTCGCGACGCAGTTGCAGTTGGGGGTAGTGGGCCGCGGTCGCCTCTTCATCCTCGGAGGGGATGGGACGGCAGAATTCGACCGGCCCGTCGCTGTCGGCTGTGACCTCGGCGTGGTAGATGAGAAACGGAGCGCCCGGCCGCCCTTCGATGAGAGGTAGGGGCCGCTGCCGGAAGTAGCCGAAGAACTGCTGGCCCAGGTCCCGCACCTCCTGCTCGCCGGTGACATGGCGCTTCGTGCACAGCACGGCCCGCTCCGGCATCTCCCGGGTGGTCACTTGGTACATGATGGGGTTCCCTCCTTGCAGGCGGTCGAGCAGGTACCCGGCCAGCTCGGCCCGGCGTCGGTGCTCGGCATCGGTGTGTTGCCAGTAGCTCCTGACCATCTCCGCGGCGGCCGACGAGTCGGCGTCGAGCACCCGGCGGACCAGGTCCAGGGGAAGGCCCACCTGGCGCATCAGGGCCACCAGGCGAGCCGGGTCGAGCTGGTCGGGGGAGTACCAGCGGTAGCCGGTGTCGGGGTCGACCCGGGCTGGGGTGAGGACGCCCAGCTCGTCGTAGAGACGCAGGGCCTTGGGCGACAGCCGGCTTTGCTGGGCGAACTCTCCGATGCTGAGCATCCTCATCACCTTCACTGTGGGCCTTCCCCCTGGGGGAAGGTCAAGTGGCTAGCGGGTCGGGGTCGGGGGGCCCGGGAAGGCGACGTCAGCCGACTCAGAAGCCGGTATCAGGGGCGGTCAGGACGCCGGTCTGGTGTAGCGCAGAAGGACGACGCCGTTGCCGAACCTCCAGGTCTCGACCAGGTCCAGGGCGAATCTCGCCTTCGACGGCCGCAACGCCGGGGTGCCCCGTCCGATGACCACGGGGTGGACGTACAGCCGGTACTCGTCGATCAGGTCGTGGCGGGCGAACTCGGAACCCAGCTCGGAGCCGCCGAGGACGATGTGCCCGTCACCCTGCGCCTTCAGCGCGAGTACCTCCGCGGGCACCACCTCGCGTGCGATGGTGGAGTTCCACCCGGCCCGCCCCAGGGTGCGCGAGTACACGACCTTCGGCGTGCGCCGCCATATTTCGGCGAACTCGACCACCGTCGGCGGGGCGTCGGGGTCCTGGTCGGCGGTCGGCCAGAAATCCGCCATGAGCTCGTATGTCACCCGTCCCTCGAGGAAGAGGCCGGCGGCACCGATCCAGTCGTTCATGTGCTGGTGGAGCTCCTGGTCGACGTGGTGCCAACTGATGTCGTGGTCGGGGCCCTCCATGTAGCCGTCCACCGACACCGACATGGTCCAGATGATCTTGCGCACCAGCGGCCATCATAAAGACCCCGGCGTGGTTCCGACGGCGGCGTGACGAAGCACCTACCCGGCGAGCTGGTTGGCGATGGCGGCCATGTCCGGCCAGCCGTACTCCAGGCTGATACGCCCGTTGGCGAACTCGAAGACGTGCATCAGGGAGAACTCGAAGGGGCGTCCCAGGCCGTCGAAGCCAAACGGTTTGCCGGTG
>JAGWSF010000232.1 GCA_028876385.1 Acidobacteriota bacterium | reverse complement strand
TTCTGACCCCACCGGCCCTGAAGCCTCCACACCGGGCAGGTGGACCGCCGTGAGCGGGTTCGTCCAGGTTCGCCGCGACGCCCTGCGGGTGCTGCCCGGGTCGGACGGGAGGCGGACCGGGACGCGCCTGGCGACGCTGGTCGTGGCCCTCCTTGTGGTGCTGGAGAGCGACTGGCGAACCGGTACGATTGACCCGTGGCCCATGGTGGCCTGGGGCCGGCGGATATCCATGCCTTGGCGGAGAGTCCGTCGGGCGGTGGGGGAGCTGGCTGCGCTCGGGGATGTCGAGCTCAGCTGCGGACGGTTCCGGCCCAGCTCGATCGAGATCGACCGAAGCCGCTGGATCCACTGCCGTGACCGGCGGTCCGAGCGGTTCGTGCAACTGTCCCCCCAAGCCGTACGGGAAGTCGCCTCTGAGCACGACCTGGACTGGAAGGCCCTAGGTGTGCGTGCCGGGGACGTTGTCCCCGGCGAGGGCGGTGAGGGTGGCCGTTGGTGTGGACCATCCGAGGCTGCCGTGGGATCGGTGGTGATTGTAGAAGTGGCAGAAGCCGGCGTAGCCGGCTGCGCGTTCGGTCTCGCTGGTCCAGGCGCGCAGGTAGGCCCATTCCTCGAGCAGGATGCGGTGGAAGCGTTCGACTTTGCCGTTGGTCTGGGGCCGGTAGGGGCGGGTCCGCTTGTGGGCGGCCCCGCTGGCGGCGACGGCCTGGGCGAAGTGTCGGGAGCGGTAGTTGGTGCCGTTGTCGGTCAGGACCCGCTCGACGGTGATGCCCAGGGCGGCGAAGTGGGCGTGGGCTCGCTGCCAGAACCGGGCTGAGGTCAGTCCCTGCTCGTCGTCGAGGATCTCCGAGTAGACCAGCCGGGTGCGGTCATCGATGGCGGTGTGCAAGAACCGGTAGCCGGCGCCGGAGTGGCCTCTGTGCTTGCCGGGCCCTCGGCCGTTGAGCCGCCAGCCCCCGCCGGACGGGATGGCAGCAAGCTTCTTCACATCAACATGCACCAACTCGCCGGGCCGGTCCCGCTGATAGCGGCGGACCGGCTCGGCGGTCGCCCGATCACCACGATCGAGGCGGCCCTGCCCGGCCGCCGCGAGGATCTTCTGGGTGGTCGAGGCGGCCAGGCCGACCTCGTGGCCGATGTGAGCGGCACCCCAGCGGTGCTGGGCTCGCAGCTCGATCACCCGCTGGCGTAGCGGCACCGGGGTTGCCCACGGGCACGACCGGGGCCGGCTGGAACGATCCTTGAGCCCGGCGTCGCCCTCGGCGAGCCACCGGTCCCGCCACTTGCGGACCGTCTTGGCGTCGACCTGCCAGCGCTCAGCCGCCGCCTCGATCGTCCAACCGTCCTCGAGGACCGCCCTCACCATGTCCCGTCGGCCCCGGGGAGTCAACCGAGCATTGGGATGCGGACATCTAGCCTGGACCACGAGCCCTCCTGGGTGACATGCGAGTTGTGGAAGACCCACATGCTCACCCAGAGGGCTCACCTCAACGGTGGACCCCCCACACCATCCCGCCAGGGACAACGTCCGTGGTCATCACACCTAGCAGGCCGGGACGGGGATGGCTGGGGGCGCCGCAAGTTCGTGAGGTGAACCTCTATCGGCGCTCAGCGATGCTCCTTGGTCGATCCAGTAGTTCCAGCCGTCTGGCCTGTAGCCGGGCGGCCGGCAGCCGAGGGTGTAGGCTGGCCGGCCCGACCACGAAAGGCCGGCGTCCAGTCGGCACCCCCTCGTTAGAGCTTTGGCACTGCCCGGCGTAAACCCCGAAAGGTCAGCC
>JAGWSF010000231.1 GCA_028876385.1 Acidobacteriota bacterium | reverse complement strand
CGGTGGTAGACGTTCAGCGATCCGACGGCCGCCCCCGCCACGTGGACCGGCACCCCCAGGATGCCGCGTATCCCGTTGCCGACCAGCACCGGGCGGAGGTCCGCCCACCGGTCGTCTTCGGCCATGTCGGACACCATGACCACTTCGTCGTCGATGAGCGCCGAGACACACGGCCCCCGGCCGGTGGTCTCCTGCAGGGCCTCGAGTATCTGCGCCCCCTCGTCGGTGGAGGCCACGTGGCGCAGGTCCTGGCCCTCGTCCAGCAGGAGCACTCCGGCCCCGTCCACCGAGAACAGCTCGGGCATGGCCCCCACCACGGCGCCCAGCGCCTCCCGGAGATCCATACGGCCCAACTCCTGACGGCTCAGCCGCCCCATCACCGCGCTCAGGGCGCCGTCGTCGACGTTCACCCGCGACACCTACCCCCGACGGCCATTGCCCTACCCCCGGTACCGGGCCTATGATCGGTTCGCCGCCCTGACCCTGCGGTCCCGCTTCTCCAGTGACAGCGAGGACCCAATGCAGGACGAGTACGAGTACCAGCCCACCGAGATATCGACCTCGGTCCAGGCCGACGGTCTCGTCGTCGTGCACGTGTACGGGGAGGTCGACATGGCCACCGCCCCTGATCTGCGGGCGGCGGCTTCCTACCACCTCGCGGCCGGGCGGAACGTCGCTGTGGACCTGGCGGAGACCACCTTCATGGATGCCTCCGGCGTGTCGGCCCTCCTCGCCGTGCACGGTGCGGCCCGGCGGGTCGGGCGTTCGCTGACGGTGCTCCACGCCTCCCACCGCCCGGTGGCCCGGGTGCTCCAGCTGAGCGGCGTGACCGACGTGTTGAGCATCCGAGACCCTGACCTACGGCTGAGTTAGCGCCGACGCTTTCGGCTCGACCTCCGCTCAGCCCGCCGTCGCCGTCGACTCGATGGCCGTACCGTCGAAGAACCGGGGATTGGCGCCGGCCCACAGCTTCAGCGGATTATCGAACACGAACTGGCGGAACTGCTCCTCGTCGATGTGGCCGTGCTCGACCAGTTCGTAGGCCTCGGGGACGACCTCGCACATGTCGCGCACATCCCAGTGACCGACATCGGAGGCGAAGAGGGCCGGAAGGGAGACCCCGCCGGCGTTCAACCGGGAGCTGAACGCCAGCACGTTCATGGGGTCATCGGCCTCGCAGCCGAAGAAAAAACGATCGGAGAAGAGCCGGTAGAGGTCCTCGACCGAACCCAGCCCCGAGGCGCCGAACATGTCCACGTCCCGTTCCAGTTCGTCTGGGTCAGAGAGCATGGCCAGCCCGTCATGAAGTCGCTCCACCCGCTCGGCCACCCCGCCGCCGGCGTACTCGGCGAAGAGCCGTCCCAGCAGGTCCCGGTCGATCGACGCCGGGTTGTAGTGCTCGATGGCCTGGCGGTTGCGTTTCTCGTAGTGACCCACCAGCCCGGCGAGGAGCGCTGACGCCCACGCCACCCCGCCCTCCTGGAAGGCGAAGCGCAAACCCGGGAAGCGCATCGGCACACCACCGAAGACCAGCGACCGGCACGTCCCCTCATCGGCGGCGGCGAAATTCCCCACCTGGTTGTAGGAGTTGTTGGTGGTCGACATGCGGGTACCCCAACCCTGGCCCCCGGAGTGGAAGGTGGGCGCCACCCCGAGCTCCTCGCAGCGTCGCCACAGCGGGTCGTAGTCGTAGAGAGAGTCGTGACCGAGGGTGTCGATCCAGCGGCCGGGGCTGTCGGGGGCGTCGTCGTAGGGCCGCGGGATGGTGCCGCCGAGCATGATGGCCTTGAGGCCCAGTTCGACCACGGCATGGTCCAGTTCGGCGATGGCCTCGTCGGGTGTGAAGGTCGGGATGGCCGCGACCGGCTCCAGGCGGTCCCGGTAGTCGGCGTAGGCCTCGGCGTAGTAGCGGTTCACCGCCCGCGCCAGCGCGACGCGCAGCTCGGCGTTGCCGAGGGAGGTGACCGGCAGGCCGTAGGTCGGGTACAGCACCGCGAAGTCGATGCCGAGCTGGTCCAAGCGTTGGTACTGGAGCCGGGGCAGCATGGCCGTGGCCCGATCCAGGGTGTGACGGGCCGGCAAGCCCCACACCCCGGCCACGTGGATCCCGAGCTGGCGACGGCGGGCCGGGGAGGGCACCGCCACGCGCGGTCCCGACGACTTGACCATCTGGTCGAAGGCCCGTCCCAGGTCCGGGCCGGCGTCTTCGACCAGGAAATCCCGGACCAGCGGCAGGTACTCGATGAGATGACCGTCGCTGTCGATGATCGGATGACCTATCCGGTCTCGCACCGCCGCGACCCGGTCGGGCCGGATGAACTCCATATCCCTCCCCCTGGAGCTACGCCGCAGCGCAGCTTCGCCGCTCAGGACGTGACGGTCACGCCCAGCAGATCGAGCAGGTTACCGCCCATGATCCGGGCCAGTTCGGCGTCGTCGAGGCCGTGCAGCTCGTCGAGATAGCTGAGCGGATCAGCCAGGCCCTCCACGTGGGGATAGTCGGACCCGAAGACCACCCGCTCGGCGCCCAGCAGGGCGACCAGATCGCGGGGATCCTCCTCGTGGAAGGGATGGGTCCAGAAGCTGCGCTTGAAGGTGATCGACGGCTTCTCGGCGAAAGCCTGCGGCATCATCTCGTAGGTGTGGTCGAGGCGCCGCAGCAGTCGGGGGACCCAACCGCCGCCGTTCTCCACCAGCACGAACTTGAGATTGGGGAAGCGGGTGAGCAGGCCGTGGGCGATGATTGACGTGATGGCGTCCTGGATGTCGCGGTAGTCGGCACCGAGCGCGGCGGTGAACGGCTTGGGCTGGCCGAAGGCCAGCATCTCGCCCTGGGCCCCCTCCCACTCGTTGTAGTAGCGGTGGTATCCGTCGTCGGAGGCGTGGATGACCACCAGCACGCCGGAGTCCTGCACCTTGGACCAGAACGGGTCGAACTCCGGCAGGGCGAACGAACGGGGCCCACGGTAGCCCCAGGCCGGGGCCGGACGCATCAGGATGGCTTTGGCCCCCTGCTCCACCGACCAGTCCAGTTCGGCGCACGCCTGGTCGACCAGCCCCGGGGTGATCAGCGGCGTGGAGAACATCCGGTTCTTGTAGTTGAACGGCCACTCCTCGGCGATCCAACGGTTGAGCGAATGAACGACCGCGCCGCAAAGCTCGGGGTCGTCGGTCATGCGCTCCTCTATCAGGCTGGCAAGAGTGGGGTAGATGAACGCGCCGTAGAGGCCCTGCTCGTCCATCAACGCCAAGCGGGGCTCCGCCGAACGGAACGCCTCGGGGCAGTCGATGCCCCGGCCGATTATCTCCCGGGCCGACTTGCCGTCAGGATTGCCGTTCTTGAAGTACTCCTCCTGCGCCCCTGGCCGACCCACCCGATCGAAGGTGGGGTTGGGGATGTAGTCGCTCACGTGGCCCCTGACCATGATCTTGGTCCGGCCCCTCACCTCGACGAAATCGATGACTCCCGCATACCTGTCGGGCAGGTAGCGGGTCAACGCGTCCCGGGTCTCGTAGAGGTGGTTGTCGGCGTCGAAGACAGGAAAACTGACGTCGCGGGAAGCCATGGGGCACCTCCTCGGAACTGTGTTCCGTTGGGCTCGGGGACGATCGGAGTGCAGCTGCTGTTGTGACCGATGTTACTACCAGGGCCTCGTCGCCGCCCCGGCCACGTTGACCCCGCGGCCTGTCGCGGCCCGACCGGATCCGCCTCGATCGGCGCCCCGCCGACCACCGAACGACGGGCCTGCTAGGGGTCATCCGGGTCGCTCGGTCCCCACCCGCAGCTCGGGTTCTCTCCGGCCGAGAAGCCGGTCGACGTTGGCCCGCACCTCGGGCGAGCCGAAGGAGCGCTCCTCAGCGCTGAGCGCAAAGTCGATGGTCGCCAGAACGGCCCGCTCCAGCTGCAGGTTGAGTATCCGCTTGGTGTCCTCGAGCGCCCGCCGCGGCAACCGGGCGACGCGTCGGGCGCAGGCCAGGGCCTGCTCGAGGACCTCCTCGTCAGGACAGACATGGTTGACCAGCCCTATCTGGGCGGCCCGATCGGCGGGGATTCGGTCGCCGGTGAAGGCGTACTCCTTGGCCAACTGGAGGCTGGTGAGCAGCGGCCAGGTGATGGGTCCCCCGTCGGCCGCCACCAGGCCCACCATGACGTGGGGGTCGGCGAGGTGAGCGCTGGCGGCCATGAAGGAGATGTCCGACAGCGCGACCAGGCTGCATCCGAGACCCACCGCCGGACCGTTGACGGCGGCGATGACGGGGATTCGGCAGGAGACCATGCCGGTCACGATCAGGCGAGCGTGGTCCAGGCTGGCCCGGCGCAGCTCGGCGTCGTCGATCAGCTGGTCGAGGTAGGCGAAGTCGCCCCCTGCGCAGAAGGCCCGACCGTTGCCCGTCAGTACGACGGCCGCGGCGTCGCGGTCGGCGTCCACCTGCGGCCACAGCTCGGCCAGACCCCGATGGAGGCTGTGGTTGGTGGCGTTGAGGTCGTCGGGACGGTTCAGGCGGACGATCCGCACGGGCCCGTCGAACTCCACCTGGATCTCCTCGGGAAGCACGTAACCGGGCACGACAACACCTATAGCACCGGCGGCCACCCATTTATCCTGCCCGATCGTTCCTTGGGCGAACTAAATTCGCCCGCTATGACGCGTTGGTCCAGCCGGTGCTGGTAGCCCTCCTGCGGGCCCGCCTCGCCCCCTATCGGCGGGTCATCATCGGGATGATCCTGCTCCAGGCCGCCCAGACGGTCTGCAGCCTGGTCCTGCCGAGCCTCAACGCCGCCATCATCGACAAGGGGATCCTCCGCCACAACCAGGGTTACATCCGGGCCACCGGAGCCGAGATGGTCGGCTTCTCGCTCGCCCAGATCCTCCTGGCCATCGCCGCGGTTTACCTCGGAGCCAAGGTGGCCATGAGCTTCGGACGTGACGTCCGGGCGGCCATGTTCCACCAGGTGACGGCCTTCTCGGCCCGCGAGGTCGGCACCTTCGGGGCCCCGTCACTCATCACCAGGATCACCAACGACGTCCAGCAGGTGCAGCTCCTCGTCGTGATGGTGGCGACCATGGCCGTGGCCGCACCGATCACCATCGTCGCCGGCATCATCGCCGCCATGCGCCAGGATCTCGGTCTGTCGGCCATCCTGGCCGTGAGCATCCCGGTGTCGTCCGTGGTGCTCGGTGTCATAGTGGCCAGAATGGTTCCGGCGTTCCGGCTGATGCAGGAGCGCATAGACCAGATCAACCGGGTGCTGCGGGAGCAGATCACCGGCATCCGGGTGGTCCGGGCCTTCGTGCGTGAGCCCCTCGAACGGGAACGCTTCGCCCGGGCCAACGCCGATCTCACCGACACCGCGCTGCAGGCCGGCCGCCTCATGGCCTCGACCTTCCCCACCGTGAACCTGGTGATCAACCTGTCGTCGGTGGCGGTCCTGTGGGTCGGCGCGTCGCGTATCCAGAGCGGGCACATGCAGATCGGGTCACTGGTGGCTTATCTCAGCTACCTCATCCAGATACTCATGTCAGTGGTCATGGCCACGTTCATGATCATGATGATTCCCCGGGCTTCGGTATCAGCCGCTCGCATCCAGGAGGTGCTCCTCACCGAGCCGACGGTGGCCGCCCCCCGGCAGCCGGTGGCGCCCACGCCCGGCGCCGTCGAGGTCGAGTTCCGCGGTGTCGGTTTCCACTACCCCGGCGCCGAGCATCCCGTCCTCACCGACATCTCCCTGCTCACCCGCCCGGGTGAGACGACCGCCATCCTCGGCTCCACCGGGGCGGGCAAGACGACCCTGCTCCAACTCGTGCCGCGCCTGTTCGACGTGACCGCCGGGTCGGTGCTCCTCGGCGGCGTCGACGTGCGCGACCTCGAACTCGATTACCTGTGGTCGGTGGTCGGGCTGGTTCCCCAGCGGCCGTTCCTGTTCTCGGGGACGGTGGCCTCCAACCTGGCCTACGGCAAGCCCGACGCCACCGAGGCGGACATGTGGACGGCCCTGGAGGTGGCCCAGGCCGCCGAGTTCGTCCGGCGCATGCCCGGCGGCCTCGGGGCCCGGATAGATCAGGGGGGAACCAACGTATCGGGGGGCCAACGTCAGCGGTTGGCCATCGCCCGGGCCCTGGTCCGAAGGCCGCGCGTGTACCTCTTCGACGACTCGTTCTCAGCCCTCGATCTGGCCACCGACGCCCGACTGCGCGCCGCGCTGAAGCCCTACACCCGCGACGCCGCCATGCTGGTCGTCGCCCAGCGGGTCTCCACCATCGTCGACGCCGAGCGCATCGTGGTCCTCGAGGACGGAGCCATCGTAGGTACGGGCACCGACGCCGAGCTCCGGCTCAACTGCCCGACCTACGCCGAGATCGTGCAGTCCCAGATCGGCGAGCGCGAGCCGGCATGACGAGGATCCGGAGACGAAGGGGCCCCGGCGCTACCGGCCCGAGCGGGCCGGGGGCCAGCCCCAGTCATGGGTTCGAGCCCGAGCCCGAGTCCGGGTCCGGGGCCGAGTCCGGGTCCGGGGTCCGCTTCGGGGCCGTGGCCGGGGTCCGCTTCGGGGCCGGGGCCGGGGCCGGGGCCGTGGCCGAGGCCGGGGTCGGGGTCCGCTCCGGGGTCGGGGTCCGCTCCGGGGTCGGGGTCCGCTCCGGGGTCGGGGTCCGCGCCGGGGTCGGGGTCCCGTTCCGGGTCCGGTATCTGACGGGCTGGTCACCGGAGCCACCCTGCGTCGGAGCCTGCTTCAGCCTCCAACTTCCCCACGATCCGAGACGGCCGTGACCGCCGTCGATCCGGACAAGGGCACCGAGGACGACACCCTCGACCGGGTCCCCGCCAGCGAGACGCGTCCTGCCGGACGGTGGAACTCTGCCGCCGTCCCCGGGGAACGCTCCAAGGACTTCGGTGCGGTGGTCGGCCGCCTGGCCCGGCTTCTCGCCACCGAACGGGACAAGCTCGTCATCGTGTCCCTGACCTCGGTGCTAGGGGTCGTCCTCAACGTGTTCGGCCCCAAGGTGCTCGGCCACGGCACGGACATCATCATCCAGGGGTACATCCACCACCACATCTCCTTCTCCGATCTCGACCGGGTCCTGGCCCTGGCCGTCGCCCTGTACACCGGATCCGTGCTGGCCACCCTGGTGACGGCCTACGTCATCGCCGGCGTGGTCCAGCGTCTGATGCAGCGGCTGCGGCGATCCGTGGAGGAGAAGATTCATGCGCTGCCGCTCGCCTACATAGACCGGGGATCGCGCGGCGACCTGCTCAGCCGGGTGACCAACGACATTGACAACATCGCGCAGAGCCTCCAGCAGACCCTCAGCCAGATGCTGAACTCCGTCCTGATGCTCGTCGGAGTGGCGGTGATGATGTTCACCATCTCCCCCCTGCTCGCCGGGGTGGCCCTGACCACCGTTCCGGTCTCGATCATCTCCATGCGTTGGATCGCCGGCCGGGCCCGACCCCGCTACATCTCGCAGTGGCGCAGCACCGGTGCTCTCAACGGGATCGTAGAGGAGGCCTTCACCGGGCACGCCATAGTCAAAGCCTTCGGGCGCCAGCGCGACGTCGAAGCCAGTTTCCGGCAGAAGAACGACGAGCTCTACGAAGCGTCCTTCGGGGCTCAGTTCATGTCCAGCGTGATGCAGCCGGTGAGTCTCTTCATGGGCAACATCCAGTACGTGATCGTGGCCGTGGTCGGCGGTCTCAGAGTTGCCGCGGGGGCCATCAGCATCGGCGACATCCAGGCATTCGTGCAGTACTCGCGGACCTTCTCCATGCCGCTCACCCAGCTGGCGTCGATGATGAACGTCTTCCAGAGCGGCATGGCTTCACTGGAGCGGGTGTTCGAACTGCTCGACGAACCCGAGGAGGAGGCCGACCCGCCCCCCACCGGCCAGGCCGGCAGGCAAGGACGGGTGACCTTCGAGCACGTATCGTTCTCCTACCACCCGGACCGGACCCTCATCCAGGATCTCTCCATCATCGCCGAGCCCGGCCAGACCGTCGCCATCGTCGGTCCCACCGGTGCCGGCAAGACCACTCTGGTCAACCTCCTCATGCGCTTCTACGACGTCGATGCCGGCCGGATCACCGTGGACGGCGTCGACATCGCGCTGATGCCCCGCGCCGAACTGCGGTCACGCATGGGCATGGTCCTCCAGGACACCTGGCTGTTCGGCGGAACGATCCGGGACAACATCGCCTACGGCAATCCAGACGCCACCGAGGACCGGATACTCGAAGCGGCCCGGGCCACCTACGTCGACCGCTTCGTCCACTCCCTACCCGACGGTTACGACAGCCTCATCAACGAGGAGGCCGACAACATCAGCGCCGGGCAGAAGCAGCTGATCACCATCGCCCGGGCGTTCCTCGCCGACCCGGCGGTGCTGATCCTCGACGAGGCCACCAGCTCGGTCGACACCCGGACCGAGGTCCAGATCCAAGAAGCCATGAACCGCCTGCGATCCCAGCGCACGTCGTTCGTGATCGCCCACCGCTTGTCCACCATCCGCGGCGCCGACACCATCTTGGTCATGGAGCAGGGTCGCATCGTCGAGCAGGGCTCCCACCGGGAACTGCTGGCACGCGACGGCGCCTACGCCCGGCTCTACAGCTACCAGTTCGGCGCCCCCGTAGCCGAGGTCGAGTAACGCACTCAGACTCGGGGGGAGGCGGTCACCGTAAGGTCGCGCAGGCACACCGGCACCGTCAGAGCCGCCACGACAGCGCTGGCCGCCTCATCGACTTCCATGGTGTCGGGACCGTTGTCCAGGAGGTACCCCTCCGCGCCCCATTGCGGTGACACCGCCGCCAACACGTCAGGGTTCCACGACGCGTAGACCTCGGTGCCGAGGGTCATTCCGATCCGCACCGACGTGAATGCCACGTCGCGGTGCTCCGACCGCCAGGCCCGCACGAGTTCCTCCAGGGCCGCTTTGCTGGTCGCATACACACCCATGGCCGGCAACGGCCTGCCCGTCGAAGAGGCCGAGATCAGTACGACCCGGCCCTTCGATCGCCTCAGGTGGGGCAGCGCCGCCCGGACCACGAGAGAAGCGCCAACCACGTTGGTGCTGAGGGTGTTCAGCCAGACCTCGGCCGTGGCCTCGGCGATCGGAACGAGGGTGTCCACGGCCGTGGCGTAGACCACGGCGTCGAGACCGCCGAGGGCGTCGACGGTTTCGGCCACCGCCCTCTCGCACGCTTCGGGGTCCCTGACGTCGCAGACCACCGCAGACGCGCCGGCGCCGACTCCGGCGGCGGCCACCGCCTCGCTCAGCCGCTCGGCCCGTCGGGCGGCGAACACCACCCGGGCACCGAGAGCCGCCGCCTGCAGGCCTACGGCCCGCCCGATCCCCGACGATGCCCCGACGACAAGCACCCGGCGCCCTGTGAGCTCGCCGCGAGGGCCCCCTGGCCCCTTCGGTCGGGACACGCCGGACGGGTCCGACGGGGTGGCATCTGATTCAGAGGCGGGCGGCATCGCGGAAGCTGGCATCGGGGGCAAGGTAGCCCACCGACGATTCCGCTACTCTCCCCCGCTGTGGAGATGTGGGAGCTGACGGCCCGGGAAGCCATCCGGGACCTGGTCACCCGATACAACTCAAACGGCGATACCGGACGCATCTCCCACGTCTTGGAGCTCTTTGCGGACGACGCGGTGATGGAGGTGCCCGGCGATGACGGCTCCCCCCGGGTCTACCGGGGCCACGACGAGATCGCCACTATCTTCACTGGGGCCCGCGATCGTTGGGCGGCCACCAACTCCACCCGGCAGGCTCCTGGTTACATCCGCCATTCGGTCAGCACCCACCAGATCGACCTCATCGACGAGGACCACGCCTCGGGGCGGGCCTACTTCCAGGTGGTGATGTCCCACGGACTGGACCACTGGGGGCGCTACTTCGACGACTACGAGCAGCGCCACGGTCGATGGCTGTTCACCCGGCGGCGGGTCACCACCGAGGGGCGCAGCGCCAACAGCATCACCTGAGAACCGCCGCCACGGGGCGGCCATATCCAAACTGAATCCACGAACGGTGGCGAATCCACGAACGGTTGCAAATCCACGGCGGCTTTCCCGTCGTATTCTCACAATCGTTCGCAGATTCGCCTTCGTTCCGGCGGCCGCCCTGGCACGGGCCACCACCCGGCGGCCGCCCTGGCACGGGCCAACTCGACGCGCCGGCCGGACGCGCCCACCCAGGCGGCCAACCCGACGCGCCCGCCCGGGGGCACCCGCCCCCAGGTGCCATGGGTCCCGGCTGATCAGCTGGGAGCCGGAGCCGGGGGCCAACCCCGGTACACGGGGTCAGTGCGGTCACGCCGCCCGGTCGGCCCCTCACCTTCCCTGGGGCGCACGGTCTCGGCAGGGATGGACCTGGTCCACTCGCGTACCGCCCACCGCTCAGCGATACGCCACTCGCCGTTCCGTCGCTCCATCCGGTCCACATACCGGAACCCCGTGACGAAGTTGAGCGTGGTGTCGTCGATCGGCTCTCCCCAGTGGTGAGCCGTACCGTAGGTCTCACTGCGGGCGACGTCACCGTCGACTTCGATCAGCTGGTTGCCCACCATGTGCATGGTCCCGCTGAAGCGGGGCAGCAGGCCGCTCAACCACTCCACGTAGCGGTCGGCGTCCCCGTCGAAGCCGGTGTGATGGTCGATGCCGCCATCGTGGTAGCAGGACCTGACCAGAGCCAGATCCAGCCGGTCCACCCCCCGGCAGTAGCGGAGCACCACATCGGCTATCTCCGCCCTGGCCTCGAGCGAGGAGGACCCGGTCGAACCCCCACCCCCACCCGAACCCGAACCCGAACCCGCGGTCATCAAGCAGGCGCGGCCGGAGCGGTGAGCGGGGCGAGGGCTGCTTCGAGCCCGTCGAAGGTCCACGGCCCCGGGTCGCACGTGCCCAGACGATTGGCCGTCGGCGGCTCGAGGGACACGACCTCCCGCCGGGTGACGCCCAGCACCCGACCGGTCAGCCTCCTGCCCTCGGGTGACGCCAGGTAGACCACCACCGGAGCGATGTCCTCCGGGTCCTGGAAGCTGGCCTTGAGGGCGTCCATCTGCTCCTCGGTCAGCCCCATCACCTCGAGGGTCTCAGCGAACGCCAGCATCGGCTCGGTCCGGGTGGCCGGCGGCGCCACGGCGTTGACGCTGATGCCGAACGGCGCCAACTCGGCGGCCAGAACCCGCATGAGGCCGTAGATCCCGCCCTTGGACACACAGTACGGGGCGAGGGTGGGGACACCCTGATGGAAGGCGTCGGAGGTGATGTTGATGATGGCGCCACCTCCACCCTGGTCGCGCATGGCCCGGCCGGCCTCGACCGAGCAGAACAGCGATCCGAGCAGGTGCGTGCCGAGGGTGAACTCCCAGTCCTCGTCGGTCAGGTCCAGCACCGGTCCCCGGCGATCGGCGCCCGCGTTGGTCACCATCACGTCTATTCGCCCGAAGGTGTCCCGGGCGGTCTGGACCAGGCGGGTGGCAGCCGCCCGTGTGCCCACCGCCTCGGCCACCGCCACCACCCGGCCGCCCGAAGAGGTGATCTCGGCGGCCAGCGCCTCGACCGGTTCGGCGTCCCGGTCGTTGGCCACCACACTGGCTCCTTCAGCGGCCAGGGCCAGGGCGTAGGCCCGTCCGAGTCCCCGCCCGGCCCCGGTCACCACGACGACCTGTCCGTCCAATCTTCGGCTCATCTCTGCCCTTTCATCAAACGGTCCGCGACGGTTGTGCAGCGGCATGGCGCCCGGCGCGGAACCCGAAGACCATGCCGTTACCGATGGTGCCCCCGCCGCTCGGGTAGGCCCACCCGAAGACGTTGGCCGCGGTGTTGCCCGCGGCGTACAGGCCTTCGACCACTCCCCCTCCGGAGCGGCGGACCCGGCCGTCCCGGTCGATTTGTGGGCCCCCGTTGGTGCCGAGCGCCCCGGGGTGGATCTCCACCGCGTAGAAGGGAGGCTGCTCGATCGGCGCGACCCGTCCGGGCGCCATGAGTCCGACCTCGTGGCGGCGGAAATCCGGGTCCTCGCCGCGGCGGGCGTGGTCGTTGTAGCGGTCCACGGTCGCCTCGAGTGACGCCCGGTCCACTCCGATGCGCTCGGCCAGGTCCCCGATCGAATCAGCGCAGGCCACCCAGTCGGGGTCGGGCTGGCCGGGAAACATCGACAGGATGCGCTGGCTGGTCCGCACCGTGGCATCGAAGATCAGGAATCCCGGTCCCTGGTTGGGAAATTCGACGGTCTGCGGATCGTACTGCCCGAAAGCCTTGGGAAAATCGTTGTAGGGAAGTGCCTCGTTGGCGAAGCGCCGTCCTTTGCGGTTGACCACGATCGAAGACGGTGCGCCCCGGCCCCACTCGAACTGGGGAACCATCTCGCCGTCCCGGGTGATCTCGGGATCGAACATGGCCGGCGTCCCCCAGTAGGAGTCCAGATTGGCCAACCTGGCCCCCGCCTGCGTGGCCATGGTCAGACCGTCGCCGACATTGTTGGGGGGACTGAGGGGTTTGACGTCGTAGCCGATGTGGGCCTTGACCAGTTCGGGGTTCCATTCGAATCCACCGCAGGCGAGCACCACACCCTTGCGGGCGCCGACGATCCACGGCCGCCCGTCCCGCTCGGCTCTCACCCCGGTCACCTCGCCCTGGGCTCCGATCACGAGGGAGCGGGCCGGGGACTCGAGGAGAACCTCCACACCGCGCTCGAGCAGACCCTTGAACAGCCGGGCGATCAGGGCTGCCCCCTTGGGCCGCACGTCCTCCGCTTCGCGCCGCTGCAACTCGGCCAGCAGCTCCGGCGTCTGCGGCATGAGATCCTCGGTCAGGGTCGTGGCCCCGCCGAGCGACATCAACGTCCCCCGCTTGACCAGCTTGGTGGACCACCCGGGCAGCTCCGAGCCGACCGGGTAGGGGTCCGCCTCCACGGAGCGGGCCGGCATGGGCCGGCTGCCAGGCACCCCCCACGGCCAGTAGTAGTCGGGAAGCGGGCAGATGTGGGTGCGTAGGGGGGTGTGGTCCTCGAGGTAACGCAGCACCTCCGGCGCGGTATCCACGTACACCTCGAGCATCTCCGTGTCCGGCTCGCGCCCCCCGGTGACCCGGCGGAGGTAGGCCAAGGCATCCTCACGGCTGTCGGAGATGCCGGCTTTCTCCATCAGATGATTGCCGGGCAGCCAGGCCGCCCCTCCCGACACGGCGGTGGTCCCGCCGATCATGTCAGCCTTCTCCAGGATGAGGACCTCGGCCCCGCCGTCCTGAGCCATGGTCGCCGCGGTCAGTGCCGCGCCCCCCGAGCCGACCACGACCACGTCGACCACCCGATCCCAACCCGGAACGTCAGATGCCACGTCGCTTGCCTCCCCTCTCGCGGCCACGATACCTGACGACCATGTCCCACCCGGGGGCCCGGTCCCGCACAGCGGACCACGTCACCAGGGGCGGCTCTGGCCCCCGTTAACCCGGAAAATGTTCCCGCTCACCCACCGGGCCGCCGGGGAGCAGAGGAAGAGCACCATCTTGGCCTGGTCGGCGGCGTCGCCGAGAAACCCGAGCGGGGTGATCTGGCTCATGGACTGCTGTATCGCCGCTTCGCGCTCGGGATCGATCCTGCCGTCCTCGTAGCGGAAGGAGGCGAAATTGGTGGGCGTGGCGCCCGGCGCCAGGACGTTGACCCGGATCCCGTGGGGACCGGCCTCCGCGGCGAGGACCTGCGAGAGGAACGTCACACCGGCCTTGGTCATGCCATAGAGACCTTGGTTGGGGTACGGCGAGTCGATCACGGTGGAGGCCACATTGACTATCGACCCGGATTTCTGCGGGATCATCACTTGGAGGGCGGCCTGACAGCCGAACAGGACACCTTTGAGGTTGATGGCCATCAGACGGTCGAAGTCCTCTTCGGTGATGTCCACCACCGGCTGGGCGTGACCGACCCCGGCGATGTTGGCCATGATGTCCAACCGGCCGAATTCCGACACCGCCAGCGCCACCAGAGCGTCCACGTCGGAACGCCTGGCCGTGTCGGTCCGAAGGGACACGGCCCGTCGCCCCTCGGAGGTGATCTTGCCGGCGGTTCGCTCGGCTCCCTCACCGTCGATGTCGCCCACCACCACGGCGGCTCCCGCGGCGGCCAGGATCTGGGCCGACGCCGCCCCGATACCGCTCGCTCCGCCCGTTACGACCGCAACCTGGCCGTCGAGCCCGAACATGTCACCCACTTCCATAGGTGCACCTCCCTCCCGTCCCCGACCATACCTGATATCTGTGTCACACCCTCCATGGCGACGCTACAGTCCGGCCATGCCTCTCGACCCTCGGCTGGTGGCGCCCGGACGCACCGCGATCGTCGTCAACGAGATGCAGCGCGGTGTGGTCGGTGACCTCTCTACGGTTCCGGCTCTCGCCTCGGTGGCCGAACCCGCCGTGGCCGCGGCTTCGGACCTGGTCCGGGCCGGACGCGCCGCCGGCATCGAGGTCGTCCACTGTGTGGCCGCCAGCCGGGTGGACGCCAAGGGGTCGATGGCCAACACCGTGTTCGGGGCGCGGGCCCGCAAAGCGGCCGCCGAGAGGCCACCTCGACCCGAGGACGTCGTCGCCTTCGCCGAGGTCGTTCCCCGGATCGGCGTCGAGCCGACTGACATCGTCGTCTCCCGGCTCCACGGCATGTCGCCGTTCACCGATACCGGCCTCGACATGATCCTGAGAAACCTGGGGGTCACGACCGTCGTTGCCGCCGGGGTGTCTCTCAACATCGGGGTGTTCGGGCTGGTCGTCGAAGCGGTCAACCGGGCCTACAACGTCGTGCTGGCCGTCGACGCGTGCGCCGGAGTACCCCCCGAGTACGGCCGGATGGTCATCGAGAACTCCCTCGCCCATCTGGCCCGGCGCACCACCGTCGCCGAATTGGCGGCCATCTGGTCCGAGGCGGGGTGAGGGGTGGACGGCCTCGACGTCCTGTGGCACGCCTCGCTGCCCGGTGTTCCTCTGATCGAGAGGCTCGACCTGGCCGCCCGGGCCGGCTTCCGGGGGGTGTCGATCACGGCCGCCGACCTCGACACCGTGTCGGCGGACGCCCGCCGCGGCATCGGTGACCTGAAAGCAGTCGCCGGGGCGTCGGGGGTGGCGCTGACCTGCCTGGACTCGGTGATCGAGTGGTACCCCCACGAGACCCCCCGGCGGATGGCCGACGCGGCCGGCCAGGACGTCGATCAGCTCCTCGACGACTGCGCCCGCCTGGGCGTTCCGTCGGTGAGCGCTCTGGCCATGTTCCCCAGCCTCTGCAGCTTCACCGACCTGGTCGGCCACTTCGCCGCTCTTTGCGACCGGGCCGGCGAGCGGGGACTCGCGGTGCACCTGGAGTTCACCCCCTTTCCACCCATAGCGGGACTGCGGGAGGGATGGGAGGTGGTGCGGCAAAGCGACCGGGACAACGCCGGGGTGCTGGTCGACACTTGGCACTTCTTCCACAGCGGCGCCGACCTGGAGCTCCTCGCCACCATTCCGGGCGAGCGCATTAGTGCGGTGCAGTTGAGTGACGGGGCGCCACGTCTGGTCGAGTCCCTGCTGAAAGACACGTTCCGACACCGCCTCGTGCCCGGCGAGGGCTCGTTCGACCTCCAAAGCGTGGTCGACATTCTCGGCCGTGGCGGCGGCCCCCGCCTGGTCGGCCCCGAGGTGCTGTCCGAGGAGCTCCAGAAGGCGGCCGTCGGCGACACGGTCATCCGCCTGGCCGCGGCCGCTCGCCGGGTCTGCTCGCTGAGAACGGTCGAGTGACCTAAGGTCTGGATTCTGGCGAGAGGGAGGGGGATCCCGGCTGATGAAACGGGACTACGACGCCGTGGTGATAGGAGCCGGGTTCGCCGGCCTCTACATGGTTCACTACCTGCGGGACCGCATGGGGCTGGATGTCCAGGCCTTCGAAGCCGGCCGCGGCGTGGGGGGCACGTGGTACTGGAACCGCTACCCGGGGGCGCGCTGCGACTCGGAGAGTTACTACTACTGCTATTCCTTCTCCCCCGAGCTGGAGCAGGAATGGGAGTGGAGCAGCAAGTACCCCGAGCAGCCCGAGATCCTCTCCTACCTGGAGCATGTGGCCGAGCGGTTCGACCTGTACCGGAGCATCCAGTTCGACACGCGCGTCACCTCCGCCCGCTACGACGAGATGGCCAATCGCTGGCTCGTCACCACCGAGGCGGGCGAGCAGGTGGCCGCCCGCTTCCTCATCAGCGCCGTCGGGTGCCTCTCGGCCGCCAACGTCCCCGACATCGCCGGACTGGACAGCTTCGAGGGCGATTGGTACCACACCGGGGCGTGGCCCCACGACGGGGTCGACTTCACCGGGAAGCGGGTCGGGATCATCGGCACCGGCTCGACCGGTATCCAGGCCACGCCGGTCGTGGCCGCCCAGGCCGAGCATCTCTGGGTCTTCCAGCGGACCCCCAACTACAGCATCCCGGCTCGCAACTTCGAGATGTCGCCAGAGGACACCCTGCAGATCAAAGCCCGCTACCCCGAGATTCGGGAGCTGGCCCGCAACTCCTACGGCGGGTTCCCCTACCGACCCGTGGACCGTTCGGCTCTCGCCGACTCCCCCGAGCAACGGGACGCCCACTTCGAGCAGTTGTGGAACGAGGAGGGCGGCTTCAAGTTCATCTACGGCTCCTACTCGGACCTGCTGCGCAGCGAGGAGGCCAACTACACCGCCGCCGAGTTCATCCGACGCAAGATCCGTGAGATCGTGCGGGATCCGAAGGTCGCGGAGATGCTCTGCCCGACCGACCATCCGTACGGGAGCAAACGACCCCCCGTCGACACCAACTACTACGACACCTTCAACCGGGAGAACGTCACGCTGGTGGATCTGAGAACCAGCCCCATAGAGGAGATCACCCCGAGTGGTGTGCGCACCGGGGATGCCCTCTACCCGCTCGACATCATCGCCTTCGCCACCGGCTTCGACGCCATGACCGGGGCGCTGCTCCGCATGGACATTCGCGGGCGAAACGGCGTCGCTCTGGCCGACGCGTGGGCGGGGGGACCGGTGACCTACCTGGGGTTGCAGGTCCCCGGCTTCCCCAATTTCTTCACCGTTACCGGTCCGGGCAGCCCTTCGGTGCTGGCCAACATGCCGCTGTGCATCGAGCAGCACGTCGAGTGGATCGGCAGGTGCATATCCCACATGGACGAGGAGGGACTGGCCACAGTCGAAGCCGACGAGGTCCACGCCGAAGCGTGGGTGGACCACGTGCGCGACGCCGCCGAGGCCACCCTCTTCGTCAAGGCCAACTCGTGGTACGTCGGGGCCAACATCCCCGGCAAGCGACGGGTTTTCATGCCCTATCCGGGCGGCTTCAAGCCTTACGCCGATAAGTGCGAGGAAGTGGTCGCCAACGGCTACGAGGGCTTCGTGTTCTCCACGGCCGCGGCGGACTGACCGTGGGAGAGCTTTCCCGAACGACCATGGAACCGGACACCGACACCCACGACACCCACGCCGAGCCCCGCGCCGAGCCCCACGCCGAGCCCCACGCCGAGCCGGAGCCTATGGTCGTCGACGCCGTGGTCGTGGGTGCCGGTTTCGCCGGGCTGTATGCCATCCACAAACTGCGCAGTCTCGGCCTGACCGTGCAGGCCTTCGAGGCGGCGCCGGAGGTGGGGGGCACATGGTGGTGGAACTGCTATCCGGGGGCCCGCTGCGACGTCGAGAGCCTGGACTACTGCTACGCCTTCGACGAGGACCTAATGCGCGAATGGAAGTGGTCGGAGCGCTTCCCGACCCAGGCGGAGGTGCTCCGCTACGCCCAGAACGTGGCCGATCGCTTCGACCTTCGCCGCCACATCCGCTTCGAGACCACCGTCACCGCCGCCCACTGGGACGAGCAATCGAGAAGGTGGGCTTTCGATACCGACCGCGGTCAGCGCGTCGCGGCCCGGTGGTTCGTCTCAGCCGTAGGCGCCATCTCGGCACCGAACCTGCCGGGCATCGAGGGGCTCGACACCTTCGAGGGACAGGTCCTCATGACCAGTCGATGGCCCCACGAGGGCGTCGAGCTGGAAGGAAAAAGGGTAGCCGTGATCGGCACCGGGTCGTCGGGCATCCAGGCCATCCCGGTGATCGCGCAGGTGGCCGGGCACCTGACCGTCTTCCAGCGCACCGCCAATTTCTCCTGCCCGGCGGGGAACGGACCCATCGACCCCGAGCGGGAGGCGACCGTCAGGGCCGACTACCCGGGCTACAGAAGGGCGTGCCTGAAGAACGGGGCCGGCACCCCCACCCTGCTCCTGTCACAGTCGGCGTTCGACCTGGGCGAGGCGGAACGTCTGGCCGCCTACGAGGCCAAGTGGGCGAGAGGCGGGGCCGGTGGCGTACCGGCGCTCTTCGCCGACACCCGAACCAGCCTGGAAGCCAACCAGACGGCCGCCGATTTCGTGCGGGGCAAGATCCGTGAGATCGTCGCCGACCCCGAGGTCGCCGAGAGCCTCTGCCCCAAGGATCATCCGATCGCGACCAAGCGGATCTGCCTGGACACCGACTACTACGCGACCTACAACCGGCCGAACGTGACCCTGGTGGACCTGAGGAAGACCCCGATAGAGCGCATCACGCCGGCCGGTATCGCCACCGCCGGGCGTGAGCTACCCCAGGACGTCATCATCTTCGCCACCGGCTTCGACGCCCTGACCGGTGCCCTGCTGCGAATGGACATCCGGGGCGTGGGCGGCCGGTCGCTGGCCGAGGCGTGGGAGGACGGCCCCCAGACCTACCTGGGGCTGATGGTGGCGGGATTTCCCAACATGTTCACCATCACCGGCCCGCTCAGCCCGTCGGTCCTGATCAACGTGATGGTGGCCATATCGCACCACGTGGAGTGGATCGGAGACTGCGTTAGTCACATGACCGAGCGGGGATTCGACCGCATCGACGCCACCCCGGACGCCCAGGCCGAGTGGACCGCCGAGGTCCAACGCATCGCCGACGGCACCCTGTTCCCCCTCGCCAACTCCTGGTATAACGGTGACAACATCCCGGGCAAGCCCCGCCGCTTCCTCGCCTACATCGGCGGCTTCCCCGCCTATGCCGGCCGCTGCGAGCAGGTCGTCGCCGCCGGCTACGAGGGTTTCGAGCTGTCGGCGTCCCATCCGGTGGCCGCCGTCGACTGACCGGTCCAGTTCGTCCTAAAGGAACGCCGCTCTACGACCGATCATCCGAGTCGGTGAACCTCTTCCGATCCGCACTGATCGGGACTTTCGCCAGATCGGAGTAATGGATGCTCACCGACGCCCAATGGGACGACGCTCAGCGAGAGCGCGACAAGGTGGGCCGCCTTTCGGCGACGATCGGGTTGGTGCTCCTGGGTGCCCAGACACCGGCGGCCATGTGGGTGGCCGATCAGCTCGGGCACGGTGGGTGGCGGTACGTCATTGCCGCGGCGGGCGCCCTGGCCGTGGGTCTGCCACTAGTGGTGGCCATCATCCGCTACTCCTCTCGGGAGTCGGCCAAGACCGACGGACGGTTGCGCCACATGGCCCATCAGCTCAACGAGGCCATCATGGCAGCCGGGGAGGAGGCTGCTCGCCGCGACAGTCAGGCTGTCCGTCAGAAGTTCGAGAGCCGTCTCACCAACGCGTTGGACATGGCCGAGGGTGAGCGGGAGATATTCGAGGTGGTCGAGCGGTCGATGGCGGTGGCCGTCCCGGGAGCCAAGTCCGAGCTGCTGCTAGCGGACAATAGCCACGCCCATCTGGTCCGAAGCGCTGCCGCGGGATTCGATCCCGGCGAAGGCGGCTGCCCGGTGGACTCCCCCGACCACTGCCCGGCGGCGCGCCGGGCCCAGGTGCAGATCTTCGCCGACCGGGACGACCTCGACGCCTGCCCCAAACTCCGCCACCGGGAGGCCGACCACGCCTCGGCGGTGTGCATCCCTGTGTCGATCATGGGACGGACGGTGGGTGTGATCCACAGCGCCCACGGGTCTCCGCTGGCCCCACCCGAGGAACAGGTGGGAAACCTCAGCACCCTGGCCAAGCTGGCCGGGGCCCGCATCGGGCTCCTGCGGGCCATGGCCGAGAGCCAGCTGCAAGCCTCCACCGACAGCCTCACGGGCCTCATGAACCGACGGTCCTTCGAGGAGCGCCTGTCCGAATACCGGCGCACCTACCGGAACATGGCGGTGGCCATGGCCGACGTGGACCATTTCAAGGAGTTGAACGACACCTACGGTCACGAGACCGGAGACCGGGCGCTGCGCATGTTCGCCCGGGTCCTGCGGGAGTCGCTGCGTACCGACGATCTGCTGTGCCGGTTCGGGGGCGAGGAATTCGCCATGGCCTTTCCGTCGTGCTCGGCCATCGACGCGGCGCGTTGCCTGTCGAAAGTCCAGGAGCGCATCGACGAGGCCACCTCGGTCAGCGGGCTGCCCCTGCTCTCGGCCAGCTACGGAGTGACCGAGATGACCCCCCACAGCGACCTGGTCACGGCTCTGGCGCGCGCCGACAGCGCCTTGTTCATCGCCAAGCGGGAGGGCCGTAACCGGGTGGTGGTCGATCCCGACCTCCTGACCAACGACGAGGTGCTGGCCGATCTACCTTCCTGAGCTCACCGGTCGCCGGGGCGAAGTCCCTACCCGTCGAGGGTTGCGGCGGCTACGAAGGGGGCCATGGCCGACGGGTTCTGCAGCGCCCCTGTGCTGACGGCCCGTTCGAGGGGGACCCCGGACAGCACCCGTTTGACCGGGACCTCGCACTTCTTGCCGTTGAGGGTACGGGGCACCTCGGCGATGGCCACGATCCGATCCGGGACGTGGCGGGGGGACAGGTCGTTGCGGATGGTCCGGCGCAGCGTTTCCCGCAGCGCCTCGAGGTCGGCGCCGGGGGCGGCCACGACGAACAGCAGCAACTCCCCTTCCCGGCCGACCCCCGAGGTGTCGATGACCAGCGAGTCCTCGACTCCGTCGACCTCCTCGACGACCCGGTAGAACTCGGCCGTCCCCATGCGCACTCCACCCCGGTTGAGGGTGGCGTCGGAGCGGCCATAGATCACACACGACCCGTCGTCGTCGACTTTGATCCAGTCACCGTGGTCCCACACCCCCGGGTACGTCGAGTAGTAGGCCTCCCTCATCCGGGACCCGTCGGCATCGCCCCAGAAGGCGACCGGCATGGACGGCATCGGTTGGGTGATCACCAGCTCGCCCACCTCCCCGGTGACAGGGCGGCCGGCCTCGTCGTAGGCGGCGACAGCGCAGCCGAGCATCCGGCAGGGGATGATCCCGGCCCGGACCGGGAGGGTCGGCGCGCCCCCGACGAAGGCCGTGCACACGTCCGTGCCCCCCGACAGCGATGAGAGCATCACGTCGCGGCCGACCGCGTCGTAGACCCAGGCGAAGCCCTCGGGCGCCAACGGGGCCCCGGTGGACCCGACGGCGCGTAGGGCCCCCAGGTCGAGCTCTCGGGGGACAATGCCCTGCTTCTGGCAGGCCTGGATGTAGGGGGCCGACACCCCGAAGGCCGTGATGCGGTGCCGGGCCGCGAGGCGCCAGAGGGCGTCGGGGCCTGGGTGCATGGGGTTACCGTCGTAGAGCACGATGGTGGCGCCGAGCACGAGTCCCGAGACCAGCAGGTTCCACATCATCCAGCCCGTCGTGGAGAACCAGAAGAAGCGGTCCCCGGCGCCGATGTCGAGGTGGAGGGCCAGCTGCTTGGCGTGCTCCACGAGGATGCCGCCCTGCCCGTGGATGATCGGTTTGGGCAACCCGGTCGTCCCCGACGAGTAGAGCACCCACATAGGAGTGTCGAAGGCCACACTCTCGAACTCGAGCGGCTCAGCCGGTCCGTCCACCAGCTCGGACCAGCTCCGCGCCCCTTCGAGCTGCGATCCGGGGTCCAGGTACGAGATGAGGCAGGTGGCCCGCAGGCTCGGCAGCTCGTCCCGCAACTGCCGGACGTGCTCGACGACGTCGAAGTCCCGGCCCCCGTAGCGGTAGCCGTCGACAGCGAAGAGCACCACCGGGTCGATCTGGGCGAAGCGGTCGGCCGCCGCCCGCACCCCGAAGTCCGGAGAGCACGACGACCACAGGCCTCCCAGGGAGACGGTGGCGAGCATGGCCACCAGAGCCTCGGGGGCGTTGGGCACGAGGCCGACCACCCGGTCGCCCACCCCGACCCCCAGTCCTTTCAGTGCCGTCCGGACCGCCGCCACCTCGGCCCGCAGGCGGGCCCACGACAGGACGCGTTCCATCCCGTCCTCCCGGGCGAAGATTACCGCCGGGTCGTCGTCGTCCACTGCGCCGAGCGGGTAGAGGGCGTGGGAGGCGTAGTTGAGGCGGCCGCCGGGGAACCACCGGGCGCCGGGCATCGAGGCGTCGGCCAGGGCGGCCGACGGTGCGGTGTCCCAGCGGATGCCGGCCCAGGCTGTGAAACTGGCCCAGAAGCGGTCGAGGTCCTCGACCGACCACCGCCACAGATCGTCGTAGCTGGTCCCCAGTCCCACGGCCTGCGCGAAATCGGTGATGCGCGCCCGGGCCATGTGCTCGGGGGACGGTTCCCAGAGTACTTCTCCTTCTTCGGTCATCCCGGCCGGATGATACCGGTTCGGGAGACGGGGCCGAAGAGCGCTAGGAGGGCCCTGAAGTAGTCGCCACGATCCACCATCTGGGGGGCGGGATCGGGAATTGTTGGGCATGGCGTTGGGTGTTGCGAGGTTGCAGGCCCGGTTCGAGGATCCCAGGCTGCTGTTGGGGGATCGTCTGAAGGGG
>JAGWSF010000230.1 GCA_028876385.1 Acidobacteriota bacterium | reverse complement strand
GCCTCACCGACGGAGCCCAGCCGAATCCCTACGGCGGGCCGTCCCCCGACATAACCGCGGCGTTCACCATCGGGAGCCAGCCGAGCTACAGCTTCGACGCCTCGTTCATCAAATGTGCCCCCTTCCAGTGCGGACCCTTCGGACGTCAGTACGCCATCGACGTCACCACGGGTGACCCCTTCCAAGGCGGCGGGCAGTGGACCTTCTCGGCCGGGCAGCCGGGAGTACCGCCGGCCAGCGATCCGTGCTACGTGTCGGTACAGTCGGCGACCACCCCGCCCACCTACCCGGTCGAACTCGACCTGCCGCAGCCGTGCGTCCAGGTGGCTCACGTAGCGGTAACCGTCTCGTGGCTGTACCTGGGCCAGCAGGGCAGCTGGAGCGGTGCCCCCACCGGGCCGCCGCCCCCTCCGGCCACGACCACCACGACGACCTCGCCTTCCACCACGAGCACCACCCTCGCGCCGTGCCCCTCCACCACTGTGAGTCCCACCACCACTGCCTGCAGCGGGGCCACCACGACCACCTCGACAGCCAGTTCGGCGGCCGTAGGGGCGCCCGGGGGGGCGGCTCGGGGGACCGTCCTGGCCGCCGCCCGAGCGGGGGGCGGACCCGGGGCGGGGGGCGGGAGCGCCTGGCCCATGGGTGTCCTGCTCGTCGCCGCGATGTCGCTCCTGCTGTGGTCGCCCCTCGCAGGTCGCACCAGACGCCCCCACTCCGAGAAGAGGAGAAGATGACCACCAGTCCCGAGATGCAGGGATTCGTAGAGCAATTCGACCGTCTGGTCGCCAACGTGAGCCGGGTCATGCAGGGCAAAGACCAGGTCGTGCGGGCGGCCATAGGATGCGTGCTGGCCGAGGGTCACCTGCTGATAGAGGATGTCCCCGGGGTTGGAAAGACCTCGTTGGCCCGGGCCATCGCCGCATCCGTGGCCCTCACGTGGAACCGGATCCAGTTCACCCCGGACCTCCTGCCCACCGATGTCACCGGTGTGTCGGTCTTCGACCAGAAGACCGCCACGTTCACCTTCCGGCCTGGGCCAGTGTTCTCCAACATCGTGCTCGGTGACGAGATCAACCGGGCGTCCCCCAAGACGCAGTCGGCTCTCCTCGAGGTGATGCAGGAGCACACGGTCACTTCGGATGCCACCGTGTACCGGGTCCCCCGGCCGTTCATCGTGGTGGCCACCCAGAACCCGATCGACATGGAGGGGACCTACGTGCTCCCCGAAGCGCAGCTCGACCGCTTCCTCATGAGGATCGAGGTCGGATATCCAAGCCCGGAAGCCGAGGCTCAGGTCCTGCGCAGCGAGAAGGACGAGGCCACCGTCGCCACCCTGTCGCCGGTCATGACCGGCAACGAGCTACTGGAGATGATCGAGTTCGTCAAGCACAACGTCGAGGTGGCGCCGGCCATCGAGAACTACATCGTCGCTCTGTGCGCCCATACCCGTGCCCTGCCGGAGGTGCGCCTGGGAGTCTCCCCCCGCGGCGGACTGGCCCTTCTGCGGGCGGCCCGGGTCGCCGCCGCGGCGGCCGGTCGGGTCTATGTCACTCCCGATGACGTCAAGGCCATGGCCCAGGCAACTCTGGCCCACCGTGTGATGCTGCGGCCCGACGCCGAGGTCCAGGGCCGCACTGCGACCGAGCTGGTGGCACGCACCCTGCAGTCGGTGCCCGTTCCGAGAATCCTGGTGTCTTGACCCGATTCGGCTACGGCTCGCTACCTCTAGGCGCCGCCCTGCTCGCCGTCGGCCTGGCCGCCCGGTGGTCTCCCGTGGCGGTGATGGGGGCCGGCATCCTCGCATTGGTCGCGGGGTCCCTGATCTATGTGCTGCGCCGTCCGCGCCTCGGTCTCGAGCGGGCCGTCGAGCCGGCCCGAGTGGAGAAGGGGCGCCCGGCCATCGCTTTGATCCACGTGGCCAACCTCGGGCGACGGACCCTCGCCCCTGTCCTCATCGAGCAGAGGCTCGGCGACCGGCCCATCCGGGCCCGCCTGCCCCGCCTGCGCCGGGGGGAACGGGGACTGCGGACCTACCGCCTGCCCACTGAGGCCCGCGGTGTGTACGAGGTGGGGCCCGTCGAGATGCCCAGAGCTGATCCCTTCGGGCTGTGCCGCACCACGCAGCGCATGGGTGAGCCCCAGCGGATCGCCGTCCACCCCCGGTTGCTCAGTTTCCAGCCGCTGCCCACGGGCACGTCGCGGAATCTGGAAGGTCCTTCGAGTGACACGTCACCGCAGGGATCGGTGGCCTTCCACCGGTTGAGGGAGTACGTGGTCGGCGACGACCTGCGAACCGTTCACTGGCCGTCGACGGCCCGCACCGGGCAGCTGGTGGTGCGGCACAACGTGGACACCGCTCAGCCCTACACGGTCGTCCTGCTCGATCTCGACCCGTCGCGCTACTCGGCGGACACGTTCGAGGAGGCGGTGGATGCGGCGGCTTCGATCATCACATCGCTCTCGGTCGGCAAGGCTCCCGTTCAGCTGAGGACCACCGGCGGCGCCCGCCTGGGCGGCCCGGCCCACAGGAACCCCACGGCCATGGTGGATTTCCTCACCGAGGTGGCCCCCGACGGCGAGGGGTCCCTGGACTCGCAGGTGGTGCTCCTACGCCGAGACCGGGGTGGCACGGCCCTCGTGGTGGTGACCGGCCGCATCGACGCGTCGGTGCTGCCCGACATCTCGGCCCTGCGTCGGCGCTTCGACCGGGTGATCGTGGTGTCGCTGGTCGACCGCCCCGGACGGGTGCCGGCCCATCCGGGGCTGGTCGTCGTCGAAGCGGCCACAGTCGACGAGGTGGCGCGGCGCTGGAACACCGTGGTGGTCCGGTGACGGCGCCGGGCTACCCGCCCGAGGGGGTCGGCCCTGCGGAGGAGACCACGTTCCATCTTCTGCGCCGAGCGGCGGCCCGATCGCCGCTCGGGTGGATGGCGGCGGGGCTGCGCTCGTCCACGGCGCTGGAGGTGGTCCTAGCTCTGCTCGTGGCCGCGGCCTCGTTCCTCGGCGCCGTTCCCGGCCTGCACGCCTATCGGGTCGTCGACGCTCCGCTGTTCCTGGTCGTCGCCGCCACCTTGTCCACGCTGCTCACCCACGTGGGGGTGCGGATGGGGCGCCTGGCCCCGCCCGTGACTTTTGCGCTGTCGGCTGTGGGTCTGGTGCTGTTGCTGTTCGTGCTCGGCGGTCTACATCCCCGCGATGTGGTCTCGGCGCTCACACGCGGCCCGGGTCGGCTCATAAGCGAGACCTTGCCGCTGTCGGGGGGACGGGTCCTCCTCGCCCCGATCGTGGTGGTGGTCTGGGTGGTGGCTGCCGCCGTGAGCGAGAGCCTCACCCGACGGGCCCATCGTGTCGGCGCCTCCCCGGTGGTCCTGGTGCTGCCGGTCGGGGTGTACGTGATGTGTTACGCGGGGGCGTCGGCGGCGCCGACCCATGACCGTTGGGCCGGCCCGATCCTGCTGGTGGTGCTGGCCGCCGCCGCCGTCGTGCACTCGCAGGTCTCCGCCCCCGTCGAGATGGACCAGGACCTCGAGTCCAGACCGCCTTCTCGTTGGCGGGTCACCGCCGGCGGGGTGGTCACCGCCGGCGCGGTGGCCGCCGCCCTCGGCGTGGCGGCGACGACCCTGCCGGGTCTGCGGGAGGCACCCGTCGCCCTGCACCGCCGGCTGCCGGTGGCAACTCCTTTGATCAACGATCCGGTGGACGTCATGGCCCAGTTGCGCGACGGGAACCCCCTCGCCGCCGTGGCCGAGCTGACGGTTTCCCTGTCGGGACCGTCCACGGGCTACCTGGCCATGGCCGACCTCGACGACTACGACGGCGGCCAGTGGCGGTTCGGAGCAGTCTTCGCGCCGACGGGTGGCCGGATTCCTGGCGACGGGGCCGTCGGACCGCTCGACCCATCCGAGGTGAGCCAGGTGGTCGATCTGACGGGTCGATTGCCGGTGCCCCTGCTGCCGGCTCTCGATCGGCCCCGCATGATCAGCGGGCTCGACGTGGCCGCCGACCCCGCCACCGGGATGCTGGTTCCCCTCGGATCGACGGCGGGCGCCTCCTACACCGTCGTATCGCGTGCCCCGGCGGCGCGCCTCGGCGACCTGTCGGCCGTCGACGGGGTTGACACGACCCTGGGCGGTGCCGACCTGGCCATACCGCCGGGGACCGCCGCGGACCTGGCCACCACCGAGCGTTTCGTGTCCAACCTGACCGGGGGTCTTCGCCCGTCGGCCTCTATCTCCTTCCTCCAGGCCGTCGCCGCCGCGTTGCGCACCAAGGAACGGCGGGTCGACCCGACGCTCGGTACGGCCCGGCCCTCGGTGGGGCCGACCACGTCGACGACGGCCACCCCCACCTCGTCGCCGGGGACGTCCCTGTCGGAGGTCATCAACGCCGTCACGGTCAACCGGTCGGCGACCCCGGAGCAGTTCGCCACCTTCTACGCCATGATCGCCCGCTACCTGGGGGTCCCGGCGCGCGTCGTCACCGGCTTCCGGCTGGTCACCGGGGGATCGGCCCCGCTGCTCGGCCCCGGAACCTACCGGGCGACCAACCGGCAGGCCTGGACGTGGGTGGAGGTACCCGTGTCGGGCTACGGGTGGGTGGTGGCCGATCCCACCCCGGACCTGGTGGTGGCGGCCTCGCAGCCACCGCCCGAGTCGGTGTCGGCCCCGGCCACCACGCTGCCCTCCCGCCCGGCCAACGCCGTGCCCCGCAACGAGATCGCCGGCGGCCACCCCCTCGCCCCCCCCGGTCACATAACCACCACCGCGGCCGAGGGGACGCCCCTCTGGGCGCCGATCCTGGCCGCTCTCGGGGGACTGGCCCTCCTGCTGGCCGTGGGTGGTCCCGGTCAGGCGGCGCTGCGGCGGGCCTGGCGTCGTCGTTGCCGGCGTTCCGCCGATCCCGGCCGACTCGCCGTCGGGGCCTGGCTCGAGCTCCTCGACGGTCTGGACCGGGCCGGGTTGCGGCCCCTCCCGGGGGCTACCGCCACCGAAGTGGCGGCCGAGATCGGCCGGACCTTCGGCGCCGAGTATCTGCCCGAGGCGGAAGGGGTGGCGGCCGCCGCCGACCGGGCCGTGTTCTCATCGACGCCTCCACCCGCGGCGGTGGCCGAGAAGGCCTGGGCCGACTCGTCGGAGATGAGCCGCCGGGTGCGGTCCGGTCTGGACCTGAGGCAGCGGATCCGGGCCACCGTCACGGTGGGATCGGCCCCCATTCGGCCCTCGGCCGGTCGGCGCTAGTAGGTTCGGGTTCGGTGCGGCGCAAAGCTCGTGACACCGCTGGGTCCATCCTTCCTGGTTACGCCGATCTGCGCGAGATCGGCGGCGGAGCCTTTGCGACCGTGTTCAAAGCGGTGGAGGTGGAGACGGGCCGCCCAGTGGCCCTGAAGATCCTGAAGGTCGACACCATCCACGCCCAACTGCTTGAAACCTTCACCCACGAGATACAGGCCCTCGCCGCGGTCAGTGACCACCCCAACATCGTCACCCTCTACCGTCCGTCCAACACCGTCGACGGCCGGCCGGTGTTGGTGCTCGAGTTGTGCCGGGAGTCGCTGGCCCAGCAGATGCGGACCCGCGGCCCCATCGAGGCCCCGGACGTCACCCGCATAGGTATAAAGATCGCCGGCGCCCTGGAGACAGCTCACCGCAACGGCTTTCTGCATCGAGACATGAAGCCGCAGAACATCCTGGTGACCCAGTTCGGCGAGCCCGCCCTGGCCGACTTCGGCGTCGCCGCCTTGCAGGCCTCGGCGCAGCTGACCGCCGGGGTGTTCGGTTTCACCACCCTCCACGCCGCTCCTGAGATGCTCGAAGGTCAGCATCTCTCTCCGGCTACGGACATCTACGGTCTGGCTTCGACGATGTATCAGCTCTTAACCGGCCGGGCGCCCTTCGCCAGCTACGACAATGAAGCTCCGGCCTCGGTGATCTTGCGCATCCTTCGTGACCCGGTGCGGCCATTGCGCGACGAGAACGTCCCCTTGGAGCTGGCCGACCTGCTCGAAGGCGCCCTGTCCAAGGAGCCCGACGGCCGGCCCCGCAGCGCCTTGGCCTTCGCCCAGATGCTCCAACGGATCGAGACGGCCCAGGGCTGGCCGGAGACGACCTTCGTGGCCTGGGGCCAGGAGGGCCGCCAGCCCGCTCCGCTGGTCACCGCACGCGGTCCGCTCGGGGTGATCGTCTCCGCGGCCGCTCCCACTACCTCCGCCGACCCGGCTGGATCCCACCAGGGTTCCGCCGCCCCCGGCCGCCGGCCCCGCTCGGGGCCCAGGGGTAACTCCCCTGACGCGCCGGAGCCCCCGGGCGGCGGCGTCGGGCCCGGCAGCCGTCACGACTCGGTTGAACGCGATGGGGCCCGGCCCAGTGCCGCCTCGCTACCGCCGCTGCTCCCCTCCGGACCCCCCGACCCGCCCCGGTCCCCGCTGCGACCGGCGCTGGTCGAGCCGTCCCCGGGGATTCGCCGGGTCATCACGCCGGTGGAGGCCGTGCAGGGTCGCGATGCGCCGTTGCCGCTGCGGTCGGTCGGCGACCACGGGCCCGACCCCGCCGGGTCCCAGCCGGGCGGGTCCCAGCCGGGCGGCCCGCCGCCGGGTGGCCCGGCGTCGAGTGGTCCGCCGCCGGCGGGCTCAGCCGGCACCGCTCCCGCCGTTCCCTCCGCCGCTCACCCCACCGCCACCCATCCCGGTCCCCCTCCTCCGCCGCCGCCCCCCCTACATCCGCCCCGCCCGGCGGCGCCGACCTCGAGGGAGGCCGACGGGCGGCCGACGGTCGATCTGAGGTCGGGATCGGCCTGGCCCCCCGGCCCCGAGCCGGTCGGGGGCGACCCCCCCGGTGATCTGGGGCCGCGCCCCGAGGCTGGCGCGGTCACGCCCGTCTTCGTCGATCCCGACCCCTCCGAGTGGCCCGAACCCCCGCCCGCTCCCGAGCCGGTCTCCAACATCCACCAGCTGAGCCAGCGCCGTCCCCGGCCGGTCCCGTCCCCGTCCGTGGGCTTCGGGCCCAGCCAGCAGCTCCGCACCGCGGTCGGGCTGCCGGCGTGGGCGCTCTACTCCCTCGTCCTGGCCGGTCTGGTGGTGGTCGCCGCGGTGCTGCTGGCCACCGGTGTGCTCTGACTAGGTAGTGACAGGCTCGATGTCTGTTCCGCAGTAGCGGCACTTGGTCGCGGCCAACGGCAGGTCGTCGGACAGGCAGGCCGGGCAGGCCCGCACCGGGTCGGGCGAACCGAACACGACCACACCCCGCTTGGCCGAGATGGACTTGTACGGGATGACGATGACGAAGTAGATGACCGCCATGAAGATCACGAAGTAGATGACGGCGGAGATGAAGTTGCCGAAGTTGAGGAACGTGGAGCTGTTGCCGCTGGCGCCCAACTGCACTCCCAGGCCGAGCGGGTGCTTGCCCTCGGCCCGGTTGACGAGAGGCGTGATGACGTTGTCGGTGAAGGACTTGATGAGCGTCGAGAAGGCCGTGGCCACGATCAGTCCGATGGCGATGACGACCACGTCGCCCCGCAGAAGGAAATTCTTGAAACCTTTGAGCATGGTATGTTCCCCTTGTTGGTTATTCGCCCCCCGGAGTGGGCAGCGGCCGCAGGCGAAGTTAGCGTTGATCAGGCGAGAGTTCGGCTTTCAGGGCCGCGTCGGGTGACCGCTGGCCCCGTAGAACAGGCGCTCGGCGACCCCCCGGGCCCTCCTGGTCACCCGGGTGTACTCGTTGCGCAGACCGCTGGGGCTGCGGCCCAGGCTGCGAGCCAGGGTCGACAGCACCGCCCCGGGAGCGGGGAGCGCCTCGGCCGGTAGGTCGCGG
This sequence comes from Acidobacteriota bacterium, assembly GCA_028876385.1. Lineage (GTDB taxonomy): Bacteria > Actinomycetota > Acidimicrobiia > Acidimicrobiales > Palsa-688 > JAKCDU01. The sequence continues at coordinate 26,442 of JAGWSF010000230.1, read as the reverse complement.
ATGAGGAACAGCCGGTTGCGGGCGGCGGCGCAGAAGTTGTAGGCGTCTCTGAGGACGGCGGCGTCGGCGCGGCCCACCACGCCCGAGCGGGTGAGCCGGTCGAGGGTGTCCATCGTCCCCGCTCCTGGCACCCGGTGCATCAGCTGGAGGAGCTGCACCGTCCATTCGACGTCGGAGGTCGAGCCCGGCCCCAGCTTCAGGTGGAACTTGGGGTCCTCGCCGGCGGGCACCCGTTCCTTCTCCATCCGCGCCTTGGTCCGGCGGATCTCCACGACGTCGGCGTTGCCGAACGGCCTCTCCAGCACGAAGTGCCCGACCAGCTTCTCGAAGGCGTCCCTCACGTCGGCGTCGCCGGCGACGAACCGGCCGCGCAGCAGGGCCTGACGTTCCCACGGCGCGGCCCACCGCTCGAAGTAGGCCTCGTAGGCGGCCAGGCTGCGCGCCGGTGGCCCCTGGCGACCCTCGGGTCGCAGATCCAGGTCGACCCGATAGGCGCCGGTCGAAGGTGACGAGCCGCCGATCAGGCGGAGGAGAGCCAGCGCCGCACTGTCCGCTTCCCTCTCGTCCTCGGCCGTGGGAGCGGAGGAGGTATCCCAAACCATGAGGAGGTCCAGGTCGCTCCCGTAGCCGATCTCCCGCCCGCCGAGCCGCCCCATCCCGAACACCGCGAAGGGCACTTTGGGGGCGACCCGGTCGAGGGCGGCGTGGATCACAGCATCGGCCAGGTCCGACAAGGCCCCGCCTACATGCGCCAGGTCATCCAGGCCGAGGATGTCGCGGGCGGCGATGCGGAGCCGCTCGGCCTGGGCGAAATGGCGCAATCCCTGCTCGGTGGCGCCTTTACCGGACCGCCAGGCGAGCGACCGGAGAGCCTGATCCTGGAGCTGGCGCGCCGGGCGCACCGCCGGGAACTCCCCCGAGGCCAGGCCGGCCAGGGCGTCGGGATGGTGCTGCAGGTCGCGGGCCAGCCGGGGGCCGGTGCCGAGCAGCAGGCAGAGCTGGCGGGCGGCGGTGGGTGATTCGCGGCAGACCGTAGTGAGCCGGTCACGCGATTGAGCTCCGCCGGCCAGGATGCGCAGACCGAGCAGGCCCTGGTCCGGGTCAGCCGAGCCCGAAAGCCAGTCGAGCAGCAGGGGGAGCATCTGCTGCATCAGCTGGCTCATGCGACTGAAACCCCGGGTCAGTTCCGAGACCGCCTGGGCGGTGCGGACGGTGTCGGCGAAGCCGAAGGCGGCCAGGCGGTCGGCGACCGCGGCCTCCGACAGGACCGGTGGGGGACCGCTCGACGAGGCGCTGAAGGCCTCCAGGAGGGGGCGGAAGAAGAGCCTCTCGTGGATGGCCCGGGCGTTGCTGCGGTGACGGCGCAGCTCCTCGTCGAGTTGCTGCTCGGCGCCGCGGGTTCCCTCGGGCCGGTAGCCCATCACCAGCGCCAGGTGCCGCCGGCGCTCGGCGGAGGTGGGCAGGGTGTGCGCCGGCTGCCCGGCGAAGAGCTGGAGGCGATGCTCCAGACGTCTGAGGAAGCGGTAGGCCGAAGCCATGGCGTCGGCGTCCTCGGGCGCCACGTAACCTCCCGCGGCGAGCCCGTCCAGTCCCTCGAGGGTGGCGGCCCGACGCAGGGTGTCGTCGCTGCGACCGTGGACGAGCTGGAGCAGCTGGACCGAGAACTCGATGTCGCGAATGCCGCCCGGGCCCCGCTTCAGTTCCCGCTCGGCCAGGTTGCGGCGGTGGAGATGCTGCTCGGAACGGGCCTTCAAGTGACGCAGTTGGCGCAGCTCGTCGGCGCCGAAGGGGCGGTCCCAGACGGCGGCGGCGGCGGCCAGGGCGAAGCGCCGACCGAGGTCCGGCGGGCCGGCTACCGGTCGGGCTTTGAGCAGGGCCTGGAATTCCCACGGCTCGGCCCAGCGGGACCAGTAGGCGCGGTAGGAGGCCAGGCTTCGGACGACGGCCCCGGCGCGGCCTTCGGGCCGAAGGTCGAGGTCGACGCGCCACGCCGTCCGAGCCAGTTCGAGCAGCGGTCTGGCGTCGGTGGATGCGTCGCGGTGGGTCGGATCGTCGTCGGCCACCAGCACCAGGTCTATGTCGCTCGAGTAGTTCAGCTCCCGGGCGCCGAGCTTGCCCAGGGCCACGACGGCTAGACCTTGCGCCGGCGGGGCGGATTCGCTGGCCTCGGCCAGCACGGCGTCGGCCAACTCCGACAGCGATCGTCCCACGGTCTCGATGCCGTCGAACCCGAGCAGGTCCCGGGCCGCGACGCGCAGAACCCCGAGGTCGTGGATTCGACGTACCCGCTCGTAGGGGTCCACCGCATCGACCACCGGAACGACCGGACCCGACAGGTCGGCCAGCACGTCGAGGGCGGCAGGGTCGGTGGCGCAAATCCGGGCCAGCCAGGGGCCCGCCCCGGTCACCGCGACGGCCGCCGCTTCGAGGTCGCCGTCGGCGCTCAGCCGGCCGGCGGCGTCGGGCCGGGCCGCGGTGAGCCACGAGAGGGAGCTGTGACCACCGTCCCGCCCGTCCCCGGCGCCGGGCCAGGAAGGCCCGCGGGCGATGTCGGCCTCGGCGGTCACTCCTCCAGTGTGCCCCGCCTACCCGTCGAGCCTGTAGGTGACGCGGCGCCCTACGCTCTGTTGGCGTGAGCCGCCTACGAGTCTCGCTGGCCCAGATCGACCCGGTGGTGGGAGATCTCGAAGGCAACGCCGAGCGCATCATCGAGGCCGTCCGCCGGGCCACCGAGGAGCGCGCCGACCTGGTCGTCTTCCCGGAGCTGGCCGTGACCGGTTATCCCCCCGAGGATCTCCTGCTGAAGCCCGGCTTCGTGGCCGCCAACGTGGCCGTGATGGACAAGATCGCCGCGGCCACCGAGGGTTGCGTGGCCGTGGTGGGATTCGTCGACGAGCAGATCGATCTGTACAACGCCGCCGCGGTGTGCGCCCACGGCGAGGTGCGCGGGGTCTACCACAAGCAGTTGCTGCCTAACTACGGCGTGTTCGACGAGCAGCGGTACTTCGCCCGGGGCAGGGGCGCCACCCAGCTCTTCGGGGTCTCGGGGGTACGGGTCGGCATCTCCGTGTGCGAGGACGCCTGGAGTCCGTCGGGTCCCATCGCCGCTCAGGCCGCGGCCGGCGCCGAGCTCATGATCAACATCAATGCTTCTCCTTACTCGGCGGGTCGGGTCGGTGAGCGGGAGCGCATGCTGGCCACCCGGGCCGCGGACGCCAGCTGCGGCCTGATCTACCTCAACTGCGTGGGCGGCCAGGACGAGCTGGTCTTCGACGGGGCTTCCATGGTCTTCGACGCCGAAGGGCATCTCGTCGCCTCCCTGCCCCAGTTCGAGGAGACCTTCGCCACCTTCGACATCGAGGTGCGCCCGGTGTTCCGGAAGCGGCTGATCGATCCGAGAGGTCATCAGAGCACCACGCCCCTGCCGGTGACCGAGGTGATCCCCCCGAGGCCGTTCAACGCGGTGACCACCACTGACCAGCTGGATCCGGTGGCCGGCTCGGCCCGCGGGGCCAGCCCGCGTCCCCCGACCCTGGCCCCCCGCCTGGCCCCGGACGCCGAGATCTACCGGGCCCTCGTGACCGGCACGAGGGACTACGTGCGCAAGAACGGTTTCGGCGACGTCGTCATCGGGCTGTCGGGGGGAATCGACTCGTCGCTCGTCGCTCTGGTGGCGGTGGACGCGCTCGGCCCCGAGCACGTCCACGGCGTGGCCATGCCGTCGCGCTATTCGAGCCCCGGCTCCGAGACCGACGCCTCGCGGCTGGCCCACAACCTCGGTATCGATCACCGCACGATTCCCATCGAGGCGGCCCACGCCGCGTTCCTGTCGGTCCTGGCCCCGAGCTTCGAGGGCAGTGCGCCTGGGCTCACCGAGGAGAACCTCCAGAGCCGGATCCGGGGGGTGATCCTCATGGCCCTGTCCAACAAGATGGGTTGGCTGGTGCTGACCACCGGCAACAAGAGCGAAGCGGCCGTGGGGTACTCCACCCTCTACGGCGATACCGCCGGGGGCTTCGCGGTGATCAAGGACGTGGTCAAGACCACGGTCTACCGGCTCTGCCAGTGGCGCGACGGCGCCGGCCCGGCGCCGCTCCTGCCCCCGGACGTCCTCACCAAGCCCCCCTCCGCCGAGCTGCGCCCCGACCAGCGCGACGATCAGTCCCTTCCCCCCTACGAGGTGCTCGACCCCGTACTGCTGGCCTACGTGGAGCACGACCTGACGGCCAGGGAGCTGATAGAAGCGGGTTACTCCGAGGAGCTGGTCCAAAGAGTCGTGCGCCTCGTGGATCTGGCCGAATACAAGCGCCGCCAGACACCCCCCGGCATCCGGGTGACCCCCAAGGCGTTCGGTCGCGACCGCCGGATGCCGATCACCAACGGTTACCGCTGAGAGGCCAATTCCGGCCGTCGCAGGGCCGGGAGTACCATCGCGGCGTGCCCCTCGCCCGTTCCGCTGAAGCAGTCGCCGGGGAAGGCCCCCCTCGGGCCGTCACGGTCCGACGGTCGCGTTCGCCGCGGGGCCAGGGCGAGCAGCTCCGGGAGGAGATCCTCCTCGCCGCCGAGCGCCTGCTGATCGAGACCAACGACGAGTCGGCGTTGTCCATCCGAGCCATCGCCAACGCCGTCGGAGTGACCCCACCGTCGATCTACCTGCACTTCTCGGACCGCAACGACCTGGTCTTCGCGGTCTGCGAGCGCCAGGCCAAGGAGATCGACATGGTGATGGAGCGGGCCGCGGCCGAGGGCTGCGACCCGTGGGACCGGGTGCGGCGGCGGGGTCTGGCCTACCTGAGATGGGGTCTGGCCAATCCCGAGCACTACCGCATCCTGATGATGAGCCGTCCCGACGCCACGCCCGAGCGTTTCGTGGATCAGCGCCTCTCGGACGCCACCGGCCTCGAGGCGGTGGCCGCCGATATCGTCCTGGCCGCCGAGGCCGGGATCATCGAGGCGGTGGCCGACCCGCTGCGGGAGGCCGAGCTGTTCTGGATCATCATGCACGGGATGGTCTCGATGCTCATCGCCAAACCCGAGTTCCCCTTCGGCGCCCCCGAGGATCTCTTCGACGCCATGTTCGACCTGGTCCAGCGCGGCCTCATACCCCGTTCGTGATCGCCCCATACGTTCGCTGATGGCCCAGACCCTCGAGGAGTCGGCCCGACGGGCCGGGTACTACCAGTGGAGCGAATCGCGGCTGTTCGAGATCCTTGGCGGGTGGGTGACCTCCACGCCCGAGCCGGAGCTCAGACTGGCGCTGGACCGTCACAGCCGCCACGCCGCCTGGCGGGCGCGCGAGTGGTGGGACCGGTTGCCGGTGCTGGCCGACGTCGACCGCCCGGCGCTGTGCGTGCCGCCCGGCCCGTCAGCCGCGGCCGCCGCCGACCGGTTGGCCGCGCTGGAGGGGAGCGGGCCGCGGGCCGCCGCCGCCTACCGGGTGATCCTGCCCCGCCTCTGGTCCGCCTACCACCGCTACGGCGAGGCGTTGGGGGCTGCGGGGCTGGTCGCCGACGGCTCGACCGTGCGCACGTTGGAGATCGTGGCCCGCGACGTCGCCGGCGACTGGCGGGAGGGCGAGCTGGTCTGCCAGCAGGTGCTGGTCGCCCCGGAGGTCATTCGGGCCGCCGCCGACGCGGTCGGCGCCCTCGAGGAGTTTCTGGTGGGCGCACCGCCGGCGGCGTCGTGAGCAGGAAGTATCGGCAACTTGGGGCGCGCTGAAGGCGCCGTCACGGGTAAGGTCAAGGGCAGCGGACCCGACACTGAGGGAGGAAGTACCCACATGGAGCTCGGCTTGCAGGTCGACGACAGCCGATCGCCGTTCACGGTTCTGTCGGTCAAGGGCGAGGTCGATGTGTACAGTGCGCCTCGCCTAAGGGAGAAGCTGGTGGAGCTGGTGAGCGAGGGTCACCGCCAGATCGTGGCCGACCTGGAGGGCGTGGACTTCCTCGACTCGACCGGGCTGGGGGTGCTGGTGGGCGGATTGAAGCGCCTCCGCAGCCACGATGGGGACCTCACGCTGGTGTGCACCCAGCCGCGGATTCTGAAGGTGTTCGAGATCACCGGGTTGACCACGGTGTTCCGCATAAGCGGCTCGATCGACGAAGCCACTTCGGCCAGCTAGACCGGGACGAGCCGTTATGGCCGTGGAGAAGGCCCTAGAGCTCTCGGTGCCCGCCCGCGTCGAGTACATCGCGGTGGTGCGCCTGGTGGTCTCCTCTCTGGCCACGGCCCGTAGGGCCCTCGTCGACGACCGGGTGGACGACCTCAAGCTGGCTGTCTCCGAGGCCTGCACCAATGCCATAGAGGCCAACCGCGAGGCCGGCGTCGACCAACCCGTGGTGGTCAGCTGCTGGGAGGCCCCGGACCGCTTCGAGGTGTGTGTGACCGACCGGGGCCGGGGTTTCGATCCCGACGCCCTGCCCGAGCACCCACCGGTGACCGATCCCGACCGGCTCAACTTCGAGCGGGGACTCGGGATCCCCCTGATCCGCTCCCTGGTCGACGAGGTCCGCTTCGAGTCGGGCGCCGACGGTACGTCGGTGTGGATGACCCTCTTCGGTGGGCCCGACTACGGCGACGAGACCTCCGAGATCGTCCGCGTAGTCATCGCCGAGCAGGAATAGTCGTCGCCGAGGCGGCCTAGCCGAGCGGGAATGGTTGTCGCCGAGCAGGCGTACTGCCCGGCGTCGGCGGCCCCCGCATCGGGTTGGCCGAAAAGTCGACCTTTTGAGTAGGGTTTAGGTCATGCCCGGCTGGTTCGATTTTCCCAATCCCGTCAACGAGACGTCCGCCCGCGTCGTGGCCTCGGGTGTGGTGGCCATGGCCGCGACCGCGGTGGTGGCCGACCAGCCCTGGGTGATGGTGCCGCTGGCCTACGGCTTCGCCGCCCGCGTCGCCACGGGCCCCCGCCTGAGCCCCCTCGGTCAGGTGGCCACCAAGGTGATCGAGCCCCGTCTCCCCGGGTCCCGGCGCTACAGCCCGGGGCCGCCCAAGCGTTTCGCCCAGGGCATCGGGCTGGCCTTCAGCGCCACCGCCCTGGTGCTGCACTACGGCTTCGACCGGCCCCGGGCGGCCAAGGCGGTGCTGGGTGGCCTGCTCGCCGCGGCGTCGCTCGAAGCCGTCTTCGGTTACTGCCTGGGCTGCCGGGCCTTCGCCCTGGGTATGCGCGCCGGCGTGGTCCCCGAACGGGTGTGCACCGAATGTCAGGACATCTGGTCTCGCCACGACGACCGGGTTCTCCAGAACGCTTGACTTTTCGGTACACCAAAAACTAGCGTCGGCGCCGCAAAATCATGGATGCGGCCCTGACGAAATCCGAACGCGAGACGTTGAAGGCCATCTGGCGGATCACGTCGCGGGCCCCGTCGGGAACCGACGAGCACCTCGGTGCCCGCACCGGTGACCTGGCCGCTTCTCTCAACGTCACCCCGGGCACCATGACCTCGACGGTCAAGAAGTTGGCCGACCGGGGCCTGGTCCTGCACGCCCCCTACCACGGGGTCGAGCTGACCGACGCCGGCCGCCGTCTGGCCATGAGCGTGGTCCGCCGCCACCGCATCGTCGAGCGTTTCCTCGCCGACATGCTGGGCTACAGCTGGTCGGAGGCCGACCGCCTGGCCCCCCTCTTCGAGCACTCCCTCCCCCAGGAGGTCGAGGATCGGCTCTACACCGCCCTCGACCGGCCGGCCACCTGCCCCCACGGGTTCCCTATCCCCGGCACCGGCAGCGAGGGGCTGCCCAACATGCCGCCTCTGTACGATCTCGGCCCCGGGGACCGGGCGGTGGTGGCCCTCCCCGGTTCCACCGACCCGGAGGTGGCCATGTTCCTCGAGGAGCTCGGCGTGCGCCCCGGAGTTGAGGTGGAGGTCAAAGAGAAGCATCCTTTCGACGGACCGCTGGTCGTGGCCGTCGACGGCCGTGACCGGACCCTGGGGGAGAAAGTGGCCCGCCAGATCCTCGTACGCCGGGTCAACGGCCGGGCCTCCGACCTGAACACCAACGAACTCAATATGAATAACCAAAGAAAGGAACCGTCTGGCGATGCACTTAGTACTTGAGGGCGGCTACCAGCCGTTCCATCTCCACAACGCGGAATGGGGGTGGCTGATCTTCGCCGCGGCCTGCGGCCTCTTAGCCATCATCACCGGCGTCATCCTCATGGCGGGCATGCTCAAAGCCGATCAGGGCACCCCGTCGATGATCGAGATAGCCAAAGCCGTGCAGGAAGGGGCCCAGGCCTACCTGGTGCGCCAGTTCAAGGTCATCGGCATCATCGTCGTCCCGCTGGCCATCCTGGTCTTCGTCACTGCATCCAAGGTCACGGCGGGCAGTCACACCTACCTGTCCTACGGTCTGTCGGGACTCTTCCGGGCGGTCGCCTTCCTCGTCGGCGCCGTCCTGTCGGGCACCGCCGGCTACATCGGCATGAGCACCGCGGTGCGCGGCAACGTCCGCACCGCGGCGGCGGCTCGCGACGGCTCGCTCCCCGCGGGCCTCAAGGTGGCCTTCCGCACGGGGGCCATCACCGGCCTCATGGTGGTCGGGCTCGGCCTGCTCGGCGCCACCATCATCGTGATGCTGGCCCAGAACACCGCCACGGCCATCCTGGTCGGGTTCGGCTTCGGTGGCTCCCTGCTGGCTCTGTTCATGAGGGTCGGCGGTGGCATCTTCACCAAGGCCGCGGACGTCGGCGCCGACCTCGTCGGCAAGGTCGAGGCCGGAATCCCCGAGGACGACCCGCGCAACGCGGCCACCATCGCCGACAACGTCGGGGACAACGTGGGTGACTGCGCCGGCATGGGCGCCGACCTGTTCGAGTCCTACGTCGTGATCCTCGTGGCCACGCTGATCCTCGCCAACGCCGCCTTCCCCGGCAAGGGTCAGGTCGGGTTGGCGTTCTCGCTGATCGTGCCGGCCATCGGCATTCTGGCCTCGATCATCGGCATCTTCGTCGTGCGGGCCACCCCCCGCGACAAGTCGGCCATGGCCCCCATCAACCGGGGTCTGCTGGTGTCGGCGGTCCTCACCATCGTGGGAACCCTGATCGTGTCGGCCGCCTACGTGCACAGCTACCGGGTGTTCTTCGCGGTGACCACCGGGGTCGTGCTCGGCCAGGTGGCGAGCCGGATCACCGAGTACTACACGTCCACCGAGACGGCACCGGTACGCGACATCGCCGAGTCCACCCGGACCGGGCCGGCCACCGCCGTCCTGTCGGGTATCTCCACCGGCCTCGAATCGGCCACCCCGGCGGTCATCGCCATCGTGGTGGCCATCGTGGTGGCCATCGCCCTCGGCAAGGGCGACATCCAGTACGAGCTGTACCTGGTGTCCCTCGTCGGGCTCGGCCTGCTCTCCAACGCCGGCATCGTGGTGTCGGAGGACACCTTCGGGCCCATCTCCGACAATGCTGCCGGTATCGCCGAGATGAGCGGTGAGTTCCACGGCGAAGCGGAGCGGGTCATGGTCAGCTTGGACGCGGTCGGCAACACGACCAAGGCCATCACCAAGGGCTTCGCCATCGGCTCCGCCGTCATCGCCTCGGTGGCGCTGTTCGCCAGCTACATCCAGACCATCGCCGAGAACGCCAAGGGCACCATCGTCAACGCCGCCGGCCAGTCGGTCCAGCTCTCGCAGCTGACCGGCAAGGAGGCCAACGCGTTGTTCACGACGGTCTCCCAGACCATCATCAACGTGGCCAACCCGGAGACCTTCCTCGGGTTGCTGATAGGCGGTTCGATCGCGTTCCTCTTCTCGTCGCTGGCCATCCGGGCGGTGGGACGATCGGCCGGCACGGTGGTCCAGGAGGTGCGCCGCCAGTTCCGGGAGCACCCCGGGATCATGGACCGCACCGAGCGTCCCGAGTACGGCCGGGTGATCGACATCTGCACCGCCGCGGCCCAGCGGGAGCTGGCCACCCCGGCCCTGCTCGCCATCCTCTCGCCGGTGGTGGTCGGCTTCGGCATCGGCGACCTGGCCCTCGGGGCCTTCCTCGCCGGGACCATCCTCACCGGTCAGCTCATGGCCAACTTCTTGAACAACGCCGGTGGGGCGTGGGACAACGCCAAGAAGTACATCGAGGACGGCCACGAGGGTGGGAAGGGGTCGGAGGCCCACAAGGCGGCGGTCATCGGTGACACCGTCGGCGACCCGTTCAAGGACACCGCCGGACCGGCCCTCAACCCGCTCATCAAGGTGATGAACCTGGTGAGCCTGCTCATCCTCCCGGGCGTGATCAGCCTGCACCACAACACCGCGGTCAGGACGATCATCGCGGTGGTGGCCGGCGCCGTCATCCTGGGAGGGGTGGCCTTCTCCAAGCGCAAGATGCAGGCGATGGACACCCCCGCCCCCGCCCCCGGCGAGTCCACGCCGGTGACTACGGCCTGATCCAGTTTCGCCGAGCGGTTTGGGATGGCCGGGCCCCTCGCGGGCCCGGCCATCTCCGTTGATGGCGGCCGGTAGCTATACCCTGTGCCCGGAGCGGCCCGGGCGCGCCCCCCGCCCGGCCCCTTTTTCCTCTATCAATTTGGAACCCCCATGCCGAAGCCTCTTGTCATAGTGGAATCTCCGGCCAAGGCCCGGACCATCGCCCGGTTCCTCGGCTCCGATTACGACGTCGAATCGTCGATCGGCCACATCCGGGACCTGCCGCGTAACGCCGCCGACGTGCCTCCCGCCTACAAGTCGGAGTCCTGGTCGCGTCTCGGGGTGGACGTGGACAACGACTTCAAGCCGCTCTACGTGGTCTCCCGGGAGAAGAAGGACCAGGTCCGCAAGCTCAAGCAGATGGTGAAGCAGGCCAGCGAGCTGTACCTGGCCACTGACGAAGACCGCGAGGGAGAGTCCATCGCCTGGCACCTCCTCGAGGTGCTGGCTCCCACCGTGCCGGTGAAGCGGATGGTGTTCCACGAGATCACCCGGCCGGCCATCGAGCGGGCCGTCCGGGAGTGGCGGGAGCTGGACCGTCGCCTCGTCGACGCCCAGGAGACCCGCCGCATCCTGGACCGCCTCTACGGCTACGAGGTCAGCCCCGTGCTGTGGAAGAAGGTCATGCCGTCGCTGTCGGCGGGTCGGGTCCAGTCGGTCGCCACCCGCTTGCTCGTGGAGCGCGAACGGGCCCGGATGCGCTTCACCGCGGCCTCCTACTGGGATGTGGCCGGCCACTTCACCGCTTCCTCGACCCCCTTCGGAGCCTCCCTCGTCGAGCTCGACGGTCGTCGGCTGGCCAGCGGGCGGGACTTCGACGAGCAGGGCGCCCTGGTGCGCCAGGATGCCGTGCTGCTCGACGAGGTGGCCGCCACCCGCCTGGCCGAAGGCCTGACCGGCGCTTCGTTCGCGGTGCGCTCGGTGGAGGAGAAGCCCTGGCGGCGCACCCCCCACCCGCCTTTCATGACCTCGACCCTCCAGCAGGAGGCGGGCCGCAAGCTGCGCTTCACCGCGGCCCGGGCCATGCGGGTGGCCCAGGATCTCTACGAGTCGGGCTACATCACCTATATGAGGACCGATTCCACCACCCTCTCCGAGGAGGCGCTGACCGCGGCCCGGGCCCAGGCCCGCTCCCTCTACGGCGATCGCTACGTGCCCGACTCGCCGCGTCGCTACGACAAGAAGGTGAAGAACGCCCAGGAGGCCCACGAGGCCATCCGCCCGGCGGGGGACACCTTCCGCACGCCCGAGGAGACCGGTCTCACCGGCGACCAGCGACGGCTGTACGAGCTGGTGTGGATGCGGACCGTCGCCTCGCAGATGGCCGACGCGGTGGGCCAGAGCGTCGCCGTCCGGCTGGGGGCCCTCTCCGCCGACGGACGTGACGCCGAGTTCGCTACCTCCGGTCGGGTCATCACCTTCCCCGGATTCCTGCGGGCCTACGTCGAAGGTTCCGACGACCCCGACGCCGAGCTCGAAGACCGGGAGGTGCGGCTCCCGGTGCTCGCCGTCGGTGACGCCATAGACGTGGAGTCGCTCGAGGCCGAGGGGCACAGCACCTCGCCTCCGGCCCGCTACACCGAGGCGTCGCTGGTGAAGGCGCTCGAGGAGATGGGCGTCGGCCGCCCGTCCACCTACGCGTCCATCCTCGACACCATCCAGGGCCGCGGCTACGTTTGGAAGAAGGGCTCGGCTCTGGTCCCTTCGTGGACGGCTTTCGCGGTCATCGGCCTACTCGAGCAGCATTTCGGCGAGCTGGTCGACTACGGGTTCACCGCCTCCATGGAGGAGGACCTCGACGGTATCGCCAACGGTGAGCGGGAGGCCGTGCCCTGGCTCACCCGGTTCTACTTCGGGGGCGGCCCGGACACCTCGACCCGGCCCGGACTGAAGAAGATGGTGTCGGAGCACCTGGGCGAGATCGACGCCCGGGAGATCAACTCGATCCCCATCGGCGGCCCCGACAGCGGCGTGGTCGTCCGGGTGGGTCGCTACGGGCCCTACGTCCAGCGCGGCGACGACCGGGCGTCCCTGCCCGAGGACCTGGCCCCCGACGAGCTCACCGTCGAGCACGCCGAGTCCCTGCTCGAGGCCGGGTCCTCCGACCGCGAGCTCGGTGAGGAGCCGGCCACCGGCCTCCCGGTGGTGGTCAAGGCCGGTCGCTACGGCCCGTACGTCCAGGTCGGTGCGGCCGACGACAGCTCGGGCGAGAAACCCCGGACGGCGTCGCTGCTGCGCACCATGGATCCGTCCACGGTGACGCTCGAACAGGCCCTCCGGCTCCTGAGCCTGCCCCGGGTGCTCGGCACCGATCCCGCCGACGGTGAGGAGATCATCGCCACCAACGGTCGCTACGGCCCGTACCTGCGCAAGGGCACCGACTCGCGGTCGCTCGATGCCGAGGAGCAGCTGTTCACGGTGACCCTCGAGGAAGCGTTGTCCATCTTCAGCCAGCCCAAGGCCCGGCGGGGTCGGGGGGCGGCGGCCGCGCCTCTGAGGGAGCTCGGCAACGATCCCGAGAGTAAAGCGCCCATCCTGTTGAAGGAGGGCCGTTTCGGTCCCTACGTCACCGACGGGACGACCAACGCCTCCCTGCGCAAGGGCGACACCGTCGAGGGCATCACCCCCGAGCGGGCCGCCGAGCTCCTGGCCGACCGCCGGGCCGCTCCCCCCCGGCCGGGCAAGCGGGCCGGGGTCAAGAAGGCGACCTCCGGCGCGGCCAGAAAGGCGACCGGGGCCAAGAAGGCGACAGGCGGCGCGGCCAAGAAGGCGGCCGGGAGCGCAGCCAAGAAGGTGGCGGGGACCAAGAAGGCGACAGGGACCAAGAAGGCCGTCGCTCGGAAGAGGGCCGACTGAGCCACCACCGCCGGGGCCGCTTCATCGTATTCGAAGGCGGCGAGGGCTCCGGCAAGACCACCCAGGCGGCGCGCCTGGCGGCGGCGCTGGACGCGGTGTTGACCCGCGAGCCGGGGGGCACGCGGGCGGGGGAGCACATACGCCAGCTGTTGCTCGACCCGACCATGCCGGCGGTGGGGGCTAGGGCGGAGACGCTGCTCATGCTGGCCGCCCGGGCCGAGCACGTCGATCAGGTCGTGGTCCCCGCGCTCGAGTCCGGTCGCGATGTGGTGTGCGACCGCTTCAGCGGCAGCACCATCGCCTACCAGGGTTACGGTCGGGGGCTGGATCCGGGCGAGCTGGGACGACTGTCTCGGTGGGCGTCCGGCGGTCTCGAGCCCGACCTGGTCCTGCTCGTCACCGTCGCGCCCGAGGAGGCGGCCCGCCGGCGCGCCACCCGCTCGGACGACGGCCGGCCCACCGATCGCATGGAGGAGGAAGCACCGACCTTCCATGCCCGCATCGCCGACGGATTCGCCGAACAGGCCCGCCTCGACCCGGCCCGCTGGGTTCCGATCGACGGTAGTGGCACCCCCGAGGAGGTGGCGGCCCGGGTCCTGGCCGCGCTCGGCCGCCTGACCCCGGCCCCGCCTGACCCCGGCCCCGCCTGACCCCGGCCCCGCCTGACCCCGGCGGGGGTCGTGAGCCTCCCGCCGGGTGGCAGACTGGAGCAGCCGTGAAGGAGCTGTGGGTGCGTTGACCGATCTATACGACGACGTCATCGGTCAGGAGCGGGCGGTGGGCCTCCTGCGGGCGGCGGCCCGCCGGCCCGTGCACGCCTACCTCCTGGTCGGCCCGGCGGGCACCGGCAAGGCCGCGGCGGCCCGCTCCTTCGCCGCCGCCCTGCTGTGTCCCACCGCCGGCGATCACGGCACCGATGGCCCGTGCGACTCCTGCCGGCGGGTCCTGGCCGGCCTGCATCCGGATGTCGTCTCGGTGGAACGCGAAGGTGCGTCGATCGGCATCGGAGTGGCCCGCGACGTGGTGCGCAGCGCCTTTCTCAGCCCGGTCGAGGGCGCCCGGAAGGTGATCGTGCTGCACGACTTCCACTTGGTCCGCGACACCGGCCCGGCGCTGCTCAAGACCCTGGAGGAGCCACCCCCCTCTACGGTGTTCGTGGTGCTGGCCGAGTTCCTGCCCCCCGAGATGGTCACCATCGCCAGCCGGTGCGTGACCGTCGGGTTCGAGCCTCTCGGCATGGCACAGGTGGCCCGAGCGCTGATGGCGTCGGGTATCGACGAGGGGCGCGCCGCGGCCCTGGCCGAGTCCTCGGGGGGTCGGCTGGAGCGGGCCCGGCTGCTGGCCGGCGATCCGGGGTTCGAGGCGCGCCGCCAGGCGTGGCGTTCGATCCCGGGGCGCCTGGACGGCACCGGGGCCACCGCCGCCCGGCTGGCGGATGAGCTGATCGCCCTGCTGGACCAGAGCGCCGCTCCCCTGAGCGAGCGCCAGGAGGCCGAGGTGGTGGCCCTCACCGAGCGCAATGCCCGCAACGCCGAGGTGGTCGGCAGCGGCCGGGGGGCCAAGGGCCGGGGCCGGGCGACCAAAGCCGCTCTCAACGCCGGCGTGGCCGACCTGCAGGAGCGCCACCGGCGCGAGCAGCGTCGCCAGCGCACCGATGAGCTGCGCGCCGGGCTGGCCTTCCTCGCTTCGGCTTACCGCGAGCGGCTCACCTCGGGCGCCACGGCTCAGGCCGTGGCGGCCATCGCCTGCATAGACCGCACCGCCAAGACCCTCGAGTTCAACCCCGGCGAGCTTCTGGCCCTCCAGGCGTTACTGGCTCGCCTGTCCCGCATCAGCTGACCGGCGCCCTGGCTGCTCCCGGGCCGGCGCACCGGGAGGCTGGCCCGCGGCGGCGTCGGGGTGGCCGGTACCCAGTGCCGAGGGGGTCGGCGACTCGGTCGTTCCCGGCGTGCCGGGTCCGGGTCGGGGCGGCGCGGGCGGTGTCGCGGCCGACGGGCTGGTCCCGTTGGGGTTCAGGCCGTCCTGAACCAGCCGTAGAAGCTGGCCGGCTTGGCCGGCGAGACCGGCCACCATCTGGCCCAGGCCGTCGGCGCCGTTCAGCACCGTCACATTGGCGTTGGCCAGCTGCGAGGCCGCCGCGGCGATGATGTCGGGCATGCGCTCCACCAGCATCCGCTGCAGGGCGATGCCCTGCTCGGTGGCGGTGGCCTCGGCTTGCAGTCGGGTCCGGTCGGCCTCGGCCTGGGCCAGGGTGCGGATCCGGTAGGCCTCGGCCTGGGCCGGCTTCTCCACCGAGGCGATCAGTTCCTTCTCCCGCAGTTCGGCGTTCTTCACCGCCAGCTCGGCCTGGGCGGCCAGCACCGCCTTCTGGGCTTCGGCGGTGGCCAGCGGTCCGGCGGCCGCGGCTTGGGCCTGGGCCCGGTCGACCTCGGCCTTGTACCCGGCCTGGGTGACTGACGTCTGGCGTTGGTACTCGGCCTGGTTGCGCAACGACTCCTGCTGGGCCTGGGCGGCGGCCTGCTCGGATTGGGCCTTGGCGATGTTGGCATCGCGCTGGACGGCCGCCCGATGGGGGGCGGCCAGCGACGCGATGTACCCCGAGCCGCGGTCGTCGATGCTCTGGATCTGTAGCGAGTCCACGACCAGGCCGATCTTCTCCATCTCCGGTTTGGAGGCGTCCAGGACCTCCTCGGCGAGGCGCTGGCGTTCCCGGATGATCTCCTCCACGGTCATGGAGCCGATGATCGAGCGCAGATGCCCGGCGAAGATGCGACCGGTCAGGATGGACATGCGGTCCTGGTCCTCCAGGAAACGCCGGGCGGCGTTGGCGATGCTCTCGTGGTCGTCGCCGACCTTGAAGGCGATCACTGCCCGGCACTGCAGGGCTATGCCCTGCTTGGTGACGCACTCCTCGGCCACTTCCGACTCCTGCAGGGCCAGGGTGAGGGTGCTGACCCGGGAACGGACGGGCAGTACGAAGGCGCCGTGGCCGGTGACGATACGGAACGGGAGGTCGTCGCCCCGGGACTTCTTCCCGCTCACGAGCAGGGCCTCGTCAGGAGCGGGCACGTGCCAACCGAACATGGGCAATCCCTCCTAGCTCAGGGCCCCCGCGAAAGGGGTGACCCGTACCGTGCGGGCCGACAGGTGGGCCACCACCAGCACCTCGGTGTCGCGGGCCAGGTCGTCGTCAGCCACGGCCATGTAGGTCTCGGTTCCTCCCCGGATGTGCAGCACGACCTCGCCCGTGGTGCCCGGAGCGATCGGATGGCTCACCCGGCCCAGCTTCCCGACCACCGGATCGTCTCGCTCGGACATGGATCCGACGGTAGCGGCAACCGACCGGTAAGTGCGTTACGGAACCGAGGTGGTGGTGGTCGAGCAGGAAAGCGAGCCGGGGGGTAGCCCGGCGGCCTGGGCCAGACTCCCCAGGTTGGGCATCGAGGCCGGATCGGCGAGGGTCTGGGGGGACGTGTCCCCGCTGGCCGCGGCGGTGGCCTGCTGGTTGGCGCACAGGCTGTTCAACCCGTTGCGGGTCAGGGTGGACGGGTCGAGCGGGGACGAGTGCGAGCCGCCGCTCAGGGCGTGGGCGGAGAAGATGGTGAGGACCACGGCCACCGCCAAGCCGACCAGTTTCATAGTGAGACGGGTTCGCATCATTCCCACCTACGGCGCGTCGGCGCGCCGCGGCCGGCAGTGGAGACTCCGGAAAAATCAGACGGACCGGATGGCCGCCCGTCCGCTCCTCGGTGGGACCGGGAGGTCTGTCAGAGGTGGTTCTTGCCGGCCTTCTTCACCGCGTAGACGGCGGCCTCGGTCCGGCGGCTCATACCCAGTTTGGACAAAAGGTTGGATACGTAGTTCTTGACCGTCTTCTCCGACAGGTACATCACCTCGGCGATCTGGCGGTTGGTCATGCCTTCCGCGATCAGCTCCAGAATGCGCTGTTCCTGATGGGTGAGGTGGTCCCCGGGGTCGGCCGCCCCGCCTCGCCGCACCCGTTCGAGGACCCGCTCGGTGACGGCCGGGTCGAGCAGGGAGTGCCCGGCCGCCACCCTGCGGATGTCATTGACCAGCTCCGAGCCCCGGACCTCCTTCAGCACGTAGCCGGCGGCCCCGGCCATGATGGCGTCGAACATGGCTTCGTCGTCGGTGAACGAGGTCAGCATCAAGCAGGCGATCCCATGGTGGTGAGAGCGGATCTCCCGGCACACCTCCACCCCGCTCATGTCCGGCAGCCGGACGTCGAGGACGGCCACTTGGACCCGTTCGGCGTCGATGAGGTCGATGGCCTCTTGCCCGGTGGCGGCTTCCCCGACCACTTCGATGTCGTCCTCGGCGGCCAGCAGGTGACGCAGACCTTCCCGGACCACCTGGTGGTCGTCGAGCAGGAACACCCCTATGGTCCGCCGCTCGTTATCGGTCAAGCTGGCTCCTGACGGGTCGGTGAGAGTCATACGACCCTCATGCTGATCCGATGGTCCCTCCTTCAACAGGGGCCAAGGACCCTATTGGCGGCCAGGAGGGCAGCCGATCAGCCGATTTGGTGCTTTCCGACCCCCGACGGTACCACGGCGGTCCGGGCGGCTACTTCTTCCCCCGGCCGGTCAACTTATCCATGGCCTTGTCGGCCACGGCCGCCGCCGCGCCGGCGGTCTTCTGGGCCCCGGAGCTGCTGGGTGTGTTGGGGTGGGGGCGGGTGGGACCGGCTTCCTTGGCCCGCTCGATCTTCTGGCCCAACTCCTGGCGCTCCTCACTGGTGAGGACCGATCGCAGGCTCGGCCACACCTCGTTCTCCTCGAAGGCGATATGAGCCCGGCCTGCCTGGGTGAACTTCGAGACCAGCTGCGTGAACTCGTTCGATCCCGGTTCGGCCTTACGGAGGTCGTCGAGGACCGCCTTGCCCTCGTCCTCCTGGGACAGGGCCCGGTCCGCCAGCCGGTCGCCATCGGGCACCCGCTCCCTCACCGTGGGCCAGAAGTGCTGCTCCTCGGCCGCTTCGTGGCGGGACTCCTCCATCACCAGCTTCTCCCCGAGTGGGCCGGCGTCGGCACTGGTCGTGGCCAGTTCCCTGAGCAGGACTTCCACCGCCCGGTGATCCTGGCTCAAGATGTCGAATACATCAGTCATCGTCGCTCTCCTTGCCGCTCGACGTGGCCTCTGGACTACCCATGGGCGGGGGGTCGGACACCTCCGGTGGAGGCGGCCCGCATCGGGGCGACGCCGGGGCGGGGGTCGCCCGGGTGTCTACCGGATCACCGGTAGCCGACCAACTTGCATACAAGTTGGTATGGATGGGGTAAGCTCGGGGGGTGGCTCAGCTACCTTCGGCCCAGCGGGTCTACGAGGAGACCAAGGAGCAGATCCTCTCCGGCGAACTGCCGGGAGGGACGTTGCTCAGCGAGAACGAGGTGGCCCGCCGGCTCCAGGTGAGCCGGACCCCGGCCCGGGAGGCCTTCGTGCGCCTCGAGGCGGAGGGACTGCTCAGCCTCCAGCCCCGCCGCGGCGCAGTCGTGGTGCCGGTTCCCATCAACGAGGCCGTCGACGTGCTCGAGGTGCGCGAGGCGCTTGAGGTCGGAGCCGTCCGGCGGTTGGCCCGCCGGCCCGACAGGTCGCGGCTCCTGGCGTCGGCGCACGCCGAGCTACAGGCCCAGCGGGTCCACGTGAAAGCCCGGGACCTGGAGGCCTTCGCGGTGTCGGACCACGCCTTCCACCGGGCCATCGTCGACGCGGGGGGTAACGCCGTGGCCTCACACTTCTACGCCACCCTCGGTGACCGGCAGCGCCGCATGACGGCCCAGGCCATCGGCGCCGATCTCCATCTCCTGGGGGACCTGCGGACCCAGCACCAGGGTCTTCTGCGCCGGGCCGAGGCGGGCCAGGTCGACAGCTTCGCCTCGGAGTTGCGCACCCACTTCGAGGTCACCCACCGGGTCCTCCTCCCCGGGCTGTGACCGTCACTGCGCTGGACCCGGCGCGGTCCGAGTCCGGCCGGTCGGCGGATTGGAGGTGGGCCGGCGCCGCCCTGTTCGTCTGTGGATGGGGCGGCAACCAGTTCACCCCGCTTCTCGACCTGTACCGCTCGGTCAACGGTTGGAGCGCCACGGTGGTCAACGCCCTCCTCGGGGCTTACGTCTTCGGCCTGATACCGGCGCTACTGCTCGGGGGCGGCGCGGCACGGCGGTTCGGCCGCAAGGGAACGGTCTCGTTGGCGGTGCTGTCCTCCGTGCTCGGAAGCTGCCTGATCGCCGCCCAGGGGCTCGGCGGTGTAGCCGTCGGCCGACTGTTCAGCGGTGTCGGCGTGGGGCTGGCCATGGCCGTGGGGACTAGTTGGACCACCGAGTTGAGCGTCGCCTCGGGCGCTTCGCCGCAGACGGGCGCCAAGCGGGCGGCCCTGTCACTCACCGCCGGCTTCGGCCTCGGAGCGGGGGTGGCCGGGGTCTTGGCCCAGTGGGGCCCGTGGCCGGAGTCGCTTCCCTACGCCGTGCAGGTGGTGCTGGGTCTGTCGGCCCTGGGCGGGCTGCGGAGGGTGGACCCCGGAGCACTCGTTGCTGCTCACCCTTTTTCCTCGGGACATCGGCGCGGCCCGCACGCCGACCAGGGCGCCCCGCTCGGGGATAGGGACCGCCGACGGCGGTTCAAGACGCGGGTGCTGCCCATGGCCCCTTGGGTCTTCGGCACCTCGGCGGTCGCCTACGCCATCGTCCCGCAGGCCCTCGCTCCTCGCCTCGGGCACCACGCCCTCATATTCGCCACCGTTCTGACCGTGGTGACCCTCGGCGCCGGGATGCTCACCCAGCCTCTGGCCCGCCGGCTCGACCACCCGGTCACCCGGCGCGCCCCCCGCAGCGCCATGGCCCTGGTCGTCGCCGGCCTGGCGATCGCCGCGGTGGCGGTCGCCACCGACCAGCCGATCGTCGCCCTGGGCGCGGCGGCGGTCCTCGGGGCCGGATACGGGATGAGCCTTCTGTCCGGCCTGCTCGAGGTCCAGCGCATCGCGCCACCCGGGAGAATGGTGGCGGCCACCGGGGCGTTCTACTCCCTTGCCTACGCCGGGTTTCTCCTGCCCGCGCTGCTCGCCTCGCTCGCCCACGCCGTGCCGGTGACCACCGAGTTGATCGGGCTCACGGTGATCGCCGCCGTCTGCACGGCGGTGATCTGGAGGCCCCGCGAGCGCACCAGCCTCGGCGCCGGCGCGGCCTCAGTCGGCGGCACGGCCTGAGTCGGCGGGGCCCAGGCGCCGCCCTCCCCGCCGTCCCCGCCGGCCGGTACGGTTGCTACGTGGGGATGTACTTCAAGTTGGCCCCGGGCGTGAGGGTCCGGGTGACCACCCGGGGCGTGCGCACGTCGCTCGGTCCCCGGGCGGCCAGAGTGCACATCGGCGGCGGCTACCGACCCGGAGTCTCCACCGGTGCCGGTCCGGTGACCTTGTACCAGAGTGTCGGGGGGACCCGGCGGCGCAGGAGCCCCGGCGGGAGCGGTCAGGGTGGCCGGGCCGGCGCTTCGGCCACGTTGGCCGCCCGACAGCGCCAGGCGGCGGCCGCCGCCCGGTCGTCGGAGGCCGAGCATCTGGCGGCCGCCATCGAGTCGCTGCAGTCCCTGCACCGTGACCCGGTCGCACCGGTGTCCCCTCCGGTGGCTCCCGACGAACCACCGGTCGATGCCTCGGCCGTGCGGGAACGGCACGAGAAGTCGGCGCTGAGAGGTGTCCCCTTCTGGAAGCGGTCCGAGCGTCGAGCGGCCCGCGAGGCGGCTCGCGCATCTGCCGAGCAGGAGATAGACCAGCTCACCTCCGAGCGCGACGGTCGCCGTCGCGACGCTCAGGCCCTTCTCGACCGGCGATGGGCTGAGCTGGTGGCCAACGAGCCCGACGTCGTACAGGCCACGCTGGCCGAGGCCTTCGAGGAAGCTGAGCTGCATTCGTCGCCTCTGGCCGTCGAGGGCGCTGAAGTGAGCTTGGCGGTGTTCGTGCCGGGCGAGGACGTGGTGCCCGAGCGCAAGCCGGGTACCACGCCGGCGGGCAAGCCGACCATCCAGAAGATGACCGTGACCGAGCAGGCCGACCTCTATACCGCAGCGGTGTGCGGCCATGTGCTGGCGGCGGTGCGCGAGGCTTTCGCGGTGGCTCCCGGTCTCGGTCTGGCCCGGGCCGTCGCAGTGAGGGTCTCGGCCGCCGATGCCTACGGGCGACGCCGCCCCGAGTGCCTTCTCGCCGTCACGCTCGCCCGCGGCGCGCTGGACGGCATCGATTGGTCATCGGCAGGCGCCTACGACGTCCTGCGCCAGGCCGGCCCCGATCTGACCGTCAACCTGACCGGCCGGGCCCGGCATCTCTCGCCCCTGGACCTCGACCACGAGCCCGACCTGGCCGCGTTGCTGCAGGCCGTGGACCTCGACGATGCCGCCGATACCACCGGAGGGCCGCCGCCCGGCTGAGAGGCCGACCTTCCGCCGTCGTATCAGGATTCAATCAGCAGGCGGGCGCTCACGGGCTGGTGATCGCTGCCCATGGGGCCGAGAGCTCGGCCCGAAAGCACCTTCAGTGGGCCCCGCACGAGGATGTGGTCGACCTGGCTGTGGGGCCGCCACGCCGGCCACGTCCGTTGGCGTACCGCCCGGTGCCAGCCGGGGAAGAAGGCTTTTACGGGAGGCCCCCACAGGTTCATGTCGCCGGCGAGGATGGCGGCGGGGGTGGAGATCCCCCGGCGCAGAGCCCGAGCCAGGCGCAGGAACTGGAGCGGGGCTCCGTAGGTGATGTGCGACATGTGGGTGCCGATGACCGTCGCCGGGACGCCGCCCACGTCGATACGCACCACGACGGCGAAGCGACGGGCCGGGTCCTGCTCGAGGCGGCCGAGGGCGATGACCTCCTCGGCCCGGGCCGGCACGCGACTGAGGACGGCGACCCCCCAGCGCCCCGGGGGGGCGTCGACGTAGCGCCGGGACGCCGTGACCTTGGCCGGCAAGGGGCGCTCACTGTCGAGGAACAGGGCGTGGCTCGATCCCCTCCAGTCCAGAGGTTTCATCCACCGGTCGTCGCCCAGAGGATCCGGGCCGGCGAGGCGCCCCGCCGCCAAGGTCTGCTCGAAGGTCGCGTAGCCGAGCGCTTCGCCCACCCTGGCGGCCAGCCCCGGGCCGTCGTCGGGCGTCCAGGTCTCCTGCAGTACCAGCACGTCGGCATCGATGGCCCGGCAGGCGGCCACCACGTCGAACGGCCGTCCCCATCCGTCGACTCCGGCGTGCAGGTTGAACGTGGCGACGCTGAGAGTGGCCCCACCGCGCCGGCGGCCACCGCTATCGATATTGGTAGGTGAAGATGACGCCAAGACCCCCCGAACACTAGGCCCCCGCCGGGTCCCCGCCGTCCGCTGCTACCCCGAGGCGGCCGGCTGACTGTCGGCGAACTATGGGAAGTGTGGTGGACGACCCGATTGCTAGTAGGCGTCGATGCAGGAGTACATGGCCCTCAGGTAGGTCTCGGCCCGGGACGATCCGATGATCCCCGGAGCCATCCGATTCATCATGTAGGCGAAGGTCAACCGGCGGTCGGGGTCCATGATGATCATCGATCCGCCCCAGCCACCCCAGAAGCAGATACGTCCCGAAGGCAGGTAGGGAATGGTCTTCGGTTCGGGGAGAGCGAAGCCGACACCGAAGCGCAGCGGGACTCCGAGCACCAGGTCGACGCCGTCGGACTGCTGTTCGAAGATGGTTTCGATGGCGTCGCTCGACAGGAGCTGCACGCCGCCTGACGCCCCGCCCAGGCTGACCGCCGACAGCATCTTGGCCACCGAGCGGGCGTTGCCGTGGCCGTTGGCCCCTCCGATGTCGGCCGCCCGCCACGCGTCGGTGTTGGCCGCGTTGGCGTCGACCGGCGGTCCGGTGAAGGTCCGCACCGCCGGGGAGGTGACGTCGATGCTGGCCAGATCGATGGGCAGTGGAGGGGGCGGCGTGACCGGGGCGATCCGCTCGAAGTCGTCGGGTGCCGCCCCGATGGAGAAGTCGGCGCCGAGCGGTCCGGCGATCTCGTCGGCCACGAACTGCTTCAGGGATTTCCCCGTCACCCGCCGGATCACCTCGCCGAGGAGGTGGCCGTAGTTGAGGGCGTGGTAGCCCGAAGCCGTCCCCGGCTCCCACCACGGGGCCTGAGCGGCCATGCGGCTGGTCGAGGTCTCCCAGTCGTAGAGGTCCTCCATCGCCGCCGGTTGATCCAGGCCCGACACCCCCGACGTGTGCGAGAGCAGGTGACGGACCTCCACTCCTTCCTTGCCGGCCGCGGCAAACTCGGGCCAGTAGCGGGCGACCGGCGCGTGGACGTCCACCAGCCCCCGCGAAACGAGCATCAGCGTGGCCAGGCTGGTGACGGTCTTGGTGGTGGACCACACATTGACGATGGTGTCCCGCTCCCACCGCTGGGAGCGGGTTTCGTCAGTCCATCCGCCCCAGATGTCGACCAGGACGTCACCGTCGATGTCCAGGGTGATAGACGCGCCCAGCTCCTCGTCGGCGGCCAGGTTGGCCTCCAGGGCGTCCCGCACGTCCTGGAACCGACTGTCGCATACCCCCGCTACTTCGGCCACCGAGTACCCCCTCGTCAGATGATTCGTCCCACCGGAACATAACGCGTGGCCGCCCCGGCGACACGGCCCGAGGCCGCCCTGGCCGGCACCCCTGCGGCTCGTCGAGGCGGCCCGCTCTTGCGAGGATGGCCCGGTGACGGCGGCCGGAAGGCACCTCCCGACGTGGTCGACCTCCTCGTCTAATATCGCCGGGAAGGTGCCCGAGCGGTTAGGCGTCCGGACCCCTGCTGTACAGTTCCATGCAGTTGAACGTCTCCTCAGGGTGGTCCGGTACCGGACTGAGTCCCTGATCCGAGACGCGTTTGCCCGAGTAGCTCAGCCGGCAGAGCAACGCACTCGTAATGCGTAGGTCAGCGGTTCGATTCCGCTCTCGGGCTCTCGGAAAAGTCCTGGTGGGGGGCATGTTTCAGAGTCGGAAAGGTCAGCCCAGGTTGGCGGCGTGCGCGTTCCGTGCGCGAACGTGCGCGATCGATCAGCTGGAAGGCCGACGTCTGGCGTCGACCTGTGCAGCGCGTTCGACCAGCCGGCGGCCCAGCTCGACTGCCTTCGTGGCCTCGCTCTTCGCCATCGGGGCGGGCTCGTACTGGGCGGGGGTCTTGTAGCGGAGGAGTTGGGAGAGCTGTCGAGCGGCCTGGCGCCCGTCCTCGCCCGCCCCTCCGAGGAGGTCGACCGCGTCGGTGTGCTCGCCCCCGGCTCGCTGGCCGAGCAGCGCTCCGCTGAGCGAGTCGCAGGCGTTGATGCCGGCGGTGACCGCGCTGCCGGCCGCTACATCCCAGCGGCCGGCCTGGAGGCTCTCCTCGGCGGCCTGAAGCCACGCTGACACCTTCGACAGGTAGGCCCGGGCGTCCGCCGGCGAGACTGGATGGCGTTTGCTACCTCGAGGCGACACCGGTCTCCCCGGCAAGGTGATCGATGCTGACTCCGGCCAGGACGACCGAATCGCGGCGCAGCGCCTCCCAGAAGGCCTTCCCCGTCTTGGCTCGGGGGCTGGCGCGGCGGCGCACTTCGTCGAGGTCGTAGTCGAGGATCTGGACGGGGTTGCCGGTCAGCCGGCGGGCGCCGGTGGCGAAGGCGGAGATGGCGTCGGTCCACGCCTCGGAGTCAGCGTCGTCGGGACGTACGGCCAAGACGTCGATGTCGCTATCGCTGGTGGCCTCGCCCCGTGCGAAGGAGCCGAAGACCACCAGCGCCAGCGGAGCCGGCTCGAGCTCGGTGGCCAACAGACGCAGCCGGTCCATCACGACGCTGTGAAGGTGGGAGAGACGATCGAGGAGCTCCCCGACTGCGTTATCACGGGCCAAGGCGACCATCGTGGTGCGGCCGATCTCCCTCCGGTCGACCAGCCCAAGGTCGTGCAGCTGAGCGATGAGTCCGGACGCGCGGGTGCGGCCGACACCCGCCACGGTGGCGAGGGTCGATACTGGGAGCTCTTTGTCGACTCGGGCCAGGGCGGCCAGCAAGCGCCCGGTGGCGCCCGGGATCACTGCCTCCACGGGCCGCTGGAAATCCATACGTTCACGATATCGAACGTTGATGGCTCATTTACTGACTTGTTTGCTGGACTGGCGAAAGAACAGTTCGTCCAGTCGGGTGGCTGCGTCGCGGTCTGCGTCGTGGACAGCTTGGGCGTAGACGGCGAGGGTTAGGCGCGGGTCAGCGTGTCCGAGGCGCGTCTGGACCGTCTTTAGATCGACTCCAGCAAGTACCAGCTGCGTTGCGTTCGTCCTTCGCAGGTCGTGGAAGCTGGCTTCCGGCACGCCGGCTGCTTCCACGGCTGGTAGCCAGACCCGTCGCCGCCAGTTCGAATAGTCGATCGGCTGGCCGTCCGGAGAGGTGAACACGAGGCGGTGCGTGTCTGCGCCGGTCAGACCGGCCGTTTGGAGATGCGAGGCCAGTGCACCGACCAGCGCGGCGGGCAACGACACCGATCGACGGCCGGCACTCGACTTGGGTGGGCCCGCCGGCCCGTGTGCCGGACGCTGTTCAGAGACTCGCAGGGAGCCCTTGAGCAGGTCGAGGTCGCCCACTCGAAGGCCCACTACCTCTCCCCAGCGCAATCCAAGTGCCGCTCCGCACACCATCGGGGCGTAGCGGACGCGGACCGCGTTCGCGATTGCCTCGACATCCTCAGAGGTCAGCTGCAGGCGTTTCGCTGGAGGGATGGCCGGCAACTTGGTCCGCCGACAGGGTGACCGGCCCAGCTAGTCGGAATCGACTGCGTAGGTGGACATAGCCCGGAGAACGGCGTAGTCCCTCCTTACGGTTCTCGCTGCTCTGGACCCGGCCCACTCGTTGACCAGACTCTGGATGTCGGGGGCCGTGACGGCGCTGAGCTTCTTATCGCCGAGCGCAGGAACGATATGCAGGCGGATAGCCAGTAGCAGTAGGCGGTCAGCTGACGGCGGAACGGCTCCAGTTCGTCGAAGGCGGCCGCCCCGGATGACACGACTGGACTCACCGCCTCGTCTGCCCCACCCGCCCGCGGCAAGCGAGCGCAACCGGGCGGTTGAGGGACCCTAGAGCGCTGGCGCTACTTCGAGAATCGTGGAGGTCATGGTCGTCGGCAGTGACCAGATCG
>JAGWSF010000229.1 GCA_028876385.1 Acidobacteriota bacterium | reverse complement strand
TCGAGGAAGGCGATCACCCGGCCCGGACCGGGCGCCCAGGAGGCGACCGTGGCCGCCAGGTCGGCGTAGTCGCCGGAGCTCCATTCCAGGCCGGCCAGGGGGTCGCTGCGGTGGGCGTCGAAACCGGCCGAGATGAGCACCCAGTCGGGGCCGAACGCCTCGACTGCGGGGGCGACCAGGTCGTCGAGGGCGAAGCGGGCCACGTCGCCGGTGGCGCCCTCGGGTAGCGGGACGTTGATGACCGTGCCGGGGGCCATGGCTCCGCCGGTCTCGTCGGATCGGCCGGTACCGGGGTAGAGCGGCCATTCGTGGGTGGACACGTACATCACCCGCGGGTCGTCCCAGAAGATGTCCTGCGTCCCGTTGCCGTGATGGACGTCCCAGTCGACGATGAGGACCCGTCGCCCCCGGGCCGCCAGCGCGGCGGCGGTGACGGCCACGTTGTTGAGTAGGCAGAAGCCCATGGCCCGCTCCCGCTCGGCGTGGTGACCGGGGGGTCGCACCGCCACGAAGGCGGCCGCCGCCTCGCCCGCCTCCAGGAGCTCGGCAGCCGCCAGGCCGCTTCCGGCGGCCAGGAGGGCGGCGTCCCACGATTGGCTCGACACGCGGGTGTCAGCATCGATGGGGCCTCCGCCCGAGCCGATGAAGCGCTCCAGCTGGTCGAGGTAGCCCGGGTCGTGCACCAGGGCCAGTTCCTCCCTGGTGGCCGGCCGGCCCTCTCGCCGCTCGACCGCCCCTTCCCGTTCCAGGGTGGCCACGCCCTCGTCGACGGCTCGGAGGCGCTCGGCCCGCTCCGGGTGCCCCCATCCGGTGTCATGCCCGGCCCCCACCACTCCAGAGCTGAGCACCACGACCGGGGTCACGGCCCAAACCTAATGGAAGGGCCGAGTTTGACCACGGCGGGTATGGGGGTAGCTTCGGGACCTGGAAATCATCCCGGGCACCCCTCGACCGTCCCCTCAGCACCAACGGCCGACGACATGGAGATCGCCGATGAGCGCAGCCAGCACCCTCTCAGAGAGGTACCAGCACACCCGCGACCTGACCGAGGCGCTGGCCGAACCGCTGTCACCTGAGGACCAGACGGTGCAGTCGATGCCCGACGTCAGTCCCACCAAGTGGCACCGGGCCCACACCAGCTGGTTCTTCGAGACCTTCCTCCTGCGCACCGGCCTACCCGGCTACCGGGAGTACCACCCCGACTTCGCCTACCTTTTCAACTCCTACTACGAGGCGGCCGGCCCCCGGTACCTGCGTTCGGAGCGGGGCTGTGTGTCGCGGCCGGGCTGCGCCGAGGTGGCCGAGTACCGCGGCCACGTGGACGCGGCCATGCAGGCGTACATCTCCGCCGGTCTGGACGAGCCCGCGGCGGCGCTCGTGGAGCTGGGTATCCACCATGAGCAGCAGCACCAGGAGTTGCTGCTCATGGACATCAAGCACGTGCTCTCCAAGAGCCCGCTCAACCCGGCCTACCAGCCCCGCTCGGCGCGGCCGGCCGTAGCGGGCCCGGGGTCGCCGGCAGGGGATCGGGGGTCGGCGGCAGGCGACCGGATGGCGGCGGCCGACTGGGTGAAGCACGACGGGGGCCTGGTCGAGGTGGGCCACGACGGAAGCGGCTTCGCCTATGACAACGAGGGGCCCCGCCACGCCGTCCACCTGGCGCCCTTCGCGGTGGCCGATCGCCTGGTGACCTGCGGCGAGTGGCTGGCGTTCATCGAGGCCGGCGGCTACCGGGAGCCGTCACTGTGGCTGTCGGACGGCTGGAGCACGGTCCGGGCGGCCGATTGGACGGCGCCGCTGTACTGGGAGCTCACCGACGACGGGTGGAGCGTCTTCACCCTGGCCGGCCGGCGCCCCGTGGACCCCGCCGAACCGGTTTGCCACATCAGCTACTACGAGGCTGACGCCTTTGCCGCCTGGGCCGGGGCGCGACTGCCGACCGAGTTCGAATGGGAAGCCGTCGCCGGGTCCTGGCCGGTCGCCGGTCAGCTGGAGGCGCCCGACCGGGTCCACCCGGAGCCGCAGATGGGGCCGGCGATGCTCGGCGAGGCGTGGGCCTGGACCTCCTCGGCCTACCTTCCCTACCCGGGGTTCCGCCCCGCCCCCGGCGCGGTCGGCGAGTACAACGGCAAATTCATGGTCAACCAGCAGGTCCTGCGGGGCGGGTCCCGGGCCACACCCCCCGGGCACGTCCGGTCCACCTACAGGAACTTCTTCCCGGCCGCGGCCCGCTGGCCCTTCACCGGCCTGCGTCTGGCCCGTGACATCTGATCGAGACGAGGAGAGACCCGTGACCAGCCCCTTCACCGTTGAAGTTCTGGTCAGCGACACTGACCGGTTGCGGGCGGCCGAACAGGACGTGCGGCGGGGCCTGGCCGAACGCCCCCGGTCCATCCCTCCCGTGTGGTTCTACGATGAGACCGGCAGCCTTCTCTTCGACCGCATCACCCGCCTGCCCGAGTACTACCTCACCCGATGCGAGCGGGCCATCCTCGAGGCCCGCTCCGAGGAGATCGCCGCCGCTTCGGGGGCGGACACGCTGGTCGAGATCGGCTCGGGCACCTCGGAGAAGACCCTCCTGCTCCTCGATGCCATGGCCGACCGGGGCTCGCTACGCCACATCGTCCTGCTCGACATCAG
Organism: Acidobacteriota bacterium; assembly: GCA_028876385.1. Classification (GTDB taxonomy): domain Bacteria; phylum Actinomycetota; class Acidimicrobiia; order Acidimicrobiales; family Palsa-688; genus JAKCDU01. The sequence continues at coordinate 14,254 of JAGWSF010000229.1, read as the reverse complement.
CGAGGAGATCCTGAGGAAGGCGGCCGCCGAGCTCCAGGCGCGCTACCGGGTCGAGGTGCACGCCGTGGTCGGAGACCTCCGCCGCGACCTGGTGCGACTGCCCCGGCCGGGGCGTCAACTGTGGGCCTTCCTCGGGAGCACCATCGGCAACTTCGAGCCGGCCTCGCGCGCCGAGCTCCTGGCCCAGTTCCGCCGGGCCATGGGGCCCGGGGACACCTTCCTTCTCGGCACCGACCTGCGCAAGGCCACCGACCGGCTCCTCGCCGCCTACGACGACGCCGAGGGGGTGACGGCCCGCTTCAACCTGAACGTGCTGGAAGTGCTCGACGCCACGCTCGGCGCCGACTTCGACCCGGGACGCTTCGAGCACCGGGCGGTGTGGAACCCCGACGGGGGCTGGATCGAGATGCGCCTGCGGTCCAAGGAGGACCAGCAGGTGAAGGTCGCCGCTCTAGACATGGTGATCCACCTGGCCCGGGGCGAGGAGATCCTGACCGAGATATCCACCAAGTTCCAACCCGACGCGGTACCCGCCGAGCTGGGCCGGGCCGGCCTCGGGGTCCGGGGAGCGTGGTCGGACGACGACGGAGACTTCCTCTTGACCCTCGCCGCCCCTTGAGCCCGGCCGGGTGGCGGGTCGGGATGCGGCGGCCGCCATCTCGTGACCGCGGCCCGGGTTTGGCTACGTTGAGCGGATCGTGACGCGTGCCAACCATTCGCGCCGGGCGGTGATCGCCGGCCTCGGGCTCACCGAGATGGGTCCGGTCTACGGGCGCAGCTCGGCCTCTCTCGCCGACGAAGCGGTACGGCTGGCGGTCGCTGACGCCGGCTTGGCCCTGAGCTCTGTGGACGGGCTGCTGACCTCGGCCGGCATATCAGGCGGGGTGGGGCTGGGGTTGCAGCGGGACCTCGGGCTGAGGGACCTCAGGCTCCTGTCCGAGATGCAGGGGTTCGGCTCGACCGCCGCGGGCATGGTCCAGTACGCCTCCATGGCCGTCGAGGCGGGCATGGCCGAGACGGTGGCCTGCGTGTTCGCCGACGCCCCCTTGCGCCCGGGCGGCAGCGCCCAGGACGTCTACAGCCGGGGCCGGACGGGAACTTCCCGGGGAGGTTCCCCGCCACCCTCGGGTTGGGGTGGCCTGCTCGCCTCGGCGGGGGTCAACGGAGCCAACACGATGTACGCCCTGGCCGCCCGGCGTCACATGGAGCGCTTTGGCACCACCACCGAGGACTTGGCCGCGGTGGCCGTCGCCGAGCGGGCATGGGCGGCGGGCAACCCGCGGGCGCAGTACCGCGAGCCGATGACCGTCGAGGACCACCACCGATCACGCTGGATCGCCGAGCCGTTCCGCAAGTTGGACTGCTGCCTGGTGAGCAACGGCGGGGTGGCGGTCATCGTCACGACCGCCGAGCGGGCGGCGTCGCTCGCCCGTCCCCCGGTGCACGTGCTCGGCTGGGCCCAGTGCCACCCCGGACGGTCGCTGGACCGCAACCCCGACTTCGGTCTGGTCACCGGAGCGGCCCGCTCGGGCCCCGAAGCCCTGGCCATGGCCGGGGTCGGGCTGTCGGATATCGAAGTGGTGGAGCTCTACGACTGCTACACCTTCACCGTGCTCGTGTCCCTCGAGGACTACGGGTTCTGCGCCAAGGGCGAGGGCGGCGCCTTCGTGTCGAGCGGAGCCACCGCCCCAGGGGGCACGTTGCGTCTGAACACCGGAGGGGGGCAGCTGTCGGCGTACTACATGTGGGGCATGACCCCGCTGTCGGAGGCCGTCATCCAGGTCCGCGGCGAGGGAGGAGAGCGACAGGTGCACCCACACGACCTGGCGCTGGTCAGCGGCAACGGGGGGATTCTCGACCATCACGCCACTTTGATCCTCGGAAGCGGGCCCGTATGAGCGTCGTGGCCGGCGCTGGGCCGGTGTCGGGCAACGACGACACCGCGTGGTTCTTCGAGGGTACGGCGCGGGGCGAGTTCCTCCTCCGGCGCTGCCCGCAGGGCCATTGGAACCGGCCGCAGGCGGCCCGTTGTGCCGAGTGCGACAGCACCGAGTTGGTTCCGGCGGCGGCGTCGGGACGGGGCCGCCTGATCAGCTGGGCCGTGGTGCATCCCCGCCCCGGCACCGATAACCCGCCCCCTCCGTCGGTCCCCGCCATCGTCGAGCTCGACGAAGGTCCGTGGTGGTGGACCATCGTGGTGGGCCGCGACCCGGCGGTGCTGAAGGCCGGTATGGAGCTGGCGTTGGCCTTCGAGCGTCCGGAGGGCAGCGAGACGGTCCCGGTGTGGACCGTGGCCGGCGGCTGAGTTGGGCGACCAGCCGGCGCGGGTGGCGCGGGTCGCCTACGGGGACGGACCCGACGGGCCTCTGCCTGAGCCGTCGGCGGTGGCCGAGCTGATCGGCCGTGACATCGAGCTTCTGCTCGGCTGGGTGGTGAGACGACCGGAGTGGGTCTCCACCAGGACCGTCCCGGCGACGACGCTCATGCTGGGCGCGGGCCTCCGGCGGGCCTGCGCCGAGGGCACGGTCGGCGCCGTCCCTACCCGTCTGTCGGCCATCCCCGGTTTGCTGGCGGGCCGCCTCCGCCCGGACGTGGCGGTGGTGGCTGCAGTGGAGGCCGACGGAGGCTGGCGTCTGGTCGGCAGCCCGGGCTGGGCGGCCAGTGCCGTCCGGGCCGCCGGGGCGGTCGTGGTGGAGAGGTGGGCGGAACCCGCCTCCGCCCCGCCCGCGGGGTCGCCCCTGCCCCCTTGCCGGGTGCTGGGAGTGCTGGACCGCCAGTCCGGGCCCGACCCGGCCCCGGAGTCGCGCCGTAGCGCCGAGCACGAGAGCATCGGCCGTCTGGTCGCATCGCTGATACCCGATGACGCCACGCTCCAGTGGGGCCCGGGAAGTGTGGGGGCGGCGGTCGTGGAGCAGATCGACCGTCCCGTCCGGGTCTGGTCGGGTCTGGTGACCGATGAGCTGGTGGCCCTGGCCGACCGGGGGCTGCTGGTCGGGCCGGCGGTGGCCGCCTACCGGTGGGGCGGCCCGGAACTGCAGGACCTGGTCCGGCGAGGCCGCCTGCGACTCGAGGAGCTGACCGTCACCCACGACATCACCCGGATCTCGGCCATCGAGCGGTTCGTGGCCGTCAACACCGCCCTCCAGGTGGGCCTCGACGGTGCGGCCAATGTGGAGACCGTCGCCGGCCGGGTCGTCTCGGGTCCGGGAGGTCACCCGGATTTCGCGGCTGGCGCGTCCCGATCGCCGGGCGGACTGTCGATAGTGGCGCTGCCGGCGAGAACGGGGGAGCGGTCCAACATCGTGATCACCCCCGAGGTCGTTTCGACCCCGCGCTGCGACGTGGACGTAGTCGTCACCGAGTTCGGCGTGGCCGACCTGCGAGGCGTGCCGCCTGCGGTGCGGGCCGAGCGGATCGCCGCGGTGGCTGCTCCGGAGTTCCGACCCGGACTCCTCGACTCGCGGAAGATGACGCCCGGCTGAACATTGGGCAAACGACTGGCGTGCCCGGCCGGCGGCGGGACCAACCGCCCGTAGGATCCCCTTCATGGGTATCGGCGTGAGCGTCATAGAGGACGTGGAGCTCGAACGGCAGGCGGACGGCCGGCTGAAGGTGGTGTGGAGCGTCAACGGCGAGTGCGACGACGTGGACCTGGCCTGGGGTCGCTCCGCGGACGGCCTCGACCATCAGCACGTGCTGACCGTTCCCGCATCCCTGGGCGAGGCCGTGCTCGACACCGGTCGAGCCGACGAGGGCCGGGCCCGTATATATGTCTCTGTGGCGCCGACGGGAACCGGGCCGCGGGCCGCGGACGGGCCGGGAGCGACCATCGCCGGGGAGCGTCGGGTCGGTCTGGAAGGCCCGGTCAACTTCCGGGACCTGGGCGGTTACCGCACCCTCAGCGGCCGCACCGTCAGGTGGGGGCGGGTGTTTCGCTCCGACGCCCTCGTGCTCGCCGAAGGGGATATGGAAGCCTTCGACGACCTCGGCATCCGGACGGTCTACGACCTGCGGTCCGACATGGAACGCGAGACCCACCCCAACCGGCTCCCCGACTCCGGCGGCAGTCGGGTGGTGGCCGTTCCGCTGGTGCGACAGGAGCAGGGGCAGAACCCGCTGGGCGCCATGGACCTCGCCGACGGCGAGCACTTCCTCGCTCAGCTCTACGAACTCAGCCTGGAGCATCTGGCCCCCAGCTTCGGGGTGGTGCTGGGAGGTCTGGCGTCGGAGGCCGACCTTCCGGCGGTCTTCCACTGCGCCGCCGGCAAGGACCGTACCGGCCTGGTCGCGGCCGTTCTGCTGGCCGTGCTCGGGGTCGACCTCGAGGACATCCTCGACGACTACGAGCTCACGAGCCGGTTCCGCACCAACGAGCACGTCCATGCCAGTGCCGAGCGGCTGCGCGACCGGGAGAACCTCCCAGCCGAGATGGTCGCCGGCATTCTGCGCTCACCGAGGTGGGCCATGGAGGCGGCGCTGACCAAGATGGTCGACCGCTACGGCGACTTCGATCGCTACCTGACCGGACCGGCCGGCCTTCCGGCCGAGGTCCCCGAGCGGCTCCGCCGGCTCCTGCTCACGCCCTGAGACCGACCCGGCCGGGCCGCCGGTACGAGGTCACCGCCCTCCGGGCAGGGGTGGACGCTCGTCCCGGTCGGGCTCACTGTTGGTAGTGCTCGACCACCGCCGGGTCGCGGGCTTCGGCTTGGTCGGGGTCCTGGCCGGCGTTGCGCCGCGCCCGGCGCTGGCGGAGCAGGTCCCAGGCCTGGTCCAGGCTGACCTCCAGGTCGCGCAGGCGCGCGCGGCCCGCCTCGTCGAGTCCTTCGCCGGCGTGGGTCCGCTCCAGGGTGTGCTCCTCGGCCACCAGAGCGTCGATACGCTGGACCAATTCTTCGTCTCGAAGGTTTGAGAGCGCCCGGTTCGGGTCAGACATAGGGGGTTCTCCTCTCTGGTTGTGGGGCAACCTACCCGCAGGGGGAGCGCTTCACGCCAACGCCGAAATCCCCTTTTTCGTCAAAATGTGTCGAGAGTCACACTAATCCAGTAGGCATCTACGGCATAATGTCCGGCCCAGCGGGGTTACTTCTCACTGCAATGAATCAGAACGCCACATACTCCCCCGATCTGTTGGGCCTCTACCTTGACGAGGCGGGCGCCTTCCCGCTGCTCACCAAGGCTGACGAGATGCGCCTCGGTCAGATCATCCAGGAGGGCCAGGCGGCTGCCGCCACCCTCGCCGGTGAGCAGACCCTGACCCCGGCTGAACGCCGCCGGCTGCGCAAGCAGGTGGCCGCCGCCGAGGCTGCCACCACCCAGTTCATCAACGCCAACCTGCGCCTGGTGGTATCGGTGGCCCGCAAGTACCAGTGGTCCGGTCTGCCCCTCGGGGACTTGATCCAGGAGGGCAACCTGGGTCTCATCCACGCCGTGGAGAAGTTCGACTGGCGCAAGGGCTTCAAGTTCTCCACCTACGCCACGTGGTGGATCCGCCAAGCCATCGGCCGGGCGGTGGAGAACACCGCCCACACCGTCAGGGTCCCCGCCCACGTGGGCGACGAGATTCGGCGAGCTCGCCGCCTCCAGGGCGAGATGGAGGTCCGCCTGGGCCGCCCGGCGACCCTGGCCGAGCTGGCCGAGGCCATGGGCTCGACCGAGGCCGGGGTAGCCGAGCTGTTCCGCTACGACAGCGACCCGATGAGCCTGGATGTGGCCGTCGGGGAGGACGGCGATACCAGCCTCGGTGACCTCGTGGTCAACCGGGCCGCCGAGTCGCCCTTCGAGGCCGTCGCCTCGAGCCTGCTGCCGGCCGAGGTGGCCCGCTTCCTGGCCCGCCTATCCGACGAGGAGCGCCAGGTCCTGCGGCTGCGCTACGGGCTGGACCGGGGCGAGCCGCGCACTCAGGGTGAGGTGGGCGCCGCCCTGCAGCTCACCGCCGAGCGGGTGCGCCGGATCGAGCGCGACGCCATCACCAAGCTGCGTCGCCACCTCGTCGGCGGCGACGCCCACGACCTCCTCGCCAGCTGACCCACCGGGGAGCGGCGGGTCTCTCCCGGGCCGGGCCCGCCCTGGAGGGCAGTAGGTTTACAGGGTGAGTTCTGCACCGCGAGTTCGTATCGCCCCGTCGCCCACCGGCTATTTCCACGTGGGGACGGGGCGAACCGCGCTGTTCAACTGGCTGTTCGCCCGCCAGCAGGGTGGCAAGTTCATCCTGCGCATCGAGGACACCGACACGGCGCGCAACCGCGACGAGCACATCGACGGCATCCTGCGGGCGCTCGAGTGGCTCGGCCTCGACTGGGACGAGGGTCCCTACTACCAGTCGCAGAGGTCACACCTGTACAGCTCGGCCATCGAATCGCTGATCGAGTCGGGGGCGGTGTACGCCTGCGACTGCCAGCCCGAGGAGATTCAAAGACGGGCCAAGGAGCGCGGCGGTCCCCCCGGCTACGACGGGTTCTGCCGGGACCGGGATCTCGAGCCCACCAGCGGGCGGATGCTCCGCTTCCGGGTCCCCGCCGGCGAATCGGGCTTCACCGACCTGGTGCGCGGGGAGGTCCCCAAGAACAACAAGGACCTGGAGGACTTCGGGGTACGCAAATCCAACGGTGACCCCCTGTTCATCCTCGCCAACGTGGTCGACGACGCCGAGATGTCCATCACCCACGTGATCCGCGGCGAGGATCACGTGTCCAACACCCACAAGTACCTCCTCCTCTGGGACGCCCTGGGCTACGGCGAATGGCCCGAGTTCGCCCACCTGCCGCTGCTCTACAACGACCAGCGCAAGAAGCTGTCCAAGCGGCGGGACAAGGTGGCCGTCGAGGATTACCGCGACGAGGGGTACCTACCCGAGGCCATGGTCAACTACCTGGCCCTGCTCGGGTGGTCACCCGGCGGCGAGCGCGAGATCGTCACCCGGGAGGAGATGATCTCCGGTTTCCGCCTTTCGGATGTCAAAAGCGCCGGCGCCATATTCGACGAGCGCAAGCTCCAGTCGGTCAACTCCGAGTACCTGAGGGCCCTCCCGACCGACCAACTGGTGGAGCGGTCCCAGGCGTGGCTGCTCGGTCGATGGTCGCCCATCGCCGGCCTGGTCCAGGAGCGGGCCCGTACTCTCGGCGAGATCTACACCCTGACCGACTTCCTCTACCGGCCCGATCCGGTCATCGACGGTGCCGAGTGGGACAAGGCGGTGGCCAAGACCCCGGCCTTCGAAGCCCTGCTGAGCGGGGTGCTGACCCGTTTCGAGCAGGTCGAGTGGGACGCCGAGTCGATTCAGCAGGCGGTGGTCGACGCCGGGCGCGACGCCGGAGTGGAGCAGGTGGGCAAAGCCCAGGCGCCGGTCCGGCTGGCGGTCACCGGTCGACCCGTCGGCCCGCCTCTCTGGCAGTCGCTGGAGCTACTCGGCCGGGACCGGACCGTGGCCCGCATCCGCGCCGGCCTGTCGAGGCTGCACCCGGGCTAGTAGCGCGGCTACAGTGCAGGGACCACCTTCGGGGGTGGTGTAATCGGCAACACGACAGGTTCTGGCCCTGTTATTGGGGGTTCGAGTCCTCCCCCCCGAGCTTCGAACTCCGGCGTCCGGGCTGGTCACAGCCTTGGACGCCGGCGTGAGATGCACTGAAGTGAACCTCGTGATCACGGATTGATCACAACTCGGGAGTCGACCGCCTATGGCTGTGATCAAGCTGGAGGAAAGGGTCCTCGATTCCATTGCCCGCCGGCTGGTGCCGGTACTGGGTGAGCGGGGGATCGTCACGGCCGACGTCGCTGAGGTCGACAGCGTAGAGCGGTGGCGCAGGGCCGCCCGGCGCGCCGGTCGTCAACTGGGTCATCCGGTCCGGACGGCGGTATCCACGGACGGCACGATGGTCTGGGCGGTCCTGGAGAGGCCGGTGCAGCCCGGTGAGCAGGCGGAGGCAGCGAACCGGGTAGCGACGATGATCTTCGGGCCTCGTCCGTTCGTCCGGGCCTACAGACCGGACGAGTAGCTCACGTCACTGGTCGGTCAGGACCCGATGGACCAGAGCTGCGTAGGCCTCGATGTGACCGGGAAGGAGCCGCAAGTGGACGACCTTCCCAGCGGGTTTGTCGACGATATCGACGACTTCAGCGACGGCGGAGGCATCGGTGTCTCCGGCCAGGACGAGTGCGCCGGGCTCGATCAGGTCGGGCGCACGCGCTTCGCTCAGGAAGGTCCACACCAGGTCGGTCTCATCGACGTCCATCAGGTCGCAAGTGATGTCCGGGGTGACCACAGTTGCCTCCATTAGCGCTTGATCCAATGGTATCGGTTGGGGTTCTCAGGGCCGAGGGCTGCGACGAGACGGTCGATCTCGGGCTCATCGGCGGTGGTGAGTTGGAGGGTGAAGTGGGGCCGAGCGAAGGTCGGGAGCAGCTGGAAGCCTGCGCCAGCAAGTTGCCCTACGGTCGGGAGATGGACCACCCGGTAGGACCACAGGCGCTGGAGCAGCCCGTCCAGCGAAGCCGGACCGATGTCGTCCAGGGCCGCGAACACGGACACTCCCCAGAGGGGGACGCCGTCGAGCTGGAAGGCCTTGTGCGTTCTCTCGGCATGAGTGGTGAGCTGCCGGGCCCTGGTCGGTCCTCCTCGCACCACGACGACGCTTTCGGCAGGGGACGGTTCCGGCCGCAGCCGTGGCCGCAGCTCCTCGCGGGTTGGTCGGGCCATGCTTGTTCAGAGGTCGAGCGTGCTGCCGAAGATCAGATCGGCGACCTTCTGGGCGGCGTCGGCCTGCATCCCCTTGCGCACGTGCTGGTAGGTCTGGGAGGTGACCAGGATGCTGGAGTGACCCAGCCTTTCCGACACCATCCGAATATCGACCCCGGCGACCAGGGCGAGCGTGGCCCAGGTATGCCTCAAATCATGTAGACGGATTGTCGGCAGTGCGGCGAACTTCGGCTGGCGGAGCCGCCGGTCGAAGGTTTTCGAGAACGCCTCGGGATGGTACGGCCTCCCATCGGGCCGGCAGAAGATCAGCCCGTGGTCCTCGTAGCCGGCGCCTACCAGCTCGCGCTCCGCGTCGTGCTTCGTCTTCCAGGCCTCGAGCACCGCGACAGTCTGCGTGTCGAGCTCGATCACCCTCGGCTTGTGACTCTTCGTCCGGGTGACCAGGCAACCTTCCCGCCCCTTCCCGCTCGGTTTCGTCAATGGGATGCATTCCTGGCGGATCGTCGCGTGGGCCGGCGCCTCGCCGAGATCGACGTCATGCCAGCGAAGGCCGAGAGCCTCGCCGCGCCGGCAACCGGTAGTGGCTAGAAAGAACCAGGGGTAGTAGTACCGGTCGCCTTCGCACAGCGCCAGGAAGCGCAGGAGTTGCTCTCTCGTCCAGGCCGTCATCTCCGGCGGCTTCGACTCAGAGGACGACGGCGGGTTCGCCTGGTCGGCCGGATTGAGCTTGATTCGACGCCAGCGGACGGCATCGTCGAGCGCGGCGTGCACGATGGTGTGGATATAGCGGACCGTCCGCGGCTTGAGCCCGGGTGATTGCTTGCCCAGGAGCCGGCCTTGCTCCAGGAGATGGGTGTAGAAGCGGTTGAGCGCGACCGCATCGAGCGCCTGAATCGGTATGCGTCCCAGATGCGGGAGCACGTGGTTTCGGACCTTACGCTCGTAGTCCTCCCACGTCGACCGGGCCAGCTCTCGGTGGATCGTCGGCAGCCAATCGTCGGTGAGGAAGTCGCCGAAGCGTTGCCGGAGCGGGGACACGAACGTCCCGTCGCGCCGATCTCCCCGGAGTCGGTCCAGTTCTTCCTGCGCCTCGGCCTTGGTCCGAAAGCCTCTCCGGTATGCCTGTCGGCGGGTGCCGTCCGGCTTCACGCCCACATCGACGACGAAGAACCACTTCCCGGTGCTGGGGTCTTTTCGCGGTGTTGCCGCGGAGCTGCGGCTCATGGGCGTTGGTCCTTCCTCTTGGCCGGCATCTGGGCCGCCTCGTGTGGGGCGATGCTGTCTTTGAAGAACTGTTCGCTGGCGTCGGCGAGTCGGTTGCCCTTGGCGACGTCGGCTCGCATGGCTTCGAGGCGTCGCATGTGCTCGTCCTCATCCAGGCTGGCCAGGGCCTCGTGCTGTTGGACGTCGAGGACCAGGTCGGCGAGGGAGCCGAGCGTCTCTCGCAACTCGTCGAGATCACCTTTGAAGTGTTTGCGGATGAGGTGGTGGGCCCGGATGAGGGCGACTTCGCCGGCGGCGGCCCGGATGGTCTCCCGCTTCTTCTGGGAGAGGGGATAAGGCAGCTCCGCGTCGGGACTGAAGCTCCATTCGTCGAGGAGGCTTTCCCATTCGGAGAGGTTGTCGGGTCGTCCCAGGACGGCTTCGAGCATGGTGAGGGTATCGATGCGGGACCCGGGCACGTTGACCCATATCCCGGTCGGGGGCGGGGTGAGGAAGTACAGGACGGGCACGTCGAAGGCCCGGGCGAAGGTTACGAGGTCGTCGGCGGTGAACTCACGTACCCGGTTGCCGGTGACAGACCGCTCGGCGTGGGCGACCATGGCCTCGGTCCATTCCTTGCCGGCGACCAGGGAGAGTTTCATGGCGGTCTCGGCTTGGGTCAGTCCTCGCCGGAGGCGGAGCCGGTTGAGGTTGCCGGCGACGACCTGGTTGGGGGTCCAGGTCGGCGGGTCAGGTAGCGGTTTGTGTCGGGGCATCGGGGTTCCTGTCGCAACTCGATGACAGAGGGAGGGGATCACACGCTTGTCTTTCACCCTCGACGTGGTGATACTATACGCAATCTGAGTTTGCGTCAATGGTAGCAACGGTCGCCATCGGGCCGTTGCGGTCAGTGGTGGTTGGTGTCGGTCGCTGGGAGGTGCGATGGGCTTGGTGGATGCTCCCGATTTCCTAACTCTGGAGGAGGCGGCCCAGATCTTACGGATCGGCCGTAACCAGGCTTATGAGCTGGCCCGGGTGTGGCGGGCGACGGGCGGCGAGCGCGGCGTGCCGGTGGTGGAGTTCGGCCGGCTGCTGCGTGTCCCGAAGGCAGCGTTGATGCGCTTGGCCGGCCTGGCAGAGCCGGTCGGGGCGGCGGATCGTGCCGGCTGAGCCAGACGGCGTCAGTCTCCGCTTGAGCGCTCGGGCCCTCGGCCTGGGGTATCGGCTGGGCTCTGACACGCTGCTGGTCCTGTTGGACCTGGCGGCCCATGCGACCGACTCGGCGGAGGGGATCGTCGTGACCGCCAGTTACCGAGACATCGCCCGCCGTATCGGTGTTTCCAAAGACACGGTCGGACGGCGACTGGCTGCACTGCGCCACGCCGGCATAGTCGTCGAGGTGGCTCATCTCGCCGCGGATCGCTTCGAGAGTCGGTCCTACCGGCTGCACCTGGACTTCGCGGGCATCGCCCGGGAGCGGGTGCGGATCGGGCTATGAGCTCCCGGAGCGAGGGCGACGACCGATCCGATTCGGTTGCAGTCCTACTGTCGGCCGACTCCCGCCCGTTGCGGCGGGTGTTGAGACCGCTGGTGTGGGTGACCTTGGAAGAGGTCGCGCTCGACGCGGTGGCCGAGGGCGGCCGCCTGGTAGCCCGCACCTCGGCCCGTCAGATCGCCGACCGGCTGGGGCTCGATCCGACGACGGTGGCCAAGGCGCTTCAGGTGCTGCGTAACCGGGGTCTCGTGGCGCTTGAGCGGGAGAAGGGCCCGGCGGGCCGGTTCGGCCTGTCGGTCTACGCGCTCGGCCCTGTGACCGGCCTGACCGTTGTTTCGCCATGTGCGGCCGACCCATGTGCGGTTTCGCCGCCTGTGGTAGGGCCGGTCGTGGCCGAACCAGCGATGGTGACGCCGTACTCGGGTCAGCCAGACGAGGATGCGTCGACGGGGGCGGCGTCTGACGCCCATCGCGCTTGCATGGATCTTCCGGACACGGACGGATCGGACGTCGTGCCTCGGGACACAGCCGATGCCACGCCGGGCCCTCTGGGCGGGGCATGGCGGGATGATTCTGCGGGCCGGGTCCACTCCCGGCCGGGGACTCCGTTGTCGCAGTGCCTGGGCCAGACGGCACTTGACCTGGGGCGGGAGTCGTCGTGACGGCGCCGCCGGTTGCCTCCCCGGAGGGGTGGCAGGTGTCTGTGCTGGTGGGGGTGGTCGGGATGGAATGGTCTGGGGTGGGAGGGATGACGGGGAGAGGGTTTGGCTGGGGGATGAGGGGATGGGCGGGGGATGGGGGGATGGGGAGTGGCGGCTGGAAGGGGGGATGGGGATGTTGACGGTGACGGGGCTGTCGAACGCGGAGTACTTGATCTCGTCGGTCGCGTTGAGCATCGACGAGTACTACACCGGCGTGGGCGAGTCCCCGGGGGTGTGGGCCGGCCGCTGGGCGGAAACCCTCGGCCTGTCGGGCGTGGTGGAGGCCGATCAGCTGCGCGTCCTGGTCGCCGGGAAGCACCCGATCACCGGTGTCGATCTGTTGGCCGGGTCCCGGCCCCGGCAGACGTTGGCCTTCGACCTCACGTTCTCTAGCCCGAAGAGCGTGTCGCTGTTGTGGGCGCTGGGGACCGAGCCGACGGCCGAGATCGTGGCCGCCGCCCACCGCGAGGCGGTCGAGGTCGCATTGGAGTTCCTGCAAGAGCGGGCCGCCGTCGCCCGAATGCAATGCCGGGGAGTGCGCCGGCGGGTTGGCACCGGCGGGTGGGTGGTCGCTGGGTTCGTCCACCGAACGAGCCGGGAGGGCGATCCTCAGCTGCATACGCACTGTCTGGTGCCGAATCTGGTGCAGCGGACCGGGGATGGCCGGTTCGTGGCGTTCGACGGGGCCCCGATGTTCGAGTGGGCCCGGGCGGCGGGGTCGGTGTACCAGAACCATCTGCAGCGGCTCTTGTCCGAGCGGCTCGGTGTGACCTGGGGGCCGGACCGCCGCAACACCCGGGAGATGGAAGGGTTCACCCGGGCCCAGCTGCGGGCGTTCTCCAAGCGGGCCACCCAGATCGAGACCGAACTGGAGCGCAAGGGGGCGGTGTATGAGTCGCCGGCGCTGCGGATGCGCGCCGACGACGAGGCATCGCTGGCGACCCGGACGGCGAAGGACCGTTCGCTCACCCCGACCTTGCTGGCCGGCCGATGGCAGCAAGAGGCGGAGCAGGTCGGGCTGGCTAGCGGTGACGGGCTGTGCCGGGCGGCCGGGCTGGGGGTGGCGCCGGGCTGGGGGGAGATCACCGCCGCCCTGGTCGACGCGGAGATCGGGCTGTGCTCGAGGTCGGCCCGGTTCACCCGGGCCGATGTGGTCGAGCACATCTGCGCCCTTTCCGCCGGCCGCTTGTCGACCGGGGAGATCACGGCCATGGCCGACCGGTTCGTCTCCTCGGACCTGGCAGTGCGCCTCACCCCCGACCCGGAGCCGGGCCGGCGCAAGGCGGCGCAGTGGTCCACGGCCGCCCACCGGGGGTTGGAGGACCGCACGCTCGCCCTGATGGACACCCTGGCCGCCCGCGCCGCCCCGGTCATCGGGCCGGCGGCTGTGGAGGCTGCCTTGGGCATCGCGCCGGGACTCGGTGAGGATCAGGTGGCGGCCGTGCGGGTGCTGGCCGGAGAGGGCGCCAGCCTTCGCGCCGTACTGGCGCCGGCCGGGTTCGGCAAGACCACCATGCTCCATGCTGCAGCCAGCGCAGCAACAGCCGACGGCCGTCCGGTGGTAGCGGTGGCCACCACCGCCAAAGCAGTCGCCGAACTGGCCGGCGCTGGGCTCGACGCCCGCACCATCGCCCGGCTTCGCATCGACCTCACCAACGGCCCGCTGGCCGCGGGCACGATCGTGGTGTTGGACGAAATTTCACAAACCCCCACCGCCGAAGTCGAGGCCGTGCTGGCGGCGGTGGACGCCTGCCCGGGCGGGTCGATATGGGTGCTGGGCGACCCCCGCCAGTCCCAGCCGGTCGGGGCGGGCGGCGCCGCCGAGCACATCGAAACCCTCGCGACTGCCGGGGGCATCCCGTCGGCCCGGTTGACGGTCAACCGCCGCCAGATCGAGCCCGCTGACCGGCAAGCGCTCGATCTGCTCCGCCGGGGGAACCCGACGGCATCCCAGCAGCTGCGCGGCGACCAGGGCTGGGAGCACGAGCACACCAGCCCGGCCGACTGCCGCCGGGCCATGGCTGCAGCGGTCTGTGCTGACATCGCCCGCTACGGCGCCGACCAGGTGGCGGCCCTCGTCGTCTCTCATAGCGACGCCGAGGACCTGGCCGACCGCATCCGGGCCAGTCTGGCCGAGGCCGCCGTCCTCACCGGGCCCGCCCT
>JAGWSF010000228.1 GCA_028876385.1 Acidobacteriota bacterium | reverse complement strand
CGGTACCCCGAGGATGCGGCGCACGATGAGAGTGATGACCCCGCCGTGGCAGACCACCACCACCTTCTCGTGGTGGGGCTGGGCGGCCAGGATGGCATCCCCCGCGGCCGCGACGCGCCCCTCGCGCTCGGCTCGGGGCTCAGTGAGGGGGAACGCGTCCCACGACCGCTCGGCCAGGAAGCGCCGTCTCACCTCGGCGGCGCCGTCCTCGCCGATGGCCTCCTGGACCGACGTGCCGGCCGGTACGTCGCGGTAGACGCCCACCTCTCGGAGCCGGGGGTCGACCCGGACCTCCATCTGGTGCCGGGCGGCGATGCAGGTGGCGGTGGACAGGGCGCGGGCCAGGTCGCTGCTGTACACCGCGGTGACCGCCTCGCCGCTCAGCTCAGCGGCCGCGGCCTCGGCCTGCGTCGTTCCCATCTCGCTCAGTTCCATGTCACCCGAACGGGTGCGGAGGGGATCGTTGAAAGCGTTGGTTCGCTGCTGGCCGTGGCGGACCAGGACCAGCTCACCGAACGGGCTCTCGCCCTCGCTGCATACGAGCAGGCCCTCCTCGAGCAGAGAGATCCGCGGGGTCATAGAGGATCGCCTCCGCTCACGGCTCCGGAGGAGCGGGGCTCCGGGCGGGGGACTGCAACCAGGATGGGTCGGGGCATGATGCTGAGAATACATGATAATGATCCGTATCCTCTTAGCTGTTGAGGCCGGCCGCCAAGTCCCGGAGCCAGGCGGCCAAGGGGCTGGTCGTCGACGGCGGTGCCGATGCGGGCGCGGGCGCGGGAGGCAGCTCAGGCCGGCCCGTCGCTCTGATCGTCGCGCTGGTGGCCCCGGCGATGGCTCGCAGCGCCCGCGCGGCGTCCTGGATGGCTTCAGCTTCCTCGTCGGGGGGATGCGGAGCGGCGCTGATCAGGTCAGCGGCGTACCACAGCCGGTTGGCAGCCGAAACGGTACCGACCCGGTTCAGCCAGGCCTGCGCCGCTCGGGGCGACGATATCTCGGTGATATTGCGCGACCGCCAGGTCGTGGCCCGGGGCGACCCCTCGTACGCCTACCGCCACTGTTGAGCGGCCGCCGCCCTCTGCTGGGCGGGTGACGCCCAGCACCGCCGTCAGAGAGGCGATTCACGACGCCTCTATGAGACCGGTGATGGTCCGGTTGCCGGGTCGGACCACCGACGGTTACCTTCACCTGGGTGGGGGCGGCATTCACTGATAGCGCCCTGGACGGCAAGGTGGCGTTTGTCGCCGGGGCCAGCCAGGGCGGCACGGGCACCGGGTCGGCCATCCGGCTGGCGGCCGAAGGCGCCCGGGTAGCCATCTGCGCCCGAAACCGGTCGAAGCTGCGCGACACCCTGGAGCGGATCGAGGCGGTGGGTGGCACCGGGGTCATGTTCGAATGCGACCTGGCCAATCCCGGAGGTGGCCGCTCGACGCTGATCGAGCGAACCGAGGACGCGCTCGGACCGGTGGACTATCTGGTGTACGTGGCGGCCTACGGCGGCTACGCGCCGTTCGAGACGTTGTCGCGCCCCTCGCTGCAGAAGGCCCTCGAGGTCAACGTGCACGCCCCCCTCGAACTGATCCAGCAGGTGGTCGCCGGTCTGCGCCGCCGGCGGGCGCCCGGATCGATCGTCACCATCGGCACGAAAGCTGCCCGGCCCATCACCGGGCCGCCGTTCCCCGACACCCCTCCCGCCACCGCCGGCCTCCTGTACGGTTCGACCAAGGCGGCGCTGGCCCGCCTGACGCAGAGCGTGGCGGTGGAGACCTACGGCCAGGGGATCAGCGTCAACGTGCTATCTCCGCAATCGGCCATCGCCACGCCAGCACTGCGGGCGGCGGGGTGGATACCCGAGGAGATGTTCGAGCCGGTCGAGACCATGGTCGAGGCGGTGCTGGCCCTGCTCACCGGCGACCCTGAGGTGCTGACGGGCCAGGACCTGCTCAGCATCGACCTGCTGTACGCGCTGCGCCGCCCGGTCTACGACCTCACCGGGACGCGCCTGGTCGAAGGCTGGCAGCCCGACGACCTGCCCGCCTTCATCGAGGCCCGGTCCCGGCCGTTCACCTTGAAGCCCCCCACCCGCCCCGCCGCCGGGTAGGCCGCCCCGCCCCCGGGTAGGCCGCCCCGCCCCCGGTAGCCCCGACCGCCGGGGAGCGGGCTGGCCGCCGGTGCGTCCGAAGGGGCCCGCCTTTTGTCCTACTGGTGCGGCAGCGCGGCCAGGCGCTGGTCCACCGCGTCCCGGTGGGCGGCCAGGTCGGCCCGGGCCCGGCGGGGACTCCAACGGCCGCGCAGCAGCGGTATCGACAGCATGAAGATGATCGGCCCACCCAGACAGATCCAGTACCAGTTCCTGAGCTGGGTCGGGATTCGCTGGCGGGCGACCGTCGCCGCCCCGGCGTTGGCGTTGGCGTAGTCGGCCACGCCCGCCGGCAGGTTCCGCAGGGCCGTCAGCGGCGCCGAGTACCTCGACGCTTGGGCCACGAGCGCCGAGTTGCGCTGGGCCCACAGCAGGGTCTGGGAGTGGTCCTGGGCCAGGGCGATGGCGTCGGGGTGGGCCTGGGCCCAGACCAGAGCCGGGACGATCTGGCTGCTGTGGGTGATGAGGGTGGCGAGGCGCTGCTGGGCGAGCGCCCCGCCCCCCAGCGCGGCGATGGCCGCGGCGTCGGTGGCCGGGTCGTTGGGGTTGGCCGCCAGCCTGGTGAAGACGGCCGGGTTGGCGGCGATGGCCCGAACCTCGGGGGCGTACTCGGTGAGGGTGCTGAGGTAGGTGGTGTTGGCCTCGATCTGGGCCATCTGGGCCGGATGGTCCCGGACCAGGGCGGCGAGGGCGTCGAGCTGTGCGGCGTTGCCCGGGTTCTCGACCGCGGCGATGAGCGCCGGGTGGTCGGCGGCGAAGATGAGGTCGTTGGTGTAGGGGGTCGTGCCCACGACGAAGTCGACGAGGGGGGTCATGCTGCTCACCACCACCGGCAGCAGGCCGAGGGCGATGAAGGTGACCACCCGCAGGGTGAGGCCCCAGACGGCCAGCCCGGTCGCGGCGAGGGCCGGGTTGTGGGCTTCGACGGTTTCGGTGAAGTTGGTCAGCCATGGGGTGAACGAGATGCCGAGGCCGAAGGTGATGGTGGAGGCCATCAAAGCCGTCGACGCGAAGGTCGTGTGGTGGCCGAAGTGCTCGAGGTACACGACCAGGCCGACCGCGGTGATCACCGCGCCCGCCGCCATGAACGGCTTGCGTACGCCGAGCCGGTCGGACAGCAGGCCGACTGACAGTACCGCGATGGCGTTGGCCGCCCACATCCAGTCGCCGAGCATGTTGGCGTGGTGGAGGTCGAAGCCGAAGACCACCACGAAGGAGATGGTCCCCACGGCTATGGCGCTGTAGAACGCCACCAGCAGGAACGACACGGCGAACCCGCTGATGAGGATGTCCGACCTGATCATCTGCCGCCACTGGTTGCGCAGGGCGGCGTCGACGTCGGTGTTCTCGGCCTCGATCTGGGCCAGACCCCGGTCGGCGTCCGACACCAGAAGCTGGTCCCGCAGTTGCGGGGAAAGCTCCTTCAAGAAGAAGAAGGCCAGCACCGAGACCGCCAGGCCGGCCGCCCCGGCGATCACGTACTCGTGACCCCAGAAGGCGGCAACCGGGGTCCCGTGGATGGTGAGGCTCCCCACCGCGGAGGTGATCAGTGCGCCCGCGACGGGGCCGAGCGTCCAGAACCCCATGGCCCCGCCACGACCCGCCTGCGGGGAGAAGTCCCGCATCAGCGCCGGGGTAGCCACCAGCACCACCCCCTCGAGCGTCCCGTGGAACAGGGTGAGAGCGGCGAACACCCACCGGTTGGGCGCGTTGGGGATGGCGAACAGGGTGAGGAGGCTCCCGAGGGTCAGTCCGACCATGACCGTCCAGACGCGGCCGATGCGGTCGGTGAGCCCGGCGAACCAGGCCCCGGCCACCCCCACCAGGTTGCCCGCCGCCGCCGTCCACAGGAGAAAATGGAACGAGATGTGGAGGTCGGCCATCTGCAGGATCACCACCGACGCGCCGCACCCGACCAGGTAGTAGAGGGTCACCGTGACCAGCGCGGTCAGGCCGAGGTACCCCAGCCGGGCCCGCCTTCCGGGATAGGCGGCCAGCTCCCGGGTGGGCCACCACCACGACCCGGACCCGGTCCTGTCGACTGCCACTTCGATGCTCGCCACCTATCCCCCTGAGCCCTCTGGCGGCCGGTCGGACCGCGACCAACCTAGAGTCTGCCCTGAAGCGGCCCGGTCGTGTCGCCGAGCCGCCTGCAGGAGGCGAGGTGGCCCGCCGGGAGGCCCCACCCGCAGGAGGAAGCAAAGCGGCAAGGAAAGTCGTTGTCCGTGTTCGTCCGAGAAGCGCTTGAACGCCACCTCGACGAAGCCAACTGACGGTATCCAGCCGGTGGTGCCGGGATCATCGTGCCAGCTGCCGGTTAGCCAGGGAGGCACGGGGTCAGCGACGAGGACATCCGCCACCGCGTCGAGCATGCGCTTGTCGTCGCCGACGAGGAGTACACGGGCAGAGTTCTTTACCTCGGGCCGGACCGGGCCGGGAACCTCCTGGAGATCGTGACGGTGCTGCGCGACGACGACACCGAGATCGTGATCCACGCGATGAGGATGAGGCGAATCTACGAACCGCTGCTGGGTGAGATCGGAGAGCCCAATGGCTGAGAAGAAGACCTACGGACGTTCCAAGGCAGGCGTCGAGTTGACCGACCAGATCCTGCAGCAGATGGCTGAGGAGGCCGAGGCCGGGCTCGATGCCACCAGACTTCGGCGACGACCGGGGCGCCCTTCGATGTGATCAGGTCCGGCCGACACGCTTCCAGTCCGGCTCGAACCCGAGCTACGCAAGGCGGTCGACGATTGGGCCGCGAGGGATCATACGACTGCTTCGGACATCGTCCGCGAGGCCCTTCGCGAATACCTCAAGGTCAGATGAAGCGTCCCCAAAGATCACCGCGCGCCTATCCCCAAAGGCCGGCCCACTACCCGTCTAGTAACGCCGGGAATGGGACCACGCGGAGAGCACTTGGTGAGGAGGATCTGCGGCTCCTACGTGCCAGCCGGTTCGACGTAGGAACCGTCACGGTGGCTCGATCCGTTCAATGGTGGAGACTCGATCTAGAGACCGGTCGGAGGAGGCGACCCTGCCCACTCCGGTGCTTTCGGCGCACGCGACAAGGTAAGCCTCAGCGAAGTCAATCCGGTCGGTTTCGTACACCTCAATAGCCCGGAGGAGGAGGGCGGAATCAATACAGCTCACCGTGTCGAGACCGAGAAGGGATCGCATTACCTGGGCGACCTGGTCTCGAGGTGCCTCATAGAACGACTCGAGGACATAGACCGTCTCGGCTGCTACGAGGTCGGTGAGTAGCAGCCCGCTCTGGGATCGCAGATAGGCGGTCGCGCGAGCTGCCATCTCTGGAGGATCGCCGGTCAGATGTCGAACCAGGATGTTCGTATCGACGAACGCCGTCATCGGCGTGCAGCGGCCCGGTCCGTTCTCGTTCGACGAATCACCTCGTCCCAGGCGGTGCTGCGCTTGGCTGCGGGAACGGCGATAGTGCCCGCCAGTTCCAAGAAGTCCGGGGTCTTGGCCATGAAGGCCCTTTGTCCTTCGACGCGGAACACCACCTCGTCGCCGTCTTGGATGCCGAGCGCGTCACGGACGACCTTGGGAACGGTGACCTGACCCTTCGACGTGACCCGTGCCGCAACGTCCATACGTGTCTCCTTACTTCATCGTATAAGTAAGGATACCTCATTTCAGGGCAGCAGCCGGGCTGTCCCCGAACATCGCACCGGGGCGTCCCCAAAGGACGCCTGCCGTATGTCTCAGATCGCCGGTTACCGATTCAGTATTGAATGCCGAGGGCGTAGCGGAGGGCTTGGTCGAGCTTGATCTGGATGTTGAGATCGAGGCGGCCGACCGGTTCTGGGTCGAGGAGCGTGGTGGGAATGCTGATCAGGTTGTCGCAACTGATGACGCTCTGATCGGGCAGGCCCTGAACGGGTCCGACTTCGACTTCGGAGCGGATGCCACGGATCGTTCGGGTGATCGGCGCGCAGGTGATCGCTTTGAGGACGGCGATGGCTGCGTCGCGGGTGAGGACGCAGACGGGCCGTCGGCCCGCTGGTGGTCCCAGGTCTGCCCAGATGATGTCTCCGCGCGCTACCACTCGGGGGTGGTGAGCGCCGCGAGTCGCGAAGCGGCGGAGACGATGGCGGGATCTTGGGGCAGCCTCCGATAGGCCTCCCGCAGGACAAGGTCGGCTTCGGCGTGCTCCGAGGCTTCTAGGACCGCGGCGGCACCACGTCGCAGCAGCTCCGAGCGGCTGGTCCCCTGCTTGTCGGCGAGTCGGTCGAGCCGGTCAATGAGGTCGTCGTCGAGCTGCACGAGCACTTGCTTCCGTCCCATGGACCATATGCTATACCATATGGTCGCTCTCTGGGGTAGAGGCGGGTCTGCCCCGCTTGGCTGGATTCCTCACCAAAGGAGGAATTCAGATGACCACGAACACTCGGCCACCCGAAAGCTCACCATCGTCGTCCTACGTCCTTTGCTATCCGGGGCGCTACGCGATCGACTATCGGCCGTCCGCGATCGACTTGATTACAGCTTGCTCTTCTTCGTCGGTGAGACCGGCGCCGTGCGGTCCGGGGTGCGGGAGCGATAGCTCCCAGGTGAGGGTGTCGGCGAGAGTCTGGTATAGAGGGCGGGGCAGGAGTCCTGCTGCGTGGGCGCGGCCGGTGTCACGAGCATTGATCCCGTACCAGTCCGGGTCGTCCAGCCAGAGGGGTAGCGATGCCGGCCCGGACCAGCTGTGGACGCCGTGCTCGGTCAACCATCTCGGTGAAACGCTGAGGAGCTGCCCTTTGTGGCCGGCGATGGCGCGAGCGACGGCCAGATGGGCGGGTAGGAGCATGTGGTTGGCGCTGACGTTGAACGCTCCGGTGATGCCTGATTCGGCGCAAGTGACGAGCCATGCAGCAAGATCGCGCACGTCGATGAGTGCGGTCGGCACGTCGGGCGCGTCCGGGACGACCACGATGCCGTCGGGATTCGAGGGGCGGGCGAACCGCCACGGCCAGTAGCCCGTCCGGCCGGACGAGTCGCCGGGTCCCCCGATCAGTCCGGCCCGGGCGATCAGCGAACGGTCGGGGCCGAAGGCGGCCATCGCGGCATTCTCGCAAGCCACCTTCGCCTCGCCGTAGACCTCAAGGGTGTCCATCACGTCGGACTCGAGCGGCTGCAGCAACTGCGCTGACTCGTCCTGATGGACTTCGCGCTGGCTGGCGTACACGTTGGCGCTGGACACGAAGAGGTAGTGGGCGGCCACTGGCTCCAAACAGGCCACCGCGCGACGGACGTGTCCGGGCTGGGCCGCCACATCGATCACGGCATCCCAGCGTTGGTCTAGGACCTGGTCGAATGCCTCGTCCCGGTCGCGATCAGAGCGAACGAACCGTACGCCTGGCGCCACGTCACCCGAATCGCCGCGAGCGAGGCAGGCAACCTCGTGCCCGCGCTCGGCCGCGTCTGCTGCGACAGTCCGGCCGAGCCACGCAGTGCCCCCGAGAACAAGAAACCGCATGTCAATCACCAGCCCGGCGCAACGAAACCGCCTGGCCGCCGCTACCACGTCGCCGCTTGGACACGAGGTTCACTGAGAAGGCCACCGTACCTACCGGACCGTCTTGAATCCGGGTCCGGGCCGAGCGACGTCGCAACCGTCGAGCCAACCCAGCACGGCGTGACGGGAGAACCGCCACTGATCACCGAAGCGCCGACCGGGAAGGTCGCCAGCGAGCACCCGCTCCAGGACTGCCAGCTCGTCCAGCTTGAGCATCTCGGCCAGCTCGCCCAACGTCACGACCTCGTCAGGCTGGACTGCGTTCTGATCACCGTCGGCACCGGTCGGCGTGGAACCCAGAGACGCTGCCAGGAGGTCGCTCACGAAGTCCTGCTTGGTCCGCCCCAGGGTGCGAGCGTGAGCGTCCAGGCGCTTTGCCTGAGCCACCGGTATGCGGACAAACAAGGCGGTTCGAGCATCAACCACCGAGCCAAGATAGCTGGATGCTATCCAGCTATCTTGGCACTGCGGGACCGCTTCGGCCGGCGCTGGCAGTTTCGTAGCACGATTCCTGCGGGTGGAAGTCCTGTTTTCGGCCTGACGGCATGGGATTGAGGACGCTGACATTGATCACGCCATCCGCCACGCCACGGTCGACTGAAGCTAGAGCCTGACCGCCGGGGTAGCCGGCGGTTGTACCCGTTCCGGTGTTGCTCCGCTGATCTAGTAGTCGAGTTGGTCGATCAGCCAACTTGGCCCGACAACCTCTGCATTCAAAGATCGCACCCTTCGGGCCAACTCTCGATCGGCGGTGGCTACGACCACGTCACGTTGGTTCTCCGCGATGGCGGCGATCGTGTCGTCGGCCGCCCCCGGCGCATGCACGACTTTGACTCCGTCCACGTCTGCTTCCACCGCTCCTGCTCGGGCTCGGCCCTCCAGCACGATCAGAACGTCTGGCTCCAGGCGGCCGGCGGCCACCGCCGCCCGCACTCGTTGGGTGAAGACTCCCGCTGCGCCGGCCCGATCGCGCCACCACCCGGTTGGGCGAGAGCCGACCACATTGGCGGCGTCAATCACGAGCATTCCACATGATCGCGCCGGCGACGAGATCACGATTGAACCCGACGATTCCCCCCGGCGGGCTTACGGCGCCTGAGCGCTGGCGATGGCAACCAGCCGGGCCGCCGGAGCCGAAAGCGCGCGGCCACCCGCCCAGATGGCCCGGATGGTCCGTTCGAGGTGGAGGCCAGTGCAGGCCACCTGCTGCAACTGCCCGGCCCGCAGCTCAACGCCGACCGACAGCGCAGAAAGGACCGCCGGCGATCCACCCCCGGCCACCGCCGCCTTGATGGCCGTGGTCGAGCCGAGCTCCATCGAAGTCCGCATCTCCAGTCCGTGCTCGGCCAGCGCGGCAGCCAGAACATCCCTCGTGCCCGAGCCGTGCTCGCGCGCGAGCAGTGGGGTGGCGGCCACCTCCGCCGGCGTGACCGGTCGACGTCGACGGGCCCACGGATGGCCGCGACCGACGACGATGACCAGCTCGTCAGGCCGCAGGTCACGGGAACGCAGCTGGCCGGGTGGCCGCGGCCCTTCGATGAAACCCAGCTCGACCCGGCCGCCGCTCACCATGTCCGCCACGTGGGCGGTGTTGCCCATCTCGAGGGCCACGCCGACGCCGGGCAGGTCGTCGGCCAGGTGGCGGAGCCACCCGGGTATCAGGTACTCGGCCACGGTGAGGCTGGCGGCCAGACGGAGATGGGAGCGCTGGTCGCGGCGCAGGGCGTCCGCGCCCCCGAGGAGCGCCCGCATCTCGCGCAACACCGCCCCGGCCCATTCCGCGGTGGCGGCACCCGCGGGGGTGAGACGGGACCCCGTCCTGACCCGCTCGAGCAGCTGCAGCCCGAGGACACGTTCCAGCTGGCGCAGCCGCATGCTCGCCGCCGGCTGCGTGACCCCGTGGGCCTCGGCCGCGGCGCTGATCGACCCCAGTTCGCCGACGGTGACGAGAAGATCTAAGGCCCCTAGGTCCGGGACCGGCTCCGGCAGAGGCATCAGTCAACCTTATAACAGGGCATGAGAACGAGGGGAACGCGCCGGTCGGCGCAGGCCCGACACTGAGAGCGGAAGGAGGCACTGTGCCCGCCATCGAAGAATCAGGGTCCGCTCCTGTCGTCGGCCTGCCGTCACCGCGGCCCATCACCCGGGCCGGCCGGGCTCGCTCGCTTGTCCCCGGAGTGGCGGCGGCCGTTGCGGTCGCTTCGGTGGCCACCGTGGCCGGTGGCATGGCCCCGGTCGTCGGGGCG
>JAGWSF010000227.1 GCA_028876385.1 Acidobacteriota bacterium | reverse complement strand
GTGGGTCGGAAGGGTCGGGCGGGCCGGCTCCCGGCTGGTCGGGCGCGTCGGGAGCTGCCCGGTGAGCCCGGCCGACGGGCCGGCGGGCGGGGACTTCGGGGTCTACGTCCACGTGCCCTTCTGCTCCCGACGCTGCGACTACTGCGCCTTTGCCACCTGGACCGACCGCTTCCACCTCGTCGACGCCTACGTCGAGGCGTGCGTGGTCGCCGCCCGCCGCCGGCTGGACCCGGCCCGGCCGGCGACGTCGGTGTTCTTCGGGGGCGGAACCCCGTCTCTGCTGGCCCCGGAGGCCGTCGGGCGCATCCTGGCCGCCGTGCCGGTCGCGGCCGGCGCCGAGATCACCGTGGAGTGCAACCCCGAGTCAGTGGACCGGGACAAGCTGCGCGGCTACCGAGAGGTGGGGGTCACCCGACTGTCGTTCGGGGTGCAGTCGATGGTCGGCCACGTGCTCGCCAGCCTCGGACGCGACCATGCCCCCGAATCGGTCCGCCGGGCGGTGGAAGCCGCCGGCGAGGCCGGCTTCGCCGACTCTTACAACGTCGACCTCATCATGGGTGCGGCGGGCGAGTCCGTCGACGACTTCGCGTCGTCCCTGGACCAGGTGCTCGGCTTGGATCCGCCACCCGCCCACGTGAGCGCCTACGGACTCACGGTCGAGCCCGGAACCCCCCTGGCGGCGGCGCCCGAGCGTCATCCTGATCCCGACGACCAGGCCGACAAGTACCTGCTCGCCGATCGGCGCCTGGCTGCTGCCGGGCTGGAGTGGTACGAGATCTCCAACTGGGCCCGCCCCGGGTCGTCGTGCCGCCACAACCTGCTGTACTGGGACCAGGGCGAGTACGAGGGGATCGGGTGCGCCGCTCACTCCCACTCGGTGGACGCCCGGACGGGGCAGGCTCGCCGCTGGTGGAACGTGCGGACCCCAGAGCGTTACGTGAAGCTGGTCGGCCAGGGCGGCTCGGGGGAGTCCGCGGCCGAGATCCTCGAACCTCCCGCCCGGCGCCAGGAGGCGCTGGAGCTGGCCCTGCGGACCCGTTCCGGGGTGCCGAAGGGGGCCCTGCCGGGCTGGGGTACCGATGAGAGCCTCGACGGCCTGGTCGAGTTGCACGGCGACCACCTGGTTCTCACCCCGCGAGGCCGGCTACTGGCCAACGAGGTGGCAGTGAGGCTGACCTAATACCCTCGCACGGCCCCCATCGCTCCTTTCCGGCGGCCGAGGCGATCCGCTTCCGGTGGATTGGACCCGGTGAGCTGCGAGGGAAACGGGCGTCGCGACGGCTGATCAGGGGAAGGGGGCCCGGTCTCGCCCGCCGGGGCGGGTTATGACGAAGCGGGCCAGCATGATGACCAGGGCTGCGGCGAGGCCGATGGCGGACAGCCAGGCGAAGAGCGGGTCGACGTGGCCGTTGGAGCCGGTCGTGCGTAATGGGATGGTGACCGGGCCGTGGGTGAACTGGTCCCCGATGCCGGCGATGGTCGTGGTGGTCGTGGGAGCCGCGGTGGTGCTGGGGGCGGGGGCGTAGGTCGGAGGGGGGAGGACCGGCGCCACGTTCAGGGGAGCGGGCAGGGTGGTGGTGGGGGCCGTGGTGACCGGGGCGGCGGTGGTCGGGGCGGTCTGGGGCGGGGTCGTGGTGGGGGATGCCGTGATGACCGGGGCGACCGTGGTCGGCACGACGGTGGGTGTAGTGCTGGGGGCGGTCTGGGTCCGCAGATCGTAAGGACGGCGACCCTGTGGTCCCGCTGAGCGGTGACACCACCCGGCGGGGTGGCCGAACGGCGGCCGGTGTACACCGGGCCGTTCAGAGCCAACACGAGGAGGGCCATGGCGAGGAGGGCCGCTCCCATGGTCGGCCACCGCGGGACGCTCCTCATCGGCCAAGTCTGGCTCAACCGGGGCCGGTCAGGGGGGAGGCAGCACCAGTACCTGCCCGGGAAAGAGGAGGTTGGGGTCGGAGGGATCGGCCAGGCGTGACCGGTTGGCCTGGATCAGCCGGACCCAGTAGCGGCCCACCCCGGCGGTGTCTCCAGGAGATGGCGAGGCGCCGACCACGGATTCGGCGATGGACCAGAAGTCGTCCCCGGGCCTCACCGTCCAGCTGCCCGTCGGTGGGGCCGTGGCGGCCGTCGGGGCGGTGGCGGCCTTCGGTGGGGCCGTGGCGGCCGTCGGGGCGGTGGCGGACTTCGGTGGGGCGGTGGTCGCGGCGGCGGTGGGCGCGTCGGCGGCTGGCGGTCGAGTTGTAGGTGGTGTGCCGGCCGGGGCGCCTGGCAGAGAGGAAATCGGGGCCGGCGACCGTGACGGCGGGATCGCCACCGTTGACGCCGGGGCCTGGCCGAGAGGATGGCGGCTGGGGATGACCGGCGGGGTCCACACCCCCGGAGCGGTTCCTGCCGGTGCCTCGAGGATGGGAGCCAGAGGCGTGGTGGTCCCGGGCGTCCGGTCGGCGATCACCGCTGCCGGCGAGCTGGCGGTGTCGGAGTGGGTGGTGGCGGGGGCCCCGACGGTGGCCTGGGTGGCGCAGGCGCCGAGCGTCACTCCGGGTCCCGCGATCCCGACTACCAGCCGCAGTACCGCTCCGAGGCCGGCCACCCGGCTCCACCCGGCCAGATGATCCATGACCGCCGCCGCGCCTCGGCTGCCTCGCCGGCCGGCGCCGACTAGCGCGGCCAGGAACAACGACGCCATGGACAGCGCGCCGGCGGCGAGGCCGACCCCGATCAGCAAGGCGCGAAGGGCGCCGAACCAGGCGACGGCCGGCGCCAGCTGACTCCACCAGCGGCCTAGGAGTCGGGGGTGGGCGACGGGAGGGAATGGCAGGACCGGCTTTCCGGCCAGCCACAGCGCCACGGTGGCGCTGGCGGCGATGGCGAAGCTGCGCGCCGCCGCTCTCACCGCGCCGGGGACACCTTGACGCCGAGGTAGCCGCCGGACGGCCCAAGGACCACCAACCGGTCGCAGGGCCCGGGCCCTGACACCACCCCGAGACCGGTGGCGTCAGGGACCCGCTCGACCAACCGGGCGGCGAGCCGCTGCCCGGGGGCCGGCCACCGGTCGAACAACCAGAGCGATTCGTTCGACGTGTCGAGCACGGCCGGTCGCGGCAGTCCACAGGCCCAGCGGCCCGTGACCGAGACCATCGCTTGATTGGAGGCCACGCTGAGTACGTAGCTGTCGGCCGGCGTCGCCGGCACCCGAGGGGCGTGGGAGACGCCGAACAGGAGCACCACCGATCCGGCGAGTGCCGATCCGGCCAGGGCCCCGAGCGCGCCGGAACGGTGGTCGAAGCGCCATCGCGGCCGCCGGATAGGCAGCACGCGGTGAACCCAACCATCGCCGGTCCCGGCCTGGCGATCCTCCGCCCGGCCGGACGGCCGCGGACCGCCCGGCCGCGCTCGGGGCTGCCCAAACTCGGCCGACCTGTCCAACCCGTCTGCCTCAGCCGTCCCGGCCGTCCCGGCCCCCCCTTCGAGACCGCCCTCGTCGACAGCTGCGGTGAGTCGAGCGTCGGGTACCACCCGCACCAAGTCCCGGGCCAGATTCCGGGCCGACCCGAGACCCATTCGCCGGGGCCAGTGGGGGCCGTCGGCGTAGCGGGCGATGGTCCGCCGTCCCCGACCGCGCAGAGCGGGGGCGCGATCCAAGACCAGGTGGGCGATGGCCGCGGTGTCCTCGGTGGCCTCCCGGTCAGGGTCGGCGCAGTGGCCGAGCCGCCGGGCGTCGGCGAAACCGCACAGCACCGGACGGCCGTCCCCGTCGATCACCACGTGCTCGGGGCCGAGTGACCCGTGGGCGAATCCGAGGTCGTGGATGTCCGCGACGATGGTGGCGATGGCGGCCCCCCAAGCGGCGACGGTCTCCAGCGGGGCGGCCGGCAACTCGCCGAGGGTTCCCCCCGGGACCCGACGCAGAGTGAGCCGCTCGACCCCGTCGGGTCGGCGATCGGCGGCGACGACCGAGACGACCCCGGGATGGACCAGGGAATCGAGCACGGCCGCCTCCGCCGTCAGGCGTCCCCGCTCGGCTGCGGTCTGCCCCACCTTCGTCACCGTGTCTGATCCGATCTCGATCAACATACCATGAAAATACATATAAAGTTCGTCGACGGCAACCTAGGCTCTCCGGAATGAAGAAGCTCATCCAGTACGGCCGAGACGACCATCCCGACGCCGAGGACAGCGACAAGGCCCAGTCGACGTGGGTCGTGAACATCAGCGACGACTGTCCCGACTGCGCCGACATCCGTATCGACCTCACCCTGGAGGAGTTGGGCCGCCCCGGCTACGGACAGGTGGCCCACCTGTCCGTAGAGGGCGCCCAGCGGTTGCGGGCGGCGTTAGCTCAGGCTTTGAGCGAATTGGGCGGTCCGAACTGAGCCCGGGAGAGAAATTAGGGACTTAAGACCTTGTTCGGGGAGGGTCCAAAGGCCTGAGAATGGTGCCCCAATGACCGGGATCGGCGACCCACACCGGATGGACGATCCGGTAGCGGTGGACTGCAAGCCGACGGGTCGCTGGGTCAACGAGCGGGGCACGGTCATCGACCTCATGCGTCATCCTGATGGAAGGGTCACCGGAACGGTCCGCTTCGCCGCCGACGGAACCAGCTACCGGCCCTACGAGATGCGCGGCACGTGTGTGGTCCGACCCGGTGGTCGCAGCGGTGTCGTCGGCACGTTGCTCGAGTGGCCATCCCCCAAGTCGGTGACCGTGTGGTGCGGCGAGATCGACGAGGAGGGGATCATGACCACGTTCCTGCTGGCGGCGTCGGGGCCCTCGTTTGAATGGGCGGCAGCCGCCGGTGGAGTGTCTTTCAGACGGTCGACCTGAATCCAGCCCTGACCACCCCGCGGCGCGTGCGGCTGTCCCGGCCCGCCTTTCCTCGTGTCGACCCCGCATTGATCCGACAGGCCGTCTTCTCGGCCGCCCCTCCGCGGCCAACAAACAACCTCGTTGTAGTTGAACTGAAATGGCCAGTAACCGACCACGAATCTCATCCACAGGTCTTGACGACTTCTCCGGGCTAGGGTTGGGGTTGGTGATCTGGCTCGAAGCCGTCCTCTACGTGTCTGCTTGGGCGGGGTTCTGGCTGCTGGTTGACGGGCTCAGTAGGCGAGGTCGCCGGAGAGTCCGACCAGATCGTCTGGCGCCCTCAAGTCGGCTGTCTATGGGCGATCAGGCCGAGGCGTGGCTCCGGCAGCAGTAGTCGGTGGCGTGGGGGTGCGGCTACCGCAACCAGGGCACCGGCGCCAACCGACCCGGTCCGTTCTTGTGAACGTGGTCGGAGTCCGTTCAAACGCGAGTACGGGTCGGAATGTCCTTGAGTAGGCGAATGTCGGCCGCACGGCGTCTCGGAGAAAGGTCTTTCCGACATTGATGTAACTTGAGTACATTCCGGGACGTGACCGGTACTCTGGTCGGCGGGGTGGAGCAGCGCTGGGTATCGCCCCTGCGCGAGATCGAGCGGGCGGTGCAGGATCGGGCCAAGTCGGCGGGGATCGACATGGCCGAGACCGACGGCGGTGTTCGTTTGCGGCAACTGCTGGTGGAGGAGGTCGCCGACTGGCGGGCCGAGTTCCGCCGGGGTCAGAGGAATCAGGACATCGCCGACCCCGATGCGGCGGTCGAGCGGGCGATGCGCAACCTCACCGGTTACGGGCCGCTGCAACCCCTGCTCGACGACCCCGACGTGTGGGAGATCATGGTCAACGGCCCGGCGTCGATCTTCTGCAAGCGCCATTCGGGCAGCGGTGGATACCACCACGAGGTGTTTCATGACGATGACCACGTGGTCCGGGTGCTAACCAAGATTCTCGACGACGCCAGTCGGTCGCACCGCAAGCTCGACCCGTCCGAGGGCCTCCAGGACGCCCAGTTGGACAATGGGTCCCGCCTTCATATCGTGCACTCCGATATCGGACGCGACGGCCACCTGCTGATCAACATCCGGAAGTTCTCCGGGGTGGCCCACCGCGACCTGAGGGAGCTCGTCGAGCGGGGCATGCTCGACAACCAGACAGCCCGCTTCCTGACCGCCTGCGTGCGCAGCGGCCTTTCGATCCTCATTGCTGGCGCACCCGGCGCCGGGAAGACGACGGTGCTCAGCTGCCTGGCCGCCGAGCTCGATCCGGCATTGCGGGTGGTGGTGGCCGAGGAGGTGTTCGAGACCGACATCGATCAGCCCAACGTGGCCCACATGCAGACCCGGCCCGCCAGGGCTGACCGCAAGGAGGTGGATCTGCGCCGCTTGGTGGCCGGGTTTCTGCGTATGGCCCCCGACGTGGCCATAGTTGGAGAAGTCCGCGATCGCGAAGCGCTGCCACTTCTTCTGACACTTTCGTCGGGCGTACAGGGTTTCACGACGATCCACGCCGGCTCGGCCCGTCAGGCCCTGTCCCGGCTGCGTTTCATATGCCAGCTCGCGGAAAGCGGGTCGGAGTTGACCGTCTCGGCGCTGTCGGCTCTGGTGAGCGAGGCGGTCGATCTGGTCGTGTTCTGCGCCCGTAGGGAGAGCGACCTCCGGGTGACCGAGGTCTTGGCCGTGGAGGACCTTCAGGTCGCGGCCGGCACCGTGGCGTTCACTACGACGAGCGTGTTCGCCCGGGCGCGCTTCAGCGATCCACTGCGCTGGTCGGGGGGACTTCCGGTCAGGGCGGCCCGGGCTTTGGAGCTGCACGGGTTCGACCTGCGGTCGTTGGTCGGCCAGCAGTGACCAGCCCGCTGAGCGTGGCTGCCGGGGGCATCGCGGCTGTCTCGGCGGTCACCGGAGGTTGGCTCATCTACAGTGCGGCCACCGGGGCCGGCCACCGGTTCCGGGGGCGGAGGGCGGCCGAAAGGTCACGGCGGCTGGGTCATGCGATACCTGAGGCGCGGACGGAGGGGCTAAGTCCCTTCAACCGACGGGGAGGCCGGGCCGGGGCGGCTGGGAGGGAGATCGCAGCGGCGGTCGCGGTGGTGTCCGCAGGCGGTGCTGTGTTGGGGTGGCTCCTGTTCGGCGGCCTGGCGCCGGCGGCACTGTGCGGGGTGTTCGCCGGGACTTTCCCGGTGGCGGCCCACCGCCGGCGGACCCAGATGCGCCTCGAGTCGGCGATCGCCGAGTGGCCGAGGCTGTTGGAGGAGATCCGGCTGCGCACGGGTTCCCTCGGCCGGTCCGTGCCGCAGGCGGTGTTCGAGGCGGCCGGCAAGGTGCCCGACGAGTGGCGGCCGACGTTCGACGCGGCGGACCGGGAGTGGCTCCTCACCGTCGACTTTGCCGCCACGGTGTCCATCCTGAAGGACGGTCTGGCCGATCCGACCGCCGATGCAGTATTCGAGACCCTCCTCATGGCTCACGAGGTCGGCGGGACCGATCTCGACACGAAGCTGGTCGACCTCATCGAGGATCGGACCCTCGATCTGCAGAGTCGTCGCGACGCCGACAGTCGGTTGGCCGGGGTCCGGTTCGCCCGCCGGTTCGTCCTTCTGGTGCCGCTCGGTATGGCCCTGGCCGGGCTCACCATCGGCAGCGGTCGTCAGGCCTACGAGACCGTCGGAGGACAGATTGCGGTGGCCGCCGGGCTGGTCGCCGTGGCGATCTGCTGGTGGTGGTCGGGTCGGCTGATGCGACTGCCGGTACCGCCCCGGGTCTTCCGGTGAGCCGGCTCGTCGTAGCGGTAGGTCTGATGGTGTGGGCCGGGTCGGCACTGTTGCTGTCGAAGTGGGATCGTCTGGCCCGGCCGTCCCTGACCGAGCGGCTCCGCCCCTTCCACCCCGGCGCGGTGGTGGCCCCCAGGCGGACGAGTGCGGGGCCGTCCCCGACGATGTACGGGGCAGTCGGGCCGCTGGTGAGGGACCTCGGGGACCGATTGGCTCGCGCCTTCGGGGTGGGGGAGGGGGCGGCCCGACGTTTGGCCCGCGTGCATTCCCCGCTTACAGCAACGACGTTCCGGCTCCGCCAGGCCGCCCTGGTGGCGGCCAGCGCGGTGACGGCGGGAGTGCTGTCCTTGGCCTCGGGTGCGCCTGCGGCTTTGGCGTTGCTGCTGTTGGGGGGTGGTCCGATTCTGGCTTTCTTGGTGGTGGAACAGCGACTGGCCCACCGCTCAGAGGAGTGGCAGCGTCTCACCTCCGAGGAACTGCCGGTGATGGCCGAGCAGTTGGCCATGCTCCTGAACGCCGGCTACTCCGTCGGATCGGCTCTGGGTCGGCTGGCAGCCAGGGGACGCGGCTGTGTGGCCCGGGACCTGCAGGACGTGGTCAATCGGGTTCAGCAGGGACTGCGGGAGGCCGACGCCCTCGGTGAATGGGCCGACCGGGTCGGGGTTGAACCGGTGCGGCGGCTGGTCGCGGTGCTGGCCCTGCACGCCGACTCGTCGGACCTCGGCCGGTTGGTGTCGGCCGAGGCCCGGGCGGCGAGGCGGGACCTGCAGCGGCGGACGGTGGAGAGGATCGAGCGACGGGCCCAGCAGGTCTGGGTGCCGGTGACGGTCGCCACGCTGGTTCCGGGCGCCATCCTCCTGGCCGTCCCTTTCCTCGCCGCCCTGCACTCCTTCGCCAACGCCTGACCTGCCCCAATACCAGTAGAACACAATGATGTAGTTTCAGTAGCTTTCATTCCAACTCGGAGGAGGTCGAGATGAGTGAGCATCCAGGATCGGTGGCCGGACCGGAGCGGGGGGCCGCATGCAGGCGCGACGAACGGGGTGAAGGAGTCATCTCGGCGGCCATCGCCGTGCTCGTCATGGCCTTCCTCGGGGTCGGGATGTGGGTGGCCTTCAACGCCACCTTCCAGCACGCCTCGTCCCATGTGAACCAGCAGGTCAACTGCATAGGACAGAGCACCACCAGCTGCTGAGCCGTGGGAGCTCGTCGACCCGAGGCCGGCACGGCCATCGTCGGCACCATCGTGGGCTTCCTGATCCTCATGGTGCTGCTCCTCTTCGCCACCCAGCTGATCGTCCGCCTGTACGCCGAATCGACCCTCACGTCGGCTGCCACCCGGGCGGCCGAGTCCGTCGCGACGGCGCCGAGCCCCGCCCTCGAGGTGGCCGCCGCCGAAGCCGCGGCCCGGGGCCAGCTCGGCACCTTCGGGTCCTCCCATGTGAGCTTCGTGTGGGAGGAGGTGGACGCCCAACAGGTGGTGCTGCTGGTGCGGGCCCAAAGCCCGGAGTTCCTGCCTGGCCTGTCGGCTTGGAGCCGGATCGAGCGTACGGTGACCATCCGGACCGAGCGGTTCCGTTGACACCCTCCGGGCGCGTCGGCCGCTTCCTTGGCGACCGGTGGGAACGCCACGTCGCCGAGCGCCGTCGCGACGACGGTTTCGCCGGCGGCTTCGAAGGCCTGCTGTTCGGCTTTCTCATCTTCGTGGTGGGTCTGCTGCTCGTCGCCTACGGGTGGGCGGTGGTCGACACCAAGGATGCGACCGCCGAGGCGGCCCGTCAGGCCGCTCGAACCTACGTTGAGGGGGCCGACGCGCCGAGCGCGTCAGTGTCGGCGTCACAGGCCGCGGCGGCCGCCCTGCGCGGCTACGGGCGCGACCCCCAGCAGGCCACCGTGCGACTTGTCAGTGGTGGCTTCGCCCGCTGCGCCCGGATCACCATCTCGGTCAGCTACCCGGCACCACTGGTGGAGCTGCCGCTGATCGGGCCCCTCGGACGGGGCCAGTCGGTGACCAGCGACCATTCCGAGCTGGTCGATCCCTACCGCACGGGCCTTCCGGGCGCCGCGATCTGCCCATGATGGCGGCTGGCCGCCGGGAACGCCGGTCGATGCCGCGGTGGTCCGAGCGGGGAAGCGTGCTGGCCCTGGTGCCGGCGGCGTTCCTGGTGCTCATGGCCCTCGCCGCGCTGGCTGTCGACAGTGCCGTCGCCTACCAGGCCCAGGCCCAGCTCCACGACGACCTGGTGGCAGCCGCCAACG
>JAGWSF010000226.1 GCA_028876385.1 Acidobacteriota bacterium | reverse complement strand
GATGAACCGTGACGCCCACTTCAACGAAGTGTTCCTCGACGACGTCTGGATACCCGACAGCGACAGGATCGACCAACCCGGCCAGGGTTGGCGGGTGGCCCTCACCTGCCTCACCTTCGAGCGGGGGGCCCTCGGCGGCGGGCTCGGGGTCCAAGACGAGCAGATCCGAAGACTGGGTTCGCTCATCGGAGCCACCGATGCGGTGGCCCGCGACGAATGGGTGGCCCGCCTCGCCGAGTTCCAGATCGCCGGCTGGACCGCAGGCAGGGCCGAGGCCGCCCGCAAGTCGGGCCGCCCGCCGGGGCCGGAGGATTCCGGCTCCAAGCTGAGGGGGACGGCCATGATCAAGCGTCTGGCCTCGTTGGGTATGCGCGTCGAAGGCCCATCGGCCACGGTGGGGGCCGACCATCCCGACGAGTGGCAGAGCCTGTTTCTGATGAGCCCGTCACTGTCCATCCGGGGCGGCACCGACGAAATCCAACGGAACATACTCGGGGAACGGGTCCTCGGGCTTCCCCCCGAGCCCCGGGTGGACAAGGACCGTCCCTTCGGCGAAGCCTCAGGCGGTGACGACCCTCTGAAATGACTCGACCAGCCGGCCGGCCCCGAGGCCGGCGGCGAGCGCAGAGGCACCCAGCCACTCCCGCAGGCGAGACTCGAGCTGGCCGTCACGGTCGGTCTCCTGGCTGACATGGGCCCTGAGGGCGGCCAACTTGCGCCCAAAGGTGTCGGTCACGTCCACGAACACGTCGGGACGCGGCGTGGCCATGAGCCACAGCTCGGCGACGGTGTGGGCCTCGAGTCCCTCGGCGGCCAGTTCGGGGAAGGCGAAGGGGTTGCGGGCGTCGGGATAAACGGCGCAGACGGCCGCCTCACCCGCGGCCAGGTGGTCGGGATGGCTGGCGAATATCCGGCCCCAGTTGCGTTCGGGGCTCTGGGCCACCACCCGGTCGGGACGCACCTGGCGGATCACCCGGGCGATGTCGCGCCGGAGCTCCAGCGTGGGTTCGAGGCGGCCGTCGGGATATCCGAGGAACACCAGGTCGGTGACCCCCACGGCCGCCGCCGCGGCGGTCTGCTCGGCTCGCCGGATGGCCGGGATCTCCCGGCGCGGCACCGCCGGATCGAAACCGCCGGCATCGCCGTCGGTGACCACGCAGTAGGTCACGTGCGCCCCGGCCTCGGTCCAGGTCGCCACCGAGCCCGCTACGCCGAAATCCACGTCGTCGGGGTGGGCGGTCACCACGAGGACACGAGCGGGCACGGGGGTTTCGTCGTTCTGCACGACGGCACTCTACGGTCATCGGGCGACCGAACCGGCGAGTCCAAGACCGACATCGTGGAGGGTGGGCGCTCCGCCTAGAATGAACCGCGCCAGGCTGCCCAGATGGACCGGGTCTGAAGGCCCCAGCCGGGCGGAACCAACACCCGCTCCCGGCGCGCCCGCCGGAGCGCGGGACCATCTACCGCCCGCACAGGAGCCCACGTATGTCCGACACCACCCACGCCCTGCCCCCCTACCGCGTCGCCGACATCGGCCTGGCCGACTGGGGCCGCCGTGAGCTCAATCTGGCCGAGGTGGAGATGCCCGGCCTCATGGCCCTCCGCCAGGAATACGGCGACCAGAAGCCCCTGGCCGGCGCCCGCATCAGCGGATCCCTGCACATGACCGTTCAGACCGCCGTGCTCATCGAGACGCTGGTCGCCCTCGGCGCCGAGGTCCGCTGGGCCTCGTGCAACATCTTCTCCACCCAGGACCACGCCGCCGCCGCCATCGCCGCCGCAGGGGTGCCGGTGTACGCGTGGAAGGGGGAGACGCTCGAGGAATACTGGTGGTGCACCGAGGCGGCGCTGCGCTGGCCCGATGGCGGCGGCCCCAACATGATCCTCGATGACGGCGGAGACGCCACACTCCTGGTCCATCTCGGCGCCGAATGCGAGCGGGACGGCAAGGTCCCCGAGCTCGGTCCCGAGGATTCAGAGGAGTACGGTCTCATCCTGGCCACCCTCAACCGCACCTTGCGCGAGGACGGCAAGCTGTGGACCGGCATCGCCGCCGGCATCAAAGGGGTGACCGAGGAGACCACGACCGGCGTGCACCGCCTGTACCAGCGCCACGAGCGGGGAGAGCTGCTGTTTCCCGCCATCAATGTCAACGACTCGGTGACCAAATCCAAGTTCGACAACCTCTACGGGTGCCGGCACTCCCTCGTGGACGGCATCTTCCGGGCCACCGACGTGATGATCGCCGGCAAGGTCGCCGTCGTGTTCGGCTTCGGCGACGTGGGCAAGGGTTGCGCCCAGTCGCTCAGAGGGCAGGGCGCCCGGGTGATCATCACCGAGATCGACCCCATCTGCGCCCTGCAGGCGGCGATGGAGGGTTACCAGGTGCTGACCCTCGACGATGTCGTCTCCACGGCCGACATCTTCGTCACCGCGACCGGCAACCGCGACATCATCACGGCTGAGCACATGGCCCAGATGAAGCACAACGCCATCGTCTGCAACATCGGCCACTTCGACAACGAGATCGACATGGCCGGTCTGGCCCGCATCCCCGGTATCAGCAAGACCAACATCAAGCCCCAGGTCGACTCGTGGGACTTCCCCGACGGCCACTCGGTGATCATTCTGGCCGAGGGGCGACTGGTCAACCTGGGTTGCGCCACCGGACACCCGAGCTTCGTGATGTCGGCCTCGTTCACCAACCAGGTGCTGGCCCAGATCGAGTTGTTCACCCGGACCGACGATTACCCCGTCGGGGTCTACGTGCTCCCTCGTCGACTCGACGAAAAGGTGGCCCGCCTGCATCTCGACAAGCTCGGCGCCAAGCTGACCGACCTCACGGAGCGCCAGGCCGGCTACCTCGGGGTGGATCTGGGCGGCCCCTTCAAATCCGACCAGTACCGCTACTGACCGGTGCCGGTAGCGGGTGACCCCGGCTCCAAGCGCTAGCTGACCGCCGTGGTTCGCGTCGGCGCCTACCCCGGCACGTTCAACCCGCCGACCGTAGCCCATCTGGCCATCGTCGAGGCCGCCCTCGAGCAGGGCGGCCTCGATGTGGTCCACCTCGTGGTATCTCGCTCGCCGCTCGGCAAGGACCCCTCCACACCGAGCTTCGACGAGCGGATATCGGTGCTCGAAACCGTGGCCGCCTCACGTCCCTGGCTGGAGGTGCGGGTCACCGACCACCGCCTGATCGCCGACCTGGCGGCCGGCTACGACGCCGTGGTCATGGGCATGGACAAGTGGGCCCAGGTCCTGGACCCGGTCTGGTACGGCGGCTCCCCCGACGCCCGCGACGCCGTAGTGGCCCGACTCCCCCGGGTGCTGATCGCCCGGCGGGACGGCTTCGGGGCCGACCATGGCCCCCTTTTGGCGGCCGGGTCCGGTTCGGTCCCCCCAGTCACCCTGCTGGTCGTCGATGAGTCCCACCGGGGGGTTTCGTCATCACTGGTACGGGCCGGCCACCTCCATCTGATGCTCCCCGAGGCCGCCGCCTTCGACGCCCGCACCGGAGCGTGGAGCGCCCCCCACCGCTACCGCCGCAGGGGTACGGGTGCCCCGACCCGCCAGGGCGACCCGACTAGCCTGCCTGCGGTGCACGACCCCGGACCCCCGCACGCTTGACCCCCATCTACGCAGCAGCAGGACTACTGATCCTGGCTCAGATACTCGGCATCTACGCTCTCGTGACGCGCAAAGCCGATCTGATCTTCGCTTTCACCATGGTGGTCATCCTCGTAGCCGCCATCGTGCTCGGCGGCTACGGCGTGTACCACCGACTGCACTGAGGCACCGTCGCGCCCAAGCGGCGCGCCCCGGCGAACGTCAGCGCCCCTCGAACCTCGGTTGGCGACGCTCCATGCTGGCCCGGGTGCCCTCGGCGAAGTCGGCGGTCGAACGCAACCGGACCTGCTCCTCGTCCTCACGGCGGGTGATGCGGGCCACCTCGTCGGCCAGGAAGCCACGCATGGTACGCCGGATCGAGCGCACCGCCAGGGGCGCGGCCGCGGCGATCTCCGCAGCCAGGCCCCGGGCCGCGGCCCGAAGTTCCCCGGCGTCGGCCATCCGGTCGGCCAATCCCACGTCGAGCGCTTCGCCCCCGGAGATCCGCTTCCCGGTGTAGAGCAGCTCGATGGCCCTTTGGTGGCCCACGATCAGGGGCAGAGTGACGCTCAGACCAAATCCCTGGTGGAAACCCAGACGGGAAAAATTGGCCGAGAAGCGAGCCTCGGGGGCGACCACCCGGAAATCGGCCGAGCAGGCCAGCCCGAGGCCGCCTCCGATGGCCGCCCCCTGCACGGCGGCGACGACCGGCAGCTCGCCCCGGAACAGGCGCACCGCTTCCTGATAGAGATCGGCCGCTCCTTCTTCAGGCAGGGCGTCGGCTTCGCTCTCTCCGTGGAAGTCGGCACCCGCGCAGAAGTGCTTTCCCTCGGAGCACAGCACTATGGCCCGACATGCCCCGTCCTGGAGGTGGTCGTAGGCATCGGCCAGGTTGGCGATCAGGCGGGCGTCGAAGAAGTTGTTCGGTGGCCGGCGGATCTCGACCTCGGCCACGTGACCGTCGTGCATTTCGACGCTCACATCACCGAAGCGGGGGGAAGGGTCAGCGGAGGGCATCTGGGGACCTTTCGGTGGTCAGGGGGAAGTCATCGTACGCAACCCGGCCAACCGTCTCGCCGCCTCGTCGAGCACCTCCGGCCGCTTGCAGAAGGCGAAGCGCACCAGGGGCGTCGGGGCCGTCGGGTCGGAGTAGAACGCCGCGGCCGGCACGGCCACCACCCCGCACCGGTGCGGGAGCTCCCGGCAGAGCGCGGCGCCGTCGAGGTAGCCGAGTGGACCGGTGTCGACCATCACGAAGTAGGTCGCCGAAGGGACGTGGACCGAGAATCCGGCGGCGACCAGCCCGGCGCAGAGGCGGTCACGCTTCTCTCGCAGGCTCCAGGCGGCCTCGGCGAAATAGCTGTCAGGCAGGCGGAGGCCGGTGGCGACCGCGGGCTGGAACGGAGCCCCGTTTACGTAGGTCAGGAACTGCTTGACGGCTCGTACCGCGGCAACCAGCGGCGCCGGGCCGGTCACCCAACCGATCTTCCAACCGGTGAAGGAGAAAGTCTTGCCAGCGCTGGAAACGGTGAGGGTGCGCTCGGCCATTCCCGGTAGGGTGCTGAGCGGTCGGTGGTGGCCATCGAACACGAGATGCTCGTACACCTCGTCGGTGAGCGCGAGCAGATCCCGTTCGCAGCACAAGGCGGCGACTACAGCCAGCTCGTCTTCGGAGAAGACCTTCCCCGTCGGATTGTGCGGCGAGTTGAGCAGGAGCAGCCGGGTCCGGGCGGTGACGGCCCGCGCCAGGCGCTCGGCGTCGAAGGACCAATCCGGCGGCTGCAGCCCGATGGGGCGCAGCCGGGCACCGGCCAGCGCGGCGGCCGCCACGTAAGAGTCGTAGAACGGCTCGAAACACAGCACCTCGTCACCGGGCTCGCACAGGGCCAGGATGGCCGCGGTGACCGCCTCGGTCGCGCCCGCGGTCACGAGGACCTGGTCG
Source organism: Acidobacteriota bacterium (assembly GCA_028876385.1). GTDB lineage: Bacteria > Actinomycetota > Acidimicrobiia > Acidimicrobiales > Palsa-688 > JAKCDU01. Next base: position 5,871 of record JAGWSF010000226.1, on the reverse strand, counting down.
TCAGGATCGAGTGACACCCCGTAGAAGCGCTTCTGATGATCGGCGATAGCCGCGCGCAGATCAGCCCGGCCCGGCCCGGGTGGGTACTGGTTGACCCCGTCGCGGATGGCCGCCACCGCCGCCTCGGCCACCTCGCTCGGGCCGTCCTCGTCGGGGAAACCCTGGCCCAGGTTGATGGCCCCCGTCGCCTCGGCGAGGGCCGACATCTCGGCGAATACCGTCGTGCCCAGGCCTCGTAGGCGAGCGGCTAGGAACGGTGGTGAGGGGCTCACCCGACAGACCGTAGCCGCACCCCGGGGCCTCTCCGAATCGCCGCACGTGGCGACCATATGACCACTCTGAGTGGTCATATGGAGCGCACCCCGTTGCGGGGAGGGTCACCTCCCCAATAGGGTCTTGGATTGTCTTGAAACGCATCGCCGGGCTGGTGCGAGCCGGTGCTCGGGCCCTGTGGGCTCGGGACGGTCTCGCTAAGCGGACGATGGTCGGCCTCAGTGTCGCCGTTGTCATATTCGGCGCGGCCGCCCTGCTGCCCGCAGTGCGGGCCGGGGCCGACTCCATCCCCGGCACGCAAGCCCAGATAGACGCCCTGCGCCAGCAGATGGCGGCCAGCGCGGCGCGCATCCACACCCTCGCCCTGGCCTACCAACAGTCGAGCACCGAGGCGGCGGCCCTTTCCCAGCAGGTGAGCGCCGACCGGGACCTGCTCGGCCGCCTCCAGGCCCAGGCCGAGGCTTCTGCGGCCCAGCTGCGGGCCGACGCCATCTCGAGCTACACCGGCGCCGCGGCGACCACGACCAGCGTTCAGGGGGGCTCCGACGACCCGGCCATCCGGGCCGAGTACCTGCAGGTGGCTGCCGGCAACCTGTCCGACACCATCGACAGCTACCGCGCCCAGATGGCCAAGGTGGCCGCCATCCAGTCGGTTCTGGCATCCGAGGTGAAAGCCACCCAGGCGGCCGCCCAAACGGCCGACCAGGCCCGCCTCGATGCTCTACAGCAGGCCGGCCTGGTGGAATCCCAGCTAGGTGCGGCCCAGGGCCGGCTGCAAGCCCTGGAAGCCGCCCAGGCGGCCGCCCAGGCCGCCGCCGACCAGGCCCGTCTGATGGCCGCCCAAGCCCAGGCGGCGGCCAGCGCCCAGGCTCAAGCAGCCGCCCAGGCGCAAGCAGCCGCCCAGGCTCAAGCGGCGGCCCAGGCCGCGGTCAACGTCTCGCAGGGGTCGCCGGTCAACGGGGGGCTGGTCAACGTGGTCAACGACGTCGTTTCGTCGCCCCCGGCGACCACGGCCGGCTCGGCCAACTCGGGGGGAGGGTCCGGTTCTGGCACCACCACCGCCCAGGGTGGCGGGGCCGGCGGCATCTGGCTGGAGCTGAGGGACTGCGAGTCGGGAGGCAACTACCAGGCCAACACCGGCAACGGCTACTTCGGGGCCTACCAGTTCAGCCAGCAGACATGGACCAACCTCGGCTACCCCGGTCGTCCCGACCAAGGGTCGCCGGGCATGCAGGACGCCGCCGCTCAACAGCTGCAAGCGGAATCGGGCTGGGGTCAGTGGCCCGCCTGTGCCGCGGCCCTCGGCCTCATCTGAGGTGGCTGCGGGGCCGCCCCTCGGTGGGTCCCCCCGCCCCGCAGCGCCCGGTAGCCTGGGTTGCATCCCATGAGCGACCAACCCGACGCGATTCAGGAATTCCAGTGCCCACGCTGCTCGGCGCCGGTGCGCGAGCGCTTCTGGGGCCCTTGCGCGTCCTGCCGGGCCGCCCTCGTCAGCGCCTACCGGACCGACCCGGCTGAGGGCGGGAGCGACGCCATCCCGGCCGACGTGGGTTCAGCCCGTTTCGAGCCGAGCATGCACGTGGTCCCCAACCACGTAGCCACCAAGGACTGAGTGCGCCGGCTGGTCCTGGCGTCTGGGTCCCCGGCCCGACGCTGGCTGCTGGAGAGCGCCGGGCTGTCCCCGGAGGTCGTCGTCAGCCACGTGGACGAGGATGGCACGGACCATCTTCCCCCCGACGAGGCCGTGGCGGCACTGGCCCAGAGGAAGGGACGGGCGGTGGCCACCCGCGTCGACGGGCCGCCGGCGCTGATACTGGCCTGTGACTCGATGCTGGAGTACGGCACCGAGCGCTGGAGCAAAGCCACCTCACCCGACGAGGTGGTCCGCCGCTGGCGTCTGCTGCGGAGAGGACGCGGGTACCTGCACACGGGCCACTACCTCCTCGACGTCGCCACCGGTCGCGAGGAGACGCGCACCGACACCGCCGTGGTGAGCTTCGGGTCCCCAACCGACGAGGAGATCGAAGCCTACGCCGCCACTCCCGAGGCCCTCCAGGTGGCCGGTCCCTTCACCCTCGAGGGACGTTCGGCTCCGTGGATCGATTCCATCGAAGGCAACTACGGGACCGTCACCGGGGTGTCCCTGTCCCTCGTGCGCCGGATGCTGGCAGCTCTGGACGTGCCGATGACCGACCTGTGGCCATGACCCCGGAGGGACCGTGAGCCTGAAGATCGGCCCGCTACAGGTCGACCCCCCCGTGGTACTCGCCCCCATGGCCGGTGTGACCAACCCAGCTTTTCGTCAGTTGTGCCGCCAGTTCGGCCGGGCGATCTACGTGAGCGAGATGGTCACGGCCCGAGCGGTGCTCGAACGGAACGCCAAGACCATGCGAATGGCGGCGCGCGCTCCGGGCGAGCGGGTGCACAGCGTGCAGCTCTACGGGGTGGACCCATCGGTGATGCACGCCGCGGTCCGCATCCTCGTCGACGAGGTCGGCGTCGACCACGTCGACCTCAACTTCGGCTGTCCCGCCCCCAAGGTGACCAGACGGGGCGGCGGCGCCGCCCTGCCCGCCCATCCCCGGCTGTACCGGAGCGTCGTCGCGGGCGCGGTGGGCGCCGCCGGTACCGTACCGGTGACGGTCAAGATGCGTTGCGGCATCGACGACGACCACGAGACGTACCTCGAGGCGGCCGTAATCGCCGAGCAAGAAGGGGTGGCGGCCGTGGCGTTGCATGCCCGCACCGCCGAGCAGCGCTACTCGGGGACGGCCCGCTGGGACTGCATCGCCCGCATGAAGGAGGCGGTGAAGACCGTCCCCGTCCTGGGCAACGGCGACATCTGGCAGGCGTCGGACGCTCTGGCCATGCAGCGGCGGACGGGCTGCGACGGCGTCGTGGTGGGAAGGGGCTGCCTGGGGCGCCCCTGGCTGTTCGCCGACCTGGAGAACCTGTACCGCCACCCCCCCGAGGACCTGGGTTCGGACGACCGAGCCGAGGGCTGGCAGCCGACCCTCGGGCAGGTAGCCGCCGTCATGGTCCGCCACGCCCGGTTTCTCGCCGACTACGTCGGGCCGGTAGGGGCCGCACGGGACTTTCGCAAGCATGCCGGGTGGTATCTGACAGGGTTCCCGGTGGGTCCGGTCGTGAGGCGCGACCTGGCCCAGATCGAGTCCTTGGACGAGTTGGCGGAGCGGCTCGGCCGGCTCGACCCCGACCTGCGCCGCTCACCGGCCGCGGCCTGCACCCCGCGGGGTCACACCGATGGCCCGAGACCGGTGGCGCTGCCCGAAGGTTGGCTGGCCCGGCGCGATGATCCGACCCCCCCGGTGGGCGCTGACCTGATGGTGTCCGGCGGCTGATGGCCGACCTCCGCGTTTCGTTCACCGAGATGATGACCCTCGAGGCGAGGGGCGTGGACTCCTACCTCGGGCGCGGTCCGAGCTACCCGTGGGGCGGCCTTTACGGGGGCCAGATCGTGGCTCAATCCCTGGTGGCGGCGGCCGCCACGGTCGAGTCGATGTTCGTGGTCCACTCCCTGCACGCCTATTTCATCCGTCGGGGCGACGCCGAGGAGCCCATCCGCTTCGACGTGGAACGCCTGCGCAACGGCCGGAATTTCGTCACCCGTGCGGTGGTGGCCCGCCAATCACGGGGTGCCATCCTGCACATGTCGGCGTCGTTCCAGGCGGTGCGGGCGGCGGCCTACATCCAGACCCACCCCTTCCCCGAAGTTCCCAATCCTGACAGCATGAATGACAATAGTTGGAGCCCGATGATCGAGCGCCGCCTCGTCAGCGAACGTGACGGTCGGGCCATGGCCTGGCTGCGGATACCAGAGGCACCTCCAGACGACGCGGTTCTGGCCGCGGCCGCCCTGGCCTACCTCTCCGACGACCTGGCCACGGACGCCGTTCGCTCCGAGCAGCAATCGGCCGACGGAGTGGGATCACGGCTGTGGAACGGCATCAGCCTGGACCACGCCATATGGTTCCATCAGACACCGACCGGACCGGATTGGCAACTGCACGACTTTCGCTGCGAAGGCGTGGGCGCACCTCGCGGTCTGGCCCGGGGACAGCTCTTCAGCCGGCGCGGGGACCATCTCGCCACCGTCGCCCAGGAGGTTCTGCTGAGGCCGGCCGACGCCTAGCCTGTCGGGCATGGACCTGATGCAGGCGTTGCGGACCACGGGGGCGGTGCGGGAGTTCACCGACGAGCCGGTCGCCGACGCGGAGGTACGCCACATTCTGGAAGCCGCCCGCTTCGCTCCGAACGGGGGAAACCGTCAGGCCTGGCGCGTCGTGGTGGTAAAAGACCCCGAGAAGCGCCGGCAGATGCGGGACCTGTACCTGACTGGGTGGTACGAGTATCTGGCCATCGGCGCGGCCGGGCTGGTGCCGTGGGCCCCCATCACCGACCGGACGGCCGAGGCCAGCGCAGCCGGGCGGGCGGCGCAGATGGGGCCCCCGGCCGGCGACCCGGGGGGCTTCGCCGAGCAACTCGACCGGGCGCCGGTCCTGTTGGTGGTGCTCGCCGACCTCCGCAGCCTGGCCGCGGTGGACCGCGACCTGGACCGCTACACCCTCGTGGGTGGTGCCTCGATATACCCCTTCGTGTGGAGCATCCTGCTGGCGGCACGCGCTCAGGGGCTGGGGGGCGTGATCACCACCATGCACTGCCGGGAGGAGCCGGCCGTGCTGGACGTCCTCGGGGTTCCTCAGGGGTGGGCGGTGGCGGCCACTATCGCCCTCGGCTATCCCGCCCGGGCGTGGCCGACCCGTCTGCGGCGCGCCGAGGTGGACCAGTTCAGCGCCCTGGACTGCTTCGACGGGCCGCCGCTCGGGGGTTCCTGAGCGGCTCGAGGCCCGGGTTCGAGGACCCGGGGGCGGGGGGAAGCCGGGGAGCCGGCCTCCAACCCCTCAGGAGGGCCCGAAGCCGTCCCTCATGGCCCGCAGAAGCCCGGCCAGGCCCGGATCGGTGACGGCGATGGCCTCGTCCCAACCGAACCAGCGGACGTCCTGGCTCTCCCCCTCGGGCGGGGCGGGTGTGTGGTCGCCTTCCACTCGGAGCGCGTAACGCAGGTCGAGGTGGACGTGACCCTGCCCACCGGGGTGCACGTCGAGGTGGAGAAGCGGGGCCTCTCCGGGCCAAGCGGCGAAATGCAGGCCCGTCTCCTCCTCGCTCTCGCGCCGCGCCGCGTCCCATGGCGTCTCCCCCGCCTCGATGTGACCTCCAGGCTGTATCCACAAGCCGAGGCGCTTGTGGCGGTGGAGCAGGACGCCGGCCCGGTCGGCGACGACGCCCGAGGCGGTGAGATGGGTGGGGTCGGCGGAGCGGTCGAAGGGGCGCTCGAGGCGTCCGAGTGCCACCAGCGCCCGATGACGCGAACGGGCCTCACGGCCGTCGACCGGGCGTCGGGCGACGATGGACCGGCGGACATGAGCGGCAAGATCGCCGTTGGACTCCCCGCTCATGGCCGGGGCAGGAGGCCGGGGTGGCGGCCGGTGATGTTTCCGTGGCGATGACGGCTCTCGGATACGGCCTGCTCCCGGACCCATCTCTGAAGCTCGCGCACCGGCTCTGACGATACAGGGG
>JAGWSF010000225.1 GCA_028876385.1 Acidobacteriota bacterium | reverse complement strand
TCGGCTGCCGCCGGGGCCGTCCCCCGGGCGCGCTCGGCCACCAGGCGGCGGCCAACGACGCGACCGGTGCGGGCGGTGGTCCCGGCCGCCGCCGGGGTGGTCTGGGCCCTGGCCCTGATCGGCGCGGTGGCCGTCTCGTCGCTCCTGACGGTGCTGGTGATGCTCCCCGTGGCGTTGCTGGCCACCGCCACCGGTATCCGAGCCACCGAATCGAAGCGTAAGAAGCGCTCTCACCGGCCCTCGACGCTGCTCCTGGCGGCTCTGGCGGTGTGCGTCGTCGACCCCTTGGCGGCGCTCGGCGGACCGCTCGCCGGCCTGGCCGTGGGGCTGGCGTCGGCCGGGGCGTTGGCGGTGATGGTGGTGGCGTCGGTGTTCACCGTGTCGGTGCGCCCCGTCCGGACGGCCGCCTCCCGGCTGCTCGTGGCGCTGGCCCCGGCGTCGGCGGTGACGGGACTGGTGCTGGCCCGCCATCAAGGTTCGACCCTCGCCCTGTTCCTCGTGCTGGCCGTCCTGGCCTACGACGTGGCGGCCTTCGTCATGGGTAACGGGCGCAGCGCATGGGGAGGAGCGGTGGGCGTCGGTTTCGCCGCGGTCAGCGTGGCTGTGGTGGCGGTGTTCGCCTCGGCCATCCTCGACCCTCCCATGTCGGGGTCGAGGCCGTGGCTGATGTTCGCCGTGCTGGCCGCGGCGGCCTTCCTCGGTATCCGCCTGTGCCAGTGGGCCGTCGGGACCCAACGCCTGCCGGCCCTGCGCCGGTTGGACTCGCTGTCGGCGGCGGCCCCGGCGTGGTTCGTGATGGCCGCCGTGGTGCTCCACCGCTAGCGGTAGTTCCCGAGGCAAGCTTCGGCCGGCTTCTGCGGTACCCTCGGTTCAGATGGCTCAGCTTTCGGAAGTCACCGAACCGGGGTTCCTCGAAGGTCTAGAGGTGTGGCCCATCGAACAGGTGCGGGTCCACCGCGAGACGGCGACGGCGCTCGAGACGGCGTTGTCGTTCCTGCGCCGCATGACCCAGGGTCGGCTGGACATCGTCCTAGCCGAACGCCATCAGCGGGCCACCGGTCAGCCCGCCGACCTGCACGACCTGGTCGAGCGGCTACCGAGCATCCTGAGCGGGAATGTCCACGCCCCCGGCGCCGGACGCCTGTCCGCGGTGTTCGCCCCCGGCGAGGCCGAGTCCGGTCTCGAGGAGGACCTGGAGGAAATCCTCCCTTCCGGTCGGATCGGCTCCCTGCCCGACCTCTCCGACGAGGAGCTCGACGAGGTGGCCGGCCGGCTCACCGAGTTCGAGCGCACGGTGTCGGCGCGGCGGCGCGCCGTGCTCGACGTGCTCGACCGCCTGCAGGACGAGATCGTCCGGCGTTACCGCACCGGCGAGGCGACGGTAGACACCCTGTTGTCGTGACCGGGACCGGCCCACCCCGCCTGGTCCCCGTGGTCGACGACGACAGGATGACCCGCAGGCTGGTCAGGGACGTGCTCGACACCGAGGCCCGGACCGCCGGAGCCGACGCTTTGCTCACCCAGCCCTTCACCCCTTTCGAGCCACTCGATCTCGTCGGGCTGGTCGGGCCCGTCGGGGAGCTGACCGCGCCGTGACCTCGGTCTTCCCCGACCCCTGGCGCGAGCTCGGCGAGTTCATCCGCGAGCAGCGTTCGGTGGCCCGGCTCTCGGTCCGGCGGCTGTCCGACATGGCGGGCATCTCGAACCCCTACCTGAGCCAGATCGAACGAGGCCTGCGGCGGCCCTCGGCCGAGATCCTCCAGCAGATCGCCAAGGCCCTCGAGCTGTCGGCGGAGACCCTCTACGTGCGAGCGGGGATCCTCGACGCCAAGGAACCGGGCGGGGACCTGACCGAGGCCATCCTGGCCGACCCGCACCTGAACGCCGAGCAGAAGCACACCCTTCTGCGCATCTACACGTCGTTCCGGCGGGAGCACACCGATCCCGACGGGGGCCGCCCCGGCTCGCCGCCGTCGACGCACCAGCCCGACGACGCAGTGGTCGGGCCGGTAGGTGATCAGCCGTGACCCCCCGGCGTCTGGGCATCCTGTCCATGCACACCTCCCCGCTGGCCCAGCCGGGCACCGGCGACGGGGGAGGGATGAACGTCTACGTCCGGGAGCTGGCCACCGCCCTGGCCCGCTCCGGGGTCGAATGCGAGGTGTTCACCCGGGCCGAGCGGCCCTCCGACCCGGCCGTGGTGACCGTCGAGCCCGGTTTCCGGGTGCACCACGTGCCGGCCGGGCCGCTCGCCGAGGTGGCCAAGGAGGAGCTGCCGGGTCTGGTCGACGAGTGGACCGAGGCCGTCGGCTGGCGCCTCGAGCGCCTGGAAGCCGAGGGTCGCCCGGTGGCCGCCCTCCACGCCAACTACTGGCTGTCGGGCGTGGCCGGTCACCGGCTCAAGCACCGGTTGGAGCTGCCGCTGCTCGTCACCTTCCACACCCTGGACCGGGTCAAGGCCGACGCCAGCCCCGAGGCCATCTCCTTCGCCGAGCCGGCCCGGCGGGCGACCGCCGAAGCCGAGATCGTCGGCTGCTCCGACGCCGTGCTGGCGTCGTGTTCGGTGGAGGCCGACCAGCTGATCGAGCTGTACGGGGCGCCCCCCGAGCGCATCGCCCTGGTCGCGCCGGGGGTGGAACACGCTTTCTTCGCTCCCGGTGACCAGGTCCAGGCCCGGCGGGCCGTCGGCCTGCCCATCGAGGTGCCGCTGGTCCTGTTCGTGGGCCGCATCCAGCCTTTGAAGGGGCCGTCCCTGGCGGTGGACACCCTGGCCGCGGCCCGCCGTTTCGGAGGTCGGGCGGGCCGGGCGTCCTTGGTGCTCATAGGTGGTCCGAGCGGACCTCACGGCGCCGACGAGCTCGACGCCGTCCAGCGCTCCATCCAACGTCACGGCCTGCAGCGTGAGGTGCGCATACTGGCTCCGCAACGCCACGAAACTCTTTCCACTTTTTTTCGGGCCTGCGATCTGTGCCTGGTGCCCAGCCACTCGGAGTCCTTCGGCCTGGTCGCGCTGGAGGCCGCGGCCTGCGGGCGCCCGGTCGTCGCGGCCGCCGTCGGGGGCCTCACCACCATCGTCGAGGACGCCCGTACCGGGTTCCTCGTGGACGGCCGCGACCCCGCTGACCTGGCCCGACCGGTGGCGTCGATCCTCAACGACGCCGATCTGGCGGCCCGTCTCGGCCGCCACGCAGCCCGGTCCTCCCGGGCCTACACCTGGCGGCAGGCGGCCACCGACCTGTGGTCTCGGGTGGTCGAGTTGACCCGTTCCGAACTGGTCGCCTGCGGGTAGCCGCGACCTCCGGGCGGTCGCCCCGGGCCCTTGCCCGCCACCGGGTCCCCCGATACCCTCGGCCTCGCTGCCGCCCGCGGCCCTGGCCGAACGGCGAGTTCGCTCGGGGAAGTGCGAACCAGCCGATCGGCTATCCCGGGCGGTGGCGTCGCGACCCCGATCGAACCCGACCGGCGACGCGGCCGGCGTGCCCTACCGGCAGGGCCGAGCCCGGGGGCGACCGCCACCTAAGGTTTCCACCATGTCCAACTCGGTGTCGGAGCCGCTCCTGCTCATCGGCGGCGGGCGGATGGGGGAGGCTCTGGCCGCCGGCCTGACCCGCAACGGGTGGGACCGGGCGGCGCTGGTGGTCGTCGAGGCCGTGGCCGCCCGGCGGGACGCCCTGGGGCAGGCCGGTCTGCAGACCGCGGCGACCATCGGCGACGGTCTGCGGGCCCTGTCCGAGGCCCGCCGGCCGGGTGCCGGCGTCGGGTCGGGCGTCGGTGTCGTCATCGCCGTCAAGCCCCATGACGTCGAAGCCGTCAGCCGGGAGCTGGCCGGGCTGGCGAGCGGCGCCGCGGCTGGAGGCGACCTGCCCCCCGTCGGCCGGGTCCTGTCCATCGCCGCCGGGGTGACCCTCGAGGACCTCGACTCCTGGCTCGCGCCCATGGTCGCCCTGCGGGCCATGCCCAACACGCCGGCCCTGGTGGGGGAGGCGGCGTCGGTGGTGTCGGCCGGGCGGCGAGCCACCGAGGCCGACGTCGGGTGGGCCGCCGAGGTGCTGTCGGCGGTCGGCTCGGTGACGGTGCTGCCGGAGTCGGCGCTCGACGCCGTGACCGGCCTGTCGGGATCGGGTCCGGCCTACGTGTTCCTGGTGGCTGAGGCCCTGATAGACGCCGGGGTACTGGCTGGTCTGGCCCGCCCCGTGGCCCGGGACCTGGCCGTGCAGACCCTGCTCGGGTCGGCTCGGATGCTGGCCGAGACCGGGGAGGAACCGGCCGCGCTGCGGGCCGGGGTCACCTCCCCGGGGGGCACCACCGCCGCCGGTCTACGGGCCCTGGAGGGCGCCGGGGTGCGAGCGGCCCTGCTCGAGGCGGTCATGGCCGCCACGGAGCGGGCCCGCCAGCTCGGCCAGCGGCACTGAGCAGCGAAGCTCGGCGGTCGGCGGCCGGCGGTCCGGGCGGCGGTCGGGGCGGTCGGGGCGGTCGGGCTTCGAGCCCGTAGTCCGCTCTTGGCCGGCGGTCCCGGGTGGCGTACTCTTTGTGGACGGAGAAGGGTGGTGCTGCGCGTGCCGAGAAATGAGTCCGAGTCCAGCTTCGTCACGGTCGCTGAGGTGGCCCGGCTGCTGCGGGTGTCCAACATGACCGTCTACCGGTTGGTCCAGGGCGGTCAGTTGCCGGCCGTGCGGATCGGCCGGTCGTACCGCATCCGTGAGGCCGACGTGGACCGCTACCTGGCCGACCAGTACACCCAGGCCGGCTGACCCCGGGTCGGGCGGGGACGGGGAACGGCCCACCCGGCCGTATCTCGTTCCTCAGCGACTTCGGCCTCGACGACGAGTTCGTGGGGGTCGTGCACGCGGTCTGCGACCGGGTGGCTCCGGGGGTGACGGTCATCGACGTCACCCACGGCGTCCCGGCCCACGACGTGCGCGCCGGCGCTCTCACCCTGTGGAGGGCCGTCCCGTGGCTGGTCCCCGGCGTGGTGCTGGGCGTGGTCGATCCCGGGGTCGGCACGGCCCGGCGGGCCGTGGCCCTGACGGTGGCCGCGGCCGGCGCCACCCTGGTCGGCCCCGACAACGGTCTGCTGATCCCCGCCGCGCACCGCCTCGGTCCCATCACCGAAGCCGTCGAGATCGTTCCCGACGCCGGGCTCGGACCGCCCGGGGACTGGGGGGCGACCTTCGCCGGGCGCGACGTGTTCGCCCCCGCCGCGGCCCGCGCCGCGCTCGGTGTGGCCCTGGACCGGATCGGGACGGCCGTCGACCCCGCCTCCCTGGCCGGGGAGCCGGTGCCCCGTCCCACCCGGTCCGGGGACGTCGTCCACGCCGAGGTGCTGTGGGTGGACCGCTTCGGCAACGCCCAGCTCAACGCCACCGCCGCCGACCTCCCCGCCCCCCCGGCCGCCGAGGTGCTCGTCGAGGTCGGCTCGAGGAGCTGGGTGGGCCGCCTGGTCGGCTCCTACGGGGACATCGCCCCCGACCCCGTCGCGGTGGTGGTCGACTCCTACGGCCACCTGTCGATCTGCTGCGACCGGCGCTCGGCGGCCGCGACCTACGGTCTGGCGGTCGGCCAACCGGTCCGTCTCAGCCGGTCCGAACGTCACCCCCGGTAAAATCGGTCGTATGGCCGCTGGGCGGAGAATCCCCGAAGCCACCGTCTCGCGGCTCCCGCTGTACCTGCGCGTCCTCAATGAGGCCAACGGCAGCATGCCGACCATCTCCTCTGAGGTCCTGGCCCTCCGCGCCGGGGTCAACGCCGCCCAGGTACGCAAGGACCTGTCGTACCTGGGGTCCTACGGAACCCGCGGCGTCGGCTACGAGGTCGGCTATCTCGTCCGCCAGATCAACCGCCGCCTCGGGCTCGAGGGGGAACGCCACGTGGTGATCGTGGGGGCCGGCAACCTGGGTCAGGCCCTGGCCTCCTACGGGGGCTTCCCGGGCAGGGGCTTCCAGGTGGTGGCCGCCTTCGACGCCGACCCGGCCAAGTTCGGCCGGGTGGTGGGTCCCACCCGGGTCGAGCCGGTCTCGTCGCTGGCCGAGGTCCTGCGCCAGCGCACCGCCGACATCGCGGTGATCACCACGCCCGCCCCCGCCGCCCAGGCCGTCGCCGATGTCCTGGTGGAGGCGGGCATCAGGTCGATCCTCAACTTCGCGCCGACGACCGTGGTGGTGCCCGACCACGTCGCCCTGCGCCAGGTCGACCTCGGGATCGAACTGCAGATTCTGAGCTTCTACCAGCAGTCGCTGGCCACCCCGGTCGCCGGTTTCTGACATGCCCGTCGCCGAGCCTCTCTACCCCGTCGGCCTGATCGTGTCGGGCCGGCGGTGCCTGGTCGTGGGGGGAGGCCAGGTGGCCGCCCGTAAGGTCCAGGGCCTGGTCGAGGCGGGCGCCGACGTCACGGTGGTGGCCCCTTCCATTTGTTCGGAGATCCGCGCCCTTCCGGTAGAACTGGCCGAAAGGCCCTACCGCAAGGAGGACCTCGCCATGTCATGGTTAGTGATCAGTGCGACCGACGATCCCGAGACCAACCGCCGAGTCCGAGCCGACGGTGATGAGGCGCGGGTTTGGGTCAACTCGGCCGACGAACCCGAGGCCTGCTCCTTCACCCTGCCGGCCGTTCTGCGGAGAGGGCCGGTGACGGTGGCGGTGGCCACCGGCGGTCACAGCCCGGCGCTGGCCGGGTGGCTGAGGGACCGCGTGGCCGGGACCATCGGCCCCGAGGTCGCCCGCCTGGCCGAGTTGCTCTCCGAGGCGAGGGACGAGTTGCGCGCCGCCGGGCGCTCCACCGAGGGGCTCGACTGGCGGGGGGCGCTGGATTCGGACATGCTCGATCTGATTCGTAGCGGCCAGGTGGCCCAAGCAAGGGAGCGCCTGCAGGCGTGTCTGTCGTAGTAGTCGGACTCAATCACCGGACGGTGCCGTTGCCGGTCCTGGAGACCATGGCGGTTCCTTCGTCGCGCCTGGCCAAGGCCCTGCACGGTTTGGCCGCCGGCGGCCAGCTCGGCGAGGTGGTCGTGGTGTCCACCTGTCAGCGCACCGAGATCTACGCCGTGGCCCGCCGCTACCACCCCGCCGTCGCCGACATACGGACCTTCATGTCCGACTGGAGCGGTCGGCCCCTGGAGGCTTTCTCCCCCCACCTCTACGAGTACCACGACGAGATGGCCGTCAGCCACCTGTTCAAGGTGGCCGCCGGGCTGGATTCGGCGGTGCTGGGCGAGGGCGAAATCCTCGGCCAGCTGGGCGACGCATGGGATGCGGCGCGCGAGGAGGGCACGGCCGGACCGGTCCTGTCGGGCCTGTTCCGCCACGCCGCCGAGGTCGGCAAGCGGGTGCGCTCGGAGACGGCCATCTCCCGGGGCACCACCTCCCTCTCCCAGGCCGCCGTCGCCCTGGCCCGGGCCGAGCTCGGTTCGTTGACCGGCCGGACCATCCTGGTCATCGGGGCCGGGGAGATGGGCGAGGCCATGGCCCAGGCGCTGGCCGGCAACCTGGGGGACGGGCGGCTGCTCGTGGCCAACCGCACGGCCAGCCGGGCCGAGGAGCTGGCGGCCCGCTGCGGCGGCCGCCCGATCGCCTGGTCGGAGCTGACCCGGGGGGTGGAGTCCGCCGACGTGGTGCTGGCCTCCACCGGCTCCCCCGAGGTGCTGCTCCAGTCGGCCCTGGTCGAAGAGGTGATGGCGGTCCGGCCCGACCGGCCGCTGCTGGTGGTCGACATCGCCGTGCCGCGTGACGTCGACCCCGACGTGTCCCGGATCGACGGGGTCCGCCTGTTCGACATGGACGACCTCTCGACGTTCGTGAGCAGGGGCATGGAGGCCCGCCGCCGGGAGGTCCCGGCGGCGCAGGCCATCGTGGCCGCCGAGGTGGCCCGCTACGGTGACCTCGTCGCCGAGCGCCAGGTCGCGCCGCTCGTCACCGCCCTGCACGAGCGGGCCGAGGAGATCCGCCAGAACGAGCTGGAGCGTTTCGCCCGCCGCCTCGGCGATCTCGACGACGCCCAGCGGCGGGCCGTGGAGGCGCTGACCCGGGGCATCGTGGCCAAGCTGCTGCACGATCCCACCGTCACCTTGAAATCCTCGGTGGGGAGTCCCTCCGGCGATCAGCTGGCGTCGGCCCTGCGGCAGCTGTTCGACATCTGACTCGGTGCTCCGCCTGGCGACCAGGGGCAGCCCGCTGGCCCTCTGGCAGGCCCGGTTGGTGTCCCGGTTGCTGCCCGGCGACACCGAGCTGGTGGTCCTCGACACCGCCGGTGACCGCAGCCAGGACCGACCGGTCTGGGAGCTCGGGGGTCAGGGGGTGTTCGTCAAGGAGATCCAGGCGGCGGTCCTCGACGGCCGGGCCGACGCCGCGGTGCACTCGGCCAAGGACCTGCCGTCGCGCCCCACCCCCGGTCTGGTCATCGCCGCGGTAGCCGAGCGGGCCGACCCCCGCGACGTCCTGGTCGGTGGCCGGCTGGCCGATCTGGCGCCGGGCGCCCCGATCGCCACCGGGTCGGTTCGCCGCCGGGCGCAGCTGGCCTGGGCCCGTCCCGATCTCACCTTCGTCAGCCTGCGGGGCAACATCGCCGCCCGCATGGGGAAGGTACCCCCCGGAGGGGCCCTGGTGGTCGCCGCCGCCGCCCTGGACCGCCTCGGCCTGCGGCCACCCCACGCCGAGGCTCTCGATCCGGCGGTGATGCTCCCCCAGGTCGGCCAGGGGGCGATCGCCGTCGAGTGCCGTGACGGCGACCGGGCGGCGCTCGAGCAGCTCGGCGCGGTGGACCACCCCGACACCCGGCTCTGCGTGGAGGCCGAGAGGGCCTTCCTGGCCCGCCTGGGCGGCGGGTGCGACCTGCCGGTGGGGGCCCACGCGGTGATCGCGGCGACCGACGCCGGCCCCCCGCAGTTGCACATCGACGCGCTGGTGGCGTCGCTCGACGGTCGCTGCGTCCTGCGCTCGACCCGTCGGGGGGACGTCGCCGACGGCGCCCGACTGGGCCGGGACCTGGCCGAGGCGCTGCTGGCCGCGGGTGGGTCGGCCCTGCTCGACGACGCCGGCATGAGGCTGCCGTGACCGTCTTCCTGGTGGGCGCCGGCCCCGGCGATCCGGGCCTGCTGACGTTGCGGGCGGCCGAGGTGCTGGGCCGGGCCGACGCCGTGGTGCACGACCGCCTGGCCGACCCCCGGCTGCTCTCTCTGGCTCCTCCGGGAGCGGCCCGGCACGACGTGGGCAAGGCGCCCGGCGGCCCGGTCCGCCAGGAGGAGATCGACGAGCTCCTGGTGCGCCTCGGCCGCCTCCACCCGACGGTGGTGCGACTCAAGGGGGGGGACCCGTTCGTGTTCGGACGTGGCGGGGAGGAGGCCATGGCGCTCGACGCCGCCGGAGTCGCCTACGAGGTCGTCCCCGGGGTCACGTCGGCGATCGCGGTTCCGGCCTACGCCGGGGTGCCGGTCACCCACCGGGGTCTGGCGACCTCGTTCACGGTGGTGACCGGCCACAGCCGCCATGCCGTGGACCGCGAGACCGACTGGGAGTCGCTGGCCCGGGCCGGGGGCACCATCGTGATCCTCATGGGGGTCGCCCACCGGGCCGAGATCGCCGCCCGGCTCATGGCCGGGGGACTCGATCCGGCCACTCCGGTGGCGGCGGTGCACTGGGGCACCCGTCCGGAGCAGATCACCGCCCGCGTCCGGCTGGACCAGCTGGCGGCGACGCCGCTCGAACCTCCGGTCACCATCGTCGTCGGCCAGGTGGCCGGACTGGAGCTCGACTGGTACGAGCGGAGGCCGCTGTTCGCCCAGCGGGTGGTCGTCACCCGGGCCCGGGAATCGGCGTCGCAGCTGTCGTCGCTCCTGTCGGAGATGGGGGCCAGGGTGATCGAGGTGCCCACCATCCGCTTCGAGGGGCCCGCCGACGGCGGTGCCGCGCTCGACCAGGCGGTGGCCGGCATGGCCGCCGGGAGCTACCGCTGGGTGGTGTTCACCTCGGCCCGGGCGGTGGACGCCCTCCTCGAGCGGGTGCCCGACGCCCGCCTCCTCGCCGGCTGTTCCATCGCCGCCGTGGGTCCGGCGACGGCGGCGGCGCTCGGTCCCTACCGCCTGGTGGCCGACCTCGTGGCCCCCGCCGGTCGGCGGGAGGCGGCCGGGCTGGTGGAGCTGTTCCCGGCGCCGTCGGGGTCGGGCCGGGTCCTGTTCCCCCGGGCCGCCGGAGGTCGCGACACCGTGGTCGAGGGGCTGGCCGCGGCGGGCTGGCAGGTGGACCTGGTGGAGGCCTACCGGACTCTGACCGCCGAGGTACCCGAAGCCCTGCGCCAGGAGGTGGCCGCCGCCGACGCCATCTGCTTCACCGCCTCGTCCACGGTCACGGGTTTCCTCGCGGCGGCCGGCGCGCCGGCCTTGCCGCCGGTCGTCGTCTGCATCGGTCCGGTGACCGCGGCGACCGCCCGGGAGGCCGGGGTGACGGTCAGCGCCGTGGCCGAGGACGCGTCGGTGGCCAGCCTCGCCGACGCGGTGGCGGCGGCCCTGTCATCCCACCGGTCCTGACCGGCGCCCCGGTTCTGATCGGCGCCCCGGTCCTGATCGGCGCCGCGGTCGTGACCGCGACGCCCGAGGCCCCGGCTTCGGCCCAGGTGGCAGGGATTCAGGGCCGCTCGGATTGCAGTACGAACACCGGGTGGCGGCTGCCGGCGGCGGTGAGCTCGGCGTCGCTCGAGTCGGGCCCGACCCCCTCGAAGAACATGCCCACCTCGAACTTCCAGCGCCGCAGGTAGGCGCGCAGCACCGGGGCCTTGGCCTCGTCGACGAGCTCCACGGCTCGGAAGCTCTCCCGGTGCCGGCCCCGCCGGAGGGTGATCGCGCCGTCCGCGGCGCGGACGTTGCGCACCCACTCGGTTTCACCCCGTGGGGCCACCAGGTAGCGGGCGCCGTCGAGGTCCAGCAGGTTGACCGGGGTCCGGCGGGTCTGGCCCGATCGACGCCCCCTCACCTCGAGCTCACGGGAACCGAGGATGCTCACCCCGGCCCGGGTGGCGCCCGCCACCAGGCGGTTCAACACGTTGCGGGTGAACCAGTCGGGCGTTCTGTAGGTAGTGTCCATGAACGTTGATCCTAAGAGAGAACAGCGTTCACGTCAACGACGAATGTTCTCGGTGAGTTGCTAGGTTGGGGACATGACCGCCGGCCAGACGGCCCGGGCCCGGGTCCGGGCCGAGCTCACCAAGGAGATACTGCAGGCCGCCCGGGATGAGCTGGCCGAGGTGGGTCCCTCGGCGCTGTCCCTGCGATCGGTGGCCCGTCGCCTGGGGATGGTGCCGTCGGCCCTGTACCGCTATTTCCCGTCCCGGGACGCGCTGCTAACGGCTTTGATCCTCGAGGCCTATGAGGGCGTCGGCGAGACGGCCCACGCTGCGGTGGGGGAGGCCGCCGGGAGTCCGCTGGAGCGTTGGCGGGCCCTGTGCCGGGCGGTGCGGTCCTGGGGTCACCTACACCCCCAGCAGTGGGCCCTCATCTACGGCTCGCCGGTGCCCGGCTACGCCGCGCCGGAAGCCACCGTGCCGGCCGCGCTGCGCATCACCGACGCGGTGGCGGGCATCCTGCGCGACGCGCCCGGCGCCCGGCCCCCCGAAGTCGTGGCTCCCCCCGCCCCTTTCCCCGACGAGGTGGTCGAGCCCATCCGGCAGGCCCTGCTGCCCGGCCGCGACACCGCCACGGTGACCGCCGCGGTGCTGGCCTGGACCTCCCTGGTGGGGATGGTCAGCCTGGAGCTGTTCGGCCACTACAAGGGGGGCAGCACCGATTTCGAGGCCTTGTTCGGCTACGCCATGGATCTCGCCGGCCGGGCCGCCGGCCTGACCTGACCGGGCGCCCGGTCGATCAGGTGGTTCCCGACAGTCGGCGGATCTCGGCCTCGAGCGCGGCCACCTGCGCCTCGAGGGCGAGGAGGCGCTTGATCCCGGCCAGGGTCATCCCCTCACCGGCCAGCTCGGTGACGCGCTGCACCATGGCGATCTCGGCCCGGCTGTAGCGGCGCTGTCCACCCTCGGAGCGCCCCGGGCACACCAGCTGCTCGGAGTCGAGGCGGCGCAGGTAGGCCGGCTGCACGTCGAGCATCGAGGAAACCTGTCCCACGGTGTAGAAGGGCGCGTGTATGTCGTCGAAGGGAAGCGGCATGACGGTGATCGAAGGGGTGGGCGGCCGGCGGACCACCCACCCCGGTTCCAACTCCTTCCGTGCGTAATTACAGCGGGACGTCCCGGACCGCGGTCCGACGGACGGTGATCAGACGGACGGCGATCAGACCGACGGCGATCAGACGGTCAGCGATCAGACCGACGGCGATCAGACGGTCAGCGCCTCCCGGTTGCCCACCTCGACGGCGATCTTGCGCGGCTTGGCCTGTTCGGCCACGGGGATCTCGATGCGGAGGACCCCGTCCTGGTAACGGGCCGAGAGGTGCTCGGCATCAAGGGTCTCCCCGAGGAACAGCTGGCGGCTGAAGGTGCCGTAGGGCCGCTCGGCCACCAACAACTCGGCCGCCTCGGCGTTGTGGCGCTCCCTCTTGGCGTGGACCGTGAGCACGTTGCGCTCGACGGTCAGGTCGATGGATTCCGGTACCACGCCCGGCAGATCCATCTCGACCACGAACTGATCGCCCGAACGGAAGGCGTCCATGGGCATGGCGGCCGGGCGGGCCGGGGTGCCGAACACCTGGCTCGTGAGCCGGTCCAACTCCCGGAACGGATCGGTGCGCATCAACATTTGATGACCCACTCCTTTCAATCTGAACTACCCAACTTGTCGCAGGATCAATGTAACACAGAGTTAAGGAAACTTACAACTAAATTTGGAGGTTTTTAGCCTGTAGCCTGCCCCTTGTGGGATTCCCCGAGACCCGTATGCGCCGCCTGCGCGCCCATCCCCGCCTGCGTCAGATGGTGGCCGAGACGGACCTGTCGCCCGATGACCTCATCGCCCCCCTGTTCGTCCGGGAGGGCATAGACACCCCCCAGCCCATCGGCTCCCTGCCGGGGGTGGTCCAGCACACGGTGGACAGCCTGGTCTCAGAAGCCCGTCGCCTGCACTCGCTCGGGGTGCCCGCTCTCGTGCTGTTCGGCGTCCCGGTGGCCAAGGACGCCATCGGGAGCGGGGCTTCCGATCCCCAAGGGATCGTCCAGGTGGCCCTACGCCGCCTGGCCGAGGAGCTCGGCGGGCAGATGGTGCTCATCGCCGACCTGTGTCTCGACGAGTACACCGACCACGGCCATTGCGGGATCGTCGACCGGCGCGGCGCGGTGGATAACGATGCGACCCTCGAGCGCTACCAGGCCGTCGCCCTGGCCCAGGCTGAGGCCGGAGCCGACATGGTCGCGCCCTCGGGGATGATGGACGGCCAGGTGGCGGCCATCCGCCAGGCCCTCGACGGGGGCGGCTTCGCGTCGCGGCCCATCCTCGCCTACGCCGCCAAGTTCGCGTCCGCCCTCTACGGGCCCTTCCGCGACGCCGTGGACGTGACCATCGCCGGTGGCGGGGACCGTTGCGGCTACCAGCAGGATCACCGCAACCGGCGTGAGGCCGTGCGGGAGGTCCTCCTCGACGTCGCCGAGGGCGCCGACATGGTGATGGTCAAGCCCGCCCTGGCCTACCTCGACGTGATCGCCGAGGTTCGCCGGAGGGTCGACCTGCCCGTCGCCGCCTACCACGTCTCCGGGGAGTACTCGATGATCAAGGCGGCCGCCGCCCAGGGATGGATCGACGGGCCGGCGGTGGCCCTCGAGCACACCATGGCCATCAAACGGGCGGGGGCCGACGTCATCCTCACCTACCTGGCCGGCGAGCTGGCGGAGGTGCTCAATGGCTGAGCCGACCACGGGCCATCCGGGCGCGGCGACCCGCTCCGAAGCCCTCTTCGACCGGGCCCAGCGGGTGATACCCGGGGGGGTGAACTCGCCGGTACGGGCCTTCCGCTCGGTGGGGGGCACCCCGTACTTCGTGGCCCGGGCCCAAGGGGCCTACGTGTGGGACGTGGACGGCCATCGCTACATCGACTTCGTGCAGTCCTACGGGGCGTCCATCCTCGGCCACGCCCACCCCAAGGTGGTCGAGGCCATAGTCGCAGCGGCGGGGGACGGCACCTCCTTCGGGGCTCCGACCGAGCGCGAGGTGCGCCTGGCCGAGGAGATATCGGCCCGGGTTCCCGGCTGCGACCTGGTGCGGCTCGTCAACAGCGGCACCGAGGCGACCATGTCGGCGGTGCGGGTGGCACGCGGCGCCACCGGGCGGGACCGGATCGTGCTGTTCTCGGGCTGCTACCACGGCCACAGCGACGGCCTGCTCGCCGGTGGGGGCAGCGGGGTGGCCACGCTGGGTTTGCCGGCGTCGGCCGGGGTGACCCGCGCCGCGGTGGCCGACACCCTGGTCGTCCCCTACAACCAGGTGCCGGCGCTCACCGGCGAGGAGGCCTGCGTCATCGTCGAGCCGGTCGCCGCCAACATGGGACTGGTGCCTCCCGCCCCCGGTTTCCTCGAGGGCCTGCGGGCCGAGTGCGACCGGACCGGCACGGTGCTCATCTTCGACGAGGTGATCACCGGCTTCCGTTTGGCCTACGGCGGCGCCGCCGAGGTGACCGGGGTCCGCCCCGACCTGTGGTGCTTCGGGAAGGTGATCGGCGGCGGCCTCCCTCTGGCCGCCTTCGCCGGCCGGCGCGATCTGATGGAGCAGTTGGCCCCGGTCGGGCCCGTCTATCAGGCCGGGACCCTGTCGGGTAACCCCCTCGCCACCGCCGCCGGGCTGGCCGTGCTCTCCCTCCTCGACCGCGACGCCTACCGGGAGCTGACCGGGCGGGTGGCCGGCCTGGCCGCCGGTCTGGGCGCGGCCCTCGGTGCCGGGGTCCAGGTGCCGGTGGCCGGGCCCCTGCTGGGCCTGTTCTTCGCCGCCGAGCCCGTGGTCGACTACGACGGGTCCAAGGCCTCGGCCGCCACCGGGCGCTACCCGGGCCTGATGCACGGCCTGCTCGAGCGGGGGGTGGCGGTCGCTCCCGGGGCCTACGAGGTCATGTTCCCCAGCCTGGCCCACACCGACTCCGACCTGGAGGCCACCGTCGAGGCGTTCGCGGCCGCCGCCGGATAGCGGTCAGGCAGCTTCTGGCACGAGCCGTGACAGCTTGACGAGGGCTCGGTAGGCGGCCTCGGCCGGACCCAGCTCGTCGGGGCGCAGCAGGTTGGCCATGATGCGCAGGACCCACTCCATGAGGCTGCGGCTGCGCATGCCGGTGCTGACCAGCACCCGCATGATCTCGGGATGGCCGATCACCCGGACAAAGGCGCGGGCCACGCGGTAGTACAGGTCGTACTCGGCGTGCAGGCGCTGCTCGTAGGAGGTCAGGGCCAGGCCGTCTCCGCTGCTCAAGGCCAGGTCGACCGCTTCGGCGGCCCAGCGCCCCGACTCGTAGGCGTAGGCGATGCCCTCGCCGTTGAACGGGTTGATGGTGCCCCCGGCGTCGCCCACGACCAGCCAGGTCGGGCCCGAGTGGGGGCCGACCGACAGGCCCATGGGGAGACGGCCGCCGGTGGCCGGCCCGCAAGCCGTCTCGGGGCGGATGTCCCACGACGGCGGCGCGTACTCGGCGAAGCTCTGCAGGAGGTGGGTGGTGTTGACGGCCTTCCACTGGTTGAACGTCGACAGCAGGCCCACGCCCACGTTGATCCGCCCGTCGCCCACCGGGAAGATCCACCCGTAGCCGGGGAGGACGTTGCCGGCCCGGTCCCGGATGTCGAGCCAGCTGTCGATCCACGGCTCGTCGTGTCGGGGCGAGGTCCAGTAGCCCCGGATGGCCATACCCAGCGGGTAGGAGCGGTTGCGGCTGGTGCCCAGGCTGCGCCCGAACCGGGAGTTGGCCCCGTCGGCCACCACGGTGTAGCGGGCTCTGACCTCGACCGGGCCGCCGTCGCCGCCCTTGGGCTTGACCAGCGCGCCGCGGACCAGCCCATTGACGGTGATGGGCTCCACCGCCTCGGTGGCGTCCCACACCGTGGCCCCCGCCTTGGCGGCTCTCTCGGCGACGAGGGCGTCGAGGTCCTTGCGGGTGATCACGTACCCGTAGCCCGGCAGGGTCGGGTGGCCGGGCCACTGCAGCTCCAGGGTGCGCCCGAAGCCGTGGGACCGCAGGCCGCTGTAGCGGTGGCCGGAGCCGGCGAGCTCCTCGGCCAGGCCCATGTCCTCGAGCTGGCGGACCGAGCGGGGGGTCAGCCCGTCACCGCAAGTCTTCTCCCGGGGGTAACGCTTGCGCTCGACCATGACCACGTCGTGGCCGGCGTTGGCCAGCCAGTAGGCGCAGGCCGAGCCCGACGGACCGCCGCCGATCACCAGTACGTCGCAGCGACGCGGTGCCGGGGGGTCGTAGCGGTGCTCGGCGTGGTCGTCGGCCATGTCAGAAACTTACCGGAACCCCCCGCTTATAACTTCCCCGTGGGCCGGCCCTCGGAGCCGGCCGGGCCCGGCCTTCTCCCGGGGGACCGGGCCCGGCTGGCCCGGCCCGATTGGCGGTAGCCGTCCCCCCGGGCGGTAGCATCCCGGGTCGTGGTGCAGTACCTGCCGATTTTGCTCCTGATCGTCCTCGTGGCGCTCTTCGCCGGCGGTTCCGCCGCCGGGTCGCGCGCGCTCGGCCCCAAGAGGCCGACGGCGGCCAAGCAGGGCCCCTACGAATCGGGGATCGCCCCCCGCTTCCGCCCGGCGGCCCGCTTCCCGGTGCGGTTCTACCTGGTGGCGATGATCTTCATCATCTTCGACATCGAGGTGATCTTCCTCTATCCGTGGGCGGTGATGTACCACCAGCTGTCGACTTTCGGCCTGGCTGAGATGGCGGCGTTCGCGGTGGTGGTGTTCATCGCCTTCGCCTACCTGGTCTCCAACGGCGCCCTCGACTGGGGGCCCCGCCAGCGGCGCGGCGGCCGGGCCCCCGTGCAGCTGGCCCGCAGCACGACCTCGTCGGTGCGGCGGGTGCCCCGCCCGGTCGAGCTGGTCAACGGGGTGGCTCCCCGGCCGCTCGACTCACCGCCGCCCGCAGCCCGGCCGGCGCCGGCTGAGGCGCCCAATCCCTACGACCAGCCCGTGAAGAGCGCATAGGAGTTTCAGTGGGACTCGAGAACCTCCAGCACAACTTCCTCACCGGGACCCTCGAAGGCTTCGTCAAGTGGGCCCGGGCCTCCAGCTCGTGGGGGGCCAACTTCGGGTTGGCCTGCTGCGCCATGGAGATGATGGCCGCCGGGGCCGCCAACTTCGATCTGGCCCGCTTCGGCATGGAGGTCTTTCGCGCCTCCCCCCGCCAGGCCGACGTGATGATCGTCGCCGGCCGGGTCAGCCAGAAGATGGCGCCGGTGCTGCGCCAGGTCTACGACCAGATGATGGAACCCAAGTGGGTCATCTCCATGGGGGTGTGCGCCAGCACCGGTGGCATGTTCAACAACTACGCCATCGTGCAGGGCGTCGATCAGATCGTGCCGGTGGACGTCTACGCGCCGGGGTGCCCGCCCGGGCCCGAGACGCTGATCCACTCCATCCTCACCCTCCACCAGAAGATCCGCACCGGTGAGATCACCCGCCGGGTGGCCACCGGCACCGGGGCCGGCATCCATCTCGACAGCTCCACGGTTCGCCCGCCCGTGCGGGTCCGCGTTTCATGAGCGACCAGAGCGCCGAGGAGCCGACCGCAACCGAGACCGAGGCCCTGCCCCCGCCGCCGGAGCTGCTGCACGGCTGCCCGCTGGTGGACTCCCGGGGGGCCAAGGTGGTCCACTGCAACCGGGAGGACTACCTCGAGCTGTGCCGGGCCCTCGCGGCTGACGGCTACAGCATGCCCATCGGTCTCACCGGGGTCGACTACCTCACCCACCCCGGTCGGGACCTGCCCGTCGGCATCCGTCCCGAGCGCTTCGAGGTGGTGGTCGAGCTGCAGGACATGGCCCACCACCGCCGTCTCCGGGTCCGCTGCCAGGTGCCCGCCTCGGATCCCCGGCTGCCGTCGCTGTTCGGCCTGTGGCCCGGCACCGAGTACCACGAGCGGGAGACCTACGACATGTTCGGGGTGGTCTTCGACGGCCATCCCGATCTGACCCGCATCCTCATGCCCGAGGACTGGGAGGGCCATCCGCTGCGCAAGGACTACGACACCGGGCACGTGCCGGTGCAGTTCAAAGAGGCCCCGAGGGGGGCGACCATATGAGCGACACCGGCACCCATATGAGCGACACCGGCACCGAGCCCCAGCCCACCGACGGGCCGGCCGGCCCGGTCCCCACCGGGCCGGCGCCCAAGCAGTCGCTGGTCGGCCGGCTCCTCGGCCGGCCCCGACCGGGGTCGGCGGAGATCGACGAGATGCTGCAGATGAAGACCGACGAGGGAAGCCAGGAGCTGGCCCCGCGGTCGCGCACCTCCCCCCAGGAGCTCGAGCTCGAGTCGGGTCGGGTCCTGAGGCTGCCCGAAGGGGTCCAGCTCGATCGGGGCGACATCGACGTGGAGACGCCCGAGGACGAGAGCATGATCCTCAACCTCGGCCCGTCGCACCCCTCGACCCACGGGGTGCTGCGCATCATGGTCGAGATCGACGGGGAGACGGTCCTGCGTTCCAAGCCGGTGGTCGGCTACCTCCACACCGGTATGGAGAAGACCGGCGAGGAGCTGATGTACCACCAGGGTTGCACCAACGTGACCCGGATGGACTACCTGTCGCCGTTCTTCAACGAGTTGGGTTTCTGCCTGTCGGTGGAGCGCCTCCTCGACATCGAGATACCGGCCCGGGCGGTGTGGATCCGGATGCTCATGTGCGAGCTGAACCGGATCTCCTCGCACTTCTTGTGGCTCGCCACCAACAGCGCCGACCTGGGTGCCATCAACATGCTGGTCTACGGGTGGCGCGAGCGGGAGATGGTGCTGGCCTTCTTCGAGAAGGTGACCGGGCTGCGCATGAACCACAACTTCTTCCGCCCCGGCGGGGTGGCGGCCGACCTGCCCGACGGGTGGCGCGACGACGTGCTGGCGCTGTGCGAGGCCATCCCCAAGCGGATGGACGAGTACGACGACCTGCTCACCGGTCAGCCCATCCTGCAGAACCGTCTGGTCGGGGTGGGTCCCATCGACGCCGACACCGCCATCAGCCTCGGCCTGACCGGGCCGCTGCTGCGCTCCACCGGGGTGGCCTGGGACGTCCGGCGCGATGTCCCCTACCTGGCCTACGACAAGGTCGATTTCGACGTGATCGTCGGCACCAACGGTGACTGCTGGGACCGCTACGCCATCCGGTTCAACGAGATCCGGGAGTCCATACGGATCATCCGTCAGATCGCGGACGCCATGCCGGGCGGCGACTACCGCATCCAGGACAAGAAGATCACCCCGCCGCCGCGCAGCCGCATCGACGAGTCGATGGAGGCGCTCATCCACCACTTCAAGCTCTACACGGAGGGGTTCCGGGTGCCGCCCGGCGACGCCTACGTGCCCGTCGAGAGCCCCCGCGGCGAGAGCGGCTGCTACATCGTGTCCGACGGCACGGCCAAGCCCTACCGGGTGCACATGCGCTCGGCCAGCCTGACCAACCTGCAGGCCATGGCCCCCCTGGCCCGTGGCGGCCTGCTCGCCGACACCATCGCCATCGTGTCGACCATCGACCCGGTCCTCGGCGACGTGGACCGGTGAGGGGCTTGTCCTTGGCACCGTCGGAGTCGCTCGGTTGGACCCGAGCCACCTACCTGGGCAAGGATCGGGCGTGCCTCGGCTGAACCCGGACAACCTTCAGCGGGCGTTGGACCTCATCGCCCTCTACCCCCAGCCCCGCTCGGCGCTGATCCCCATCCTGCACATCCTGCAGGAACAGGACGGCTATCTGAGCGAGGACGGCATGAACCATGTCGGCGAGCTGGTCGGCCTCGAAGCCGTCGAGGTCCGCGGCACGGCGTCGTTCTACGACATGTTCCACTTCGAGCCGGTCGGCCGGTACCTCATCGCCGTCTGCACCAACATCGCCTGCATGCTGCAGGGCGCCTACCGGCTGCTCGAGCACGCCGAGGAGCGCCTCGGGGTGGCGCCGGGAGGCACCACGGCCGACGGCATGTTCACCCTCGAGGACGCCGAGTGCCTGGCGCTTTGCGGTAACGCCCCGTGCCTCACGGTCAACTGGCGCTTCTTCGGCGACGTGGACCCCGAGGGCTTCGACACCCTGACCGATGACCTGCGCCACGGCCGCCTCGACGACGAAGTGCCCCCGCACGGCACTTTGATGCGGGTCCGCCGCTCCGTAGGTCTGGCCGCCGCCGGGCCGACCGATGAGGCCACCCCGCCGAGCACCGAGGTCGGTGCCGACGTCGATGCCGGCCCGGCCGCCCACCGCTCGACCGCCCCCGCCGTCGAGCTGTCCACCCACCGCACCACCACCGCCACCAACGTGGTCGACGCCGCCCATCTGGAGGGGCGTCCGTGACGTTGCACCCCCGGCGGCCGAACTGGGAAAGGGCCTGAGCCAGTGCCCGTCACCGACGCGCCCAAGATCGTCACCCGACGTCTCCACCACGACCGTTCCTGGACCCTCGAGTCGTACCTCGCCGACGGCGGCTACCAGGGCCTGCGCAAGGCCTTGACCATGACCCCGCAGGAGATCCACGACTCGGTGAACACGGCCAACATCCTCGGCCGGGGCGGGGCCGGCTTCGAGGCCGGGCGCAAATGGGGCATGCTGCGCCAGGCGTCGCCGGTCTATCTGACCATCAACGGCGACGAGAGCGAGCCGGCCACCTTCAAGGACCACGCCCTCATCGAGGGTGACCCCCACCAGCTGATCGAAGGGGCGTTGATCTGCGCCTACGTCATCGGCGCCGCCCAGATCTTCCTGTACGTGCGCGGCGAATTCCCGCTGGCCCTCGAGCGGCTCCAAGCCGCGCTCAACGAGGCCTACGGCTACGGGGCGGTCGGCCATCGCATCTTCGGTAGCGACTTCTCGGTGGACATCGTCGTGCACCCCGGGGCCGGCGCCTACATCTGCGGGGAGGAGACCGCCCTGCTCGAGAGCCTGGAGGGCAAGCGCGGCTATCCCCGCATCAAGCCCCCCTTCTTCCCGGCGGTGATGGGCCTCTACGGCGCCCCGACCATCGTCAACAACGTCGAGACCGTCTCCAACCTCCCCTGGGTCCTGCTCAACGGCGGGGACCACTTCGCGGCGCTCGGCGACGGCCGCTCCAAGGGCACCAAGCTGCTCGCTCTGGCCGGCCACGTGAAGCGCCCGGGCAACTACGAGCTGGAGTGGGCCAAGGTCACCTTCCGCGATCTCATCTTCGACCCCCGCCTCGGTGGTGGCATCCGCGATGACAACAATCTGAAGGCGATCATCCCGGGCGGCGTCTCCTCCCCCTGGATCGGGCCCGAGCACCTCGACGTCTCCCTGTCCAACGAGGCCATCGCCGGGATCGGCAGCATGGCCGGGTCGGGGTCGGTGATACCCATGGACCACACCACCTGCACGGTGCGGGCGGCGTGGCGCATCGTCCGGTTCTTCCACCGGGAATCCTGCGGCCAGTGCACCCCCTGCCGGGAGGGCGGCGGGTGGTTGGAGAAGGTGCTGGAGCGCATCGAGGCCGGCCGCGGTCGGGAGGCCGACCTGGACCTGCTCATGGACATCTGCGACAACATCTCCCCGGGCGTCGCCTGGCCCCCCGCCCAGACCACCATCTGCGTCCTCGGACCGTCCATGCCGCCGTCGGTCGCGGCCGGGCTGCGCATGTTCAAAGACGAGTACCTGGCCCACGTCCGGGAGGGTCGCTGCCCGTTCCCGCCCGACCGCCTGCCGCGGAGGTTGGCACGTGTCTGACGCCACCCGCAACGAAGTCCCGGTTCGCCTCGTGCGCCGACCCCTCGTCACCGAGAGCGCGGTGGGGACCCCCCCTCCCGCCCCGGCTGCGAGCGGCGAGACCGTCAACATCACCATCGACGGCCGTTCGGTCGAGGCCCGGGCCGGCCAGTGGATCATCGACGCCGCCGACGAGGCCGGCGTCTACATCCCGCGGTTCTGCTACCACCCCCGGATGAAGCCGGTCGGCATGTGCCGCATGTGCCTGGTCGAGGTCGAAGGCCCGAGGGGACCCACCCTCATGCCGGCCTGCTACAACCCCGTGGCCGACGGCATGGCGATCCACACCAAGAGCGACAAGGCGGTCAAGGCCCAGGAGGGGGTGCTCGAGTTCCTCCTGGTCAACCACCCGCTCGACTGCCCGGTGTGCGACAAGGGGGGCGAGTGCCCCCTCCAGGACCAGACCCTGGCCTACGGCCCGGGCGAGTCGCGCTTCGTGGAGGAGAAGCGGCACTGGGAGAAGCCCATCCCCATCTCCGACCTCGTGTACCTCGACCGGGAGCGCTGCATCCAGTGCGGCCGCTGCGTCCGCTTCGCCGACGAGGTGGCGGGAGACCCGTTCATCGACTTCGCCGAGCGCGGCGACCGCACCGAGGTGGCCATCTTCGCCGGCCAGCCCTACGGTTCCAACTTCAGCGGCAACGTCGTGCAGATCTGCCCGGTGGGGGCGCTGACGGCCAAGCCCTACCGCTTCAAGGCCCGCCCGTGGGACCTCCAGCAGGTGGAGAGCACCTGCACCACCTGCGCCGTCGGCTGTCGCAGTGCCGTCCAGGCCAGCTCCAACGAGGTGACCCGGCTGATCGGCGTGGACTCCGACCCGGTCAACTGGGGCTGGTTGTGCGACAAGGGGCGCTTCGCCTTCCCCGCCGCGGCCGGATCCACCCGCCTGTCGGTCCCGCTCGTGCGCGAGGGCAACGAGCTGGTGGAGACGACCTGGGGCGCCGCCCTGGCCCGGGCCGCCGAGGGTCTGGCCCGGGCCCGTCAAAGCGGGGGCATCGGTGTCATCGGCGGCGCCCGGCTGCCCAACGAGGACGCCTACGTGTGGTCCAAGACGGCCCGCATGGTGTTCGGCACCGACTCCGTCGACGCCCAGCTCGGCGACGGGGTGCCGGCCGAGACCATCCTCGGGCTGCCCCGCGCCACCATCGACGAGGCGGCCCGCGCCGCTTTGGTGATCACCGTCGCGCCCGACATCAAAGAGGAGCTGCCGGTCCTGTACCTGCGCCTCCGTCACGCCGTGCGGGAGCAGGGCACCCAGCTGGTCGAGCTGACCCCGGCGCCCACCGGTCTCACCCCTTACGCCGCCGAGACGGCCCTCTACCGGCCCGGCGAGCTGGCCGCCTTGGCGGCCGCCGTCGCCAGCTCGGAGCCGGTCACCGGGGACGTGGCCGGAGTGGCCCGGGCCACCATCGAGGCGGTGCGGGCCCACGTGTCCCGGGCCGCGGAGGTGGGGTCGCCGGCGGGCCCGCCGGTGGTCGTGGTCCTGGGCCGGCCCTCACTGGCCGAGTCCGAAGCCCAGGTCGCGGCGGCGGCCCACGTGCTGGCCGGGCTGCCCGGCGTCAAGTTCCTGTCGGCCCTGCGCCGGGGCAACATCCACGGCGCCCTCGACTTCGGTCTGTCCCCCGGCGTCCTGCCCGGCCGGGTCGGGCTCGACGACGGGCGGGAGTGGTTCGAGTACCAGTGGGGTGCCCCCCTGCCCGCCGAGCGGGGCTTCGACACCGCGGCCATGCTCAACGAGTCGAGCCGCGGCCGGATGGGCGCGCTGGTGCTGGTCGGGGCCGACCCGCTCACCGACTTCCCCGATTCCAACCTGGCCCTGCGGGGCCTGCTCGGCGCCCGTTTCGTGGTCGCCGTCGACACCCACCTCAACGCCTCGGTCCGGCACGCCGACGTCGTCCTGCCGGCCTCGGCCTGGGCCGAGCGACGGGGCACCTTCACCAACATCGAAGGGCGGATCACCTGGCTGAGCCAGCTGGTCGTGGAGCACTCGGTGTCCTGGCCCGACTGGATGATCGCCTCGGAGCTGGCCGAGCGCATGGGCGTCAACCTGGCGTTCACCTGCCTGGAGGACATCTGGGCCGAGATCGAGCGGGTATCACCGCTGCATCACGGGGTCCACTACGAGCTGCTCTCCGGCATCCGGGCCCGGGACGGGGTGGTCGTCCCCGCCGACGCCGCGACCATCGCCCAGACGGTGACCTCCCGGCCCCTCGACCCCATGGCCGACCCCGGGATCGCCTCGGCCGAGCTGCACCGGATCGCCCCGAGCGCCCTGCTCGTCACGTCGGTGGAGATGACACCCGAACCCGACAGCGTCGACCCCTCCGACCACGTCGCCTACCCCGAGCCGCCCCCCTCAGGGGCGTCCGGTGAAGGCGTGCCCGCCGTACCCCCCCACCTCGGCACCCCCCCGGTGCCCGCCCCGTCGGGAACCGCTCCCCCCGCCGACGGACTGCGTCTGGTCACCCGCCGAACCATGTGGGACGGCGGCACCCAGGTGCAGGCCGCCGCTCAGCTCGCCGGTCTGGCCCCCGACGCCACGGTGCGGGTCAACCCGGCGGTCCTGGCCGAAATGGGTACCGCCGAGGGCGAGATGGTGGAGCTGCGCTCGTCGCGGGGCAAGCTGACGGTGCCGGCGGCGGCCGACGCGTCGCTCCCGGCCGGCACCGCGGTCGTCACCTGGAACCTGCCCGGTGGCTCGGCCGGGGACCTGGTGGACTCGGCGGCGGTGGCGACGACGGTGACCATAGAGGCTCACGGAGGTGACAGCTGATGGGCAGCGACCCGCTCTTCGCCAACGGTCTCAACCTGGCCGTCTGGCTCATCCTGCTGGTGAAGGTGCTGGTCATCTTCCTCATCGTTCTGCTCTCGGTGCTTTTCATGGTCATGTACGAGCGCAAGGCGGTGGCCTACCTGGGGGTCCGCTACGGCCCCAACCGGGCCGGGCCCAAGGGCTGGCTGCAGTCCCTCGCCGACGGCACCAAGCTGCTGTTCAAGGAGGCCTTCACCCCCCGCAACGCCGACAAGCCGGTGTACAAGCTGGCGCCCTACCTGATGCTGGTGCCCATCATGGTGGCCTTCTCCATCGTCCCCATCGGGGGCCGGATCACCATCGCCCACCACACCACCGAGTTGCAGCTGGCCGACCCGCAGTGGGGGATCCTCTTCCTGCTCATGACCTCAGGCCTGGCCGTCTACGGGGTGATCCTCGCCGGATGGGCGTCGGGGTCCAAGTACCCGCTGCTCGGCTCGGTGCGGGCCAGCGCCCAGATGGTCTCCTACGAGGCGGTCCTGGGGCTCACCACCGCCACCGTCGTGCTGGTGACCGGATCGCTCAGCACCAGCACCATCGTGGCCGCCCAGAGCGGGCACTGGTCCTTCGTGCACTGGAATCTGATCCACACCGCGGTCATCCCTTTCATCCTGTTCTCGATCGCCATAACGGCCGAGATGACCCGGGCCCCCTTCGACCTCGTCGAGGCCGAGGAGGAGCTCTCCGGTGGCTACAACCTCGAGTACTCCTCGATCGACTTCGCGTGGTTCTACCTGGCCGAGTACGCGGCGTTGGTGACCAACTCGGCCATCATCGTCACCCTCTGGTTCGGCGGTCCCAACGGCCCGACCATCGACGGCCACTCCGTCGGCCCCCTCTGGTTCACCGTCAAGGTGCTCGTGGTCCTCTACATCTTCGTGTGGATCCGGGCCACGCTGCCCCGCTTCCGCTACGACCAGCTGATGGACCTCGGCTGGAAGCGCCTGATCCCGGCGTCGCTCATCATGTTGATGGTGGTGGCCGGCTTCCAGGCCACCAGCACCTCCGGCGGCAACGGCGGGGGCCACTGGCTGGCCCAGCGGGAGTGGGGTCTGGCCGCGGTGGGCGGAGCCATCGTGCTCGGAGCGCTCCTGTGGCGGGCCATAGACGTCGGCCGCCAGGCCAGCGAAGTCGAAGAAGCCCGGGAGAGCCGGCTATCCCTGGAGCGTGAGTCATGAGGTTCGCCGATCTGGTCCCCGGACCGCTGCGCGGCTTCGTCGTCACCGGCAAGCTCCCGTTCAAACCCCGCCTCACCGTCCAGTACCCCGAGGAGAAGCGCCCCAAGCCCGAGCGCTTCCATGGCCGACACGTCCTCAACCGCTACGAGGACGGCATGGAGAAGTGCATCGGATGCGAGCTGTGCGCCGGCGTGTGCCCGGCCCGCTGCATCTACGTCCGCGGCGCCGACAACCCGCCCGACACGCCGATCTCGCCCGGTGAGCGCTACGGCTTCGTGTACGAGATCAACTTCCTGCGCTGCATCCACTGCGACATGTGCGTCGAGGCCTGCCCGACGGAGGCCATCACCGAATCGAAGCTGTTCGAGTTCTCCTTCGCCAACCGCGAGGACGCCATCTACACCAAGGCCGAGCTGCTCGTCGACGACGAGGGGATGCCCCAGCAGCTGCCCTGGGAGGACTGGAAGCCCGGCGACGACCGCCACACCTCGGCGTGGGTGCGGGCCACCGCCCCGGCCGGCTCGGCGGCCATGGAGGGCCGACCCCTCTGGTCGGGCGAGCTGGGCTACGGCGTGCGCCCGGCCCAGAAGGGGCAGAGCGATCCGACGTCGGCCGACTACTCGGCCGACACCGACGTGTCCCTGCGCGAGACCCTCTCGGCCGCCCTGCGCGGCATCGGGGTGAGCGACCGGCGGCCGGTCCGCGACGGGGAGGAGCGCTGATGCTCGCCGCCCTCCTGGCCGACAGTTCCGGGCAGGCCCTGGCCCACGCCTCGGCCTGGGCCGTGTTCGCGGTGGGAGCGGCCATGATCCTCACCGGGGCCCTCGGGGTGATACTGCTCCGCAACCCGGTGCACTGCGCCCTGATGCTGGTGATCACCCTCTTCGGCATCGCCCTCGAGTTCATCGACCAGTCGGCCGACTTCCTCGCCGCGGTGCAGATCATCGTCTACGCCGGGGCGGTGGTGATCCTCTTCCTGTTCGTCATCATGTTCCTCGGGGTGGACCGCAAGGAGGCCATCAGCGCCGAGCCGACCCGGTTCCAGCGGCCCCTCGCCGTCCTGCTCGGTGTCGTCGCGCTGGTCGAGATCCTCGCCCTGTCCCGCATCGACCACTGGTCGGCCGGGACGCCCAGCCAGTCCGGTGCGCTCAACGGGGCCGGGTCCAACGTGCAGAAGCTGGGTCAGGCCATCTACACCGGCTACCTGCTGCCGTTCGAAATGACCGCGGCGCTGCTGGTGATCGCCGTCGTCGCCGCCGTGGTGCTCTCCCGGCGCCACCAACCCAGCGCCAGCGAGATGAGCGAGTTCGACCAGGAGGAGCTCATGTCGGCCCGACGGTTCACCCCCCCCGACCAGGGAGATCAATCGTGAGCGTACCCAGCGCCTGGTATCTGGTCCTGGCCGCCGTACTGTTCGGTCTCGGAGCCACCGGCCTCCTCATAAGGCGGAACGTGCTGGTGATGTTCATGTGCATCGAGCTGATGCTCAACGCCGTGAACCTCACCTTCGTGACCTTCTCCCGCGACCTCAACGACATCGGCGGTCAGGTGAACGTGTTCTTCGTGCTCGTGGTGGCCGCCGCCGAGGTGGTCGTGGGGCTGGCCATCATCGTGGCCATGTTCCGCCGCCGAGCCGCCGCCACCGCCGACGACATCCACATCTTGAAGGGCTGACGTCTCTGTGAACGCCGCCTATCTGATCCCCGCCCTGCCCCTCATCGGAGCCATCGTCCTCCTCTTCGGAGGGCGTCGCCTGCGCGAGCCCCTGTCGGGCTGGTTGGCCACCATCATGGCCGTCGGCTCGTTCGTGGCCACGGTCATCGTGTGGGTGTCCCTGCTGGGCAAGCAGGCCTCGGCCCGCAGCATCGACAAGAACATCTTCACCTGGGTGCCGGTCAACTCCCTGCACGTGAACGCCGGTCTGCAACTGGACCCGCTCTCGATCCTGTGGTGCCTGTTCGTCACCGGGGTCGGGTCGCTCATC
The DNA here is from genome assembly GCA_028876385.1 of Acidobacteriota bacterium. Lineage (GTDB taxonomy): Bacteria > Actinomycetota > Acidimicrobiia > Acidimicrobiales > Palsa-688 > JAKCDU01. The sequence goes on along the minus strand of JAGWSF010000225.1, from coordinate 36,281 downwards.
ACCCTCTACTCCATCGGCTACATGCACGGCGACCCGAGCTTCAGCCGGTTCTTCTTCCTGCTGAACGCTTTCGTCTTCTCCATGATCGTGCTGGTCCTGGCGGACAACTATCTGTTCAGCTTCTTCGGCTGGGAGGGAGTGGGGTTCTGCTCCTACGGTCTGATCGGCTTCTGGTTCGACCGGGACACGGCGGCCGTGGCGGCCAAGAAGGCCTTCGTCACCAACCGGGTGGGCGACTACGGCTTCATGATCGCCCTGTTCCTCCTCTTCCAGCACTTCGGCTCGTTCAACTACCGCGACGTGCTGCACAGCCACCTGTCGGGGAGCTTCGCCACCGGCCTGGCCCTGATGCTCTTCCTCGGTGCCGTCGGCAAGTCGGCGCAGATCCCGCTGTACATGTGGCTGCCCGACGCCATGGAGGGCCCCACTCCCGTGTCGGCGCTGATCCACGCCGCCACCATGGTGACCGCCGGGGTCTATCTCGTCGCCCGCTCGGCCCCCATCATCCATTTCAGCTCGGCCGCCCAGTGGACCATCTCCATCATCGGCGCCGCCACCGCCCTGCTGGCCGCGACCATCGCCTGCAACCAGAACGACATCAAGCGGGTTCTGGCCTACTCGACGGTCTCGCAGCTCGGCTACATGTTCCTCGGTGAGGGCTCGGGCGACTACGGCGCGGGCATCTACCACACGGTGATGCACGCCTTCTTCAAGGCTCTGCTGTTCCTCTCCGCCGGGGCGGTCATCCACGCCCTGCACGACGAGCAGAACATGAAGCGGATGGGCAACCTGCGCCGCTACCTGCCGATCACCTTCCCCGCGTTCATGATCGGGTTCCTGGCGCTGGCCGCCATTCCCCCCTTCGACGGCTTCTGGTCCAAGGACGCCATCCTGGCCGCGGCCTGGCACAAGAGCCCGGCGCTGTGGGCGGTCGGCGTGCTCACCGCCTTCCTCACCGCCTACTACATGACCCGGCAGGTGGTTCTGGTCTTCTTCGGCCAGTCCCGCTGGTTCGACCACGCCAAGGAGCGGGGCGCGGCCGGCGACCATCACGTCTACGAAGCGGGGGGGGTGCCCCACGAGGCGCCCGCCACGATGACCGTGCCGCTCGTGATCCTGGCCGTGGCCTCGGTGCTCGGCTGGCTCCTCGACGCTCCGTTCGGGGGTCTGGACTTCATAAACAAGTGGCTGGCCCCGCTGTTTCCCCCGACGGTGGCCCCCGCCTTCTCCGTCGCCACCGGCACCAAATGGCTGATCGGCCTGGTGTCGGTCGCCTTCGCCCTCGCCGGCTTGGCCTCCGGGGTCGCCGCCTGGCGGCGGGCCGTGGACCGGCCCCGGCTCGAGCCGGCCGTCCTGGCCCACGCCTGGTACATCGACGAGGGAGTGTCGCGGACGGTGGCCGGGCCGCTTACCCGGATGGCCAACACTTTCAGCTTCGTCATCGACGGGCGGCTGGTGGACGGACTGGTGCGGGCCGTGTCCGGCAGCTTCGCCGCGTCGGGGCGACAGCTGAGGCGGGTGCAGACCGGTTACGTCCGCAACTACGCCCTGGGAATCAGCGCCGGAGCGGTAATCATCCTCTTCTACGTGTCCCTGCGGGCCGGGAGCTGACCTTTGAAAACGACCGGCATACCGATCCTCAACATCGTCGTGTTCCTGCCCCTGGCCGGGGCCATCATCTGCCTGCTCCTCCCCTCGGCGTCGTGGTCGTCGACCTCGCTGCGCCGGTCCACCTGGACGACCGGCCGGCCGGCTCCCGCCCCCGGTCCGGTGTCCACCCTCGGCCCGGCGGGCATCGTCGGCTTGGTGGTCGCTCTCGTGGAGCTGGCCTTCGTCATCTTCCTGGTCATCGACTACCCGACGTCGGGGCACGCCGCCGGCTTCCAGTTCGTCTCCCGGCACTCGTGGATCGGGGCTTTCGGTATCGACTGGAGCCTCGGGGTGGACGGGATATCGCTGTTCCTCGTGGCCATGACCGCCCTCCTCTTCCCGATCGCCATGTTCGGGCCGACCCTGAGGGGTAACAGCCGGGCGTTCATGGGGTGGATGCTGCTGCTCGAAGCGGCGTGCATGGGGACGTTCCTGTCCCTCGACCTGTTCGTCTTCTTCGTGATGTTCGAGATCACCCTGGTACCCGGCTACTTCCTGGTGTCGGGATGGGGCGGAGCGCGCCGCAACTACGCGGCCATGAAGTTCTTCATCTACACCTTCGCCGGCTCGGCGTTCCTGTTCGTGGCCATCATCGCCCTGGTCCTCCTCGCCGCTCCCCGCAACGGGGGTCACCAGACCTTCGACCTGATCACCCTGGCCCGCATCGCCGGCTCGCTGCCCCACGCCGATCAGGTCCTGATCTTCTGTGGCTTCGCCGTCGCCTTCGCCGTGAAGATCCCCCTGGTGCCGTTCCACAGCTGGCTGCCCGACACCTACACCGAGGCGCCGACGGCAGGCTCGATGATCCTGGCCGGGATCCTCTTCAAGCTCGGCGCCTACGGCCTGCTGCGCCTGGGCATCTACGTGGTCCCGGTCGGGGCCGCCGACATGGCCCCGGTGCTGCTCACCCTGGCCGCCGTCGGCATCGTCTACGGGTCGCTGATCACCATCATGCAGAAGGACCTGAAGCGCCTGGTGGCCTACGCCTCCATCGTCGACGTGGCGTTCATCGTGCTCGGTTTCTTCGCGTTCAGCTCCCAGGGTGTGACCGGCGGGGTGCTCGAGATGGTGAACCACGGTCTCACCACCGGGGCCATCTTCTTCCTGGTCGGAATCGTCTGGGAACGGCGAGGCACGCTGCGGTTCTCCGACCTGGGCGGACTGCAGAAGTCCATGCCCATCATGGCCGCCGTCTTCCTGGCCGTGGTGATGAGCGCCATCGGCCTGCCCGGTCTCAACGGGTTCGTGGGTGAGTTCCTGGTACTGGTCGGCACCTTCGCCACCCACCGGTGGTGGGCCGTGGTGGCCACCGTGGCGATCATCACCGCGGCCATCTACATGCTCTGGGCCTACCAGCGGGTGTTCCACGGCCCGGTCCTCAACCCCGCCAACGACGCCGTGGCCGACATCAGCTGGCGGGAACTGGCGGCGGTGGCCCCCCTGCTGGTGGGCATCGTGTTCCTCGGCGTCTACCCGAGGCCCTTCCTCGACCGGGTCACCCCGTCGGTCACCTACCTGCTCGACCGGGTGGAGCAGGCCGCCCCCAACGCCAACGTGCCGAAGACCCACAACGTCACCTACTCGCTCCCCGCCAACCAGGACGTCCGGGGCGGCCCGGCCGGCGGCGGCGCAACGGCGTCGGCCTCGGCGTCGGCGTCGGGTGGCGGGGGGTCGGGCGGGAGTTCCGGTGCGGGGCCGTCGGCGGCGGGGGCCACCCCGGTGTCGGCCACCGCGAGCGCAGGAGGTTCCAAGTGAGCGGCGTGGTCCTGGCGACGGTCTCAGGGCTCGGGGCCCAGACCACGGGCGGCAGCAGCCCGTCGGGCTGCGCCATCGGCAAGGCCGGCGATTCGGTCTCGGGCCTGTGCAGCGCCGCCAACTCGCTGCACATCTCGGTGGCCTACAGCGCCATCCTGCCCATCCTGATCCTGTCCATCGGCGGCCTGGTCCTGCTCGCCGTGTCGGCGGTGCTGCCCAAGCGGGTCTACCCCGGCCTCTACCCGGTGCTCAGCACCGTCGTCGGCGGCGTCTCGCTCGTCGCCTCGGTCTGGCAGTGGTACAACGTGCCCGGTCACGGTCAGGGGACGGTGGAGATCGGCGGGCAGATCTTCTTCGACCACTTCGCCGTGCTGTTCGCCATCCTCGTCTCGGTGGCGGTGATCCTCAGCTCCATCGCCAGCGACAGCTATCTGCGCCGGGAGGGTCTCGACGGCGTCGAGGCCTACGTGCTGATCCTCATGTCGGGGACCGGCGCGGTGCTCATGGCCGAGTCGGCCAGCCTCATCTCGTTGTTCCTCGGCCTCGAGATCATGTCCATCGCCCTCTACGTGATGGCCGCCTACCACCGCCGCCGGGCCGAGTCGGGCGAGGCCGGGCTCAAGTACTTCCTCCTCGGGTCGTTCTCCTCGGCCATCTTCCTCTACGGCATCGCCCTCGTCTACGGGGCCACCGGGTCCACCGAACTGGTGCTCATCGCCAACCATCTGGCCACCAACGTCCTGGCCAACGGAGGGGTCCTGCTGGCCGGCATGGCCCTGCTCATCGTCGGTCTCGGCTTCAAGGTGGCGGCCGTGCCGTTCCACCTGTGGACCCCCGACGTCTACCAGGGATCACCGACGCCCTTCACCGGGTACATGGCGGCGGTGGCCAAGGCCGCCGGGTTCGCCGGGCTGCTCAGGGTGCTCGACCAGGGGCTGCTGACCCAGCAGACCGACTGGCGGCCGATCATCTGGGTGATCACGGTGCTGACCTTGGTGGTCGGTTCGGTCCTGGCCATCGCCTCGCGTGACCTCAAGCGGATGCTGGCCTACTCGTCGGTCAGCCAGGCCGGCTACGTCCTGGTGGGCGTGCAGGCGGCGACCGGCACCGGCAAATCAGCCGCCCTCTTCTACCTGTTCACCTACACCTTCATCGTCATCGGCTCGTTCGCCGTCGTCGACGCCATCCAGGGCCAGGGGGAGAGTCGCAGCACCATCTGGGCGGTCCGGGGCCTGTCCCGTCGCCAGCCCCTGCTCGCCGCGGCCATGCTGGTCCTGCTCCTGGCCCAGGCCGGGGTGCCCTTCACCAGCGGCTTCCTCGGGAAGTTCTACGTCATCCAGGCCGCCGTCGGGCAGGGCCAGTACTACCTCGCCGTCATCGCCATGGTGGCGGCGGCGGTGGCCGCCTTCTTCTACCTGCGGGTCGCCCTCCTCATGTACTCCTCGGGCGGCCCGGCGGTGGCCGCCACGCCGCCGCCGGCCCCGGAGCCGTCCAACTCCACCGCCGACCTCCCCTACGGCGACGGCGGCGAGCCGACCGACGACGCCGGGCCGGCCGAGCGGGTCGGGGCGGCCTCGGCGGCGACCACGACCGGGCTGGCGGCAGGTGCCGTCCCCTCAGATGCGGGTCGGGCCAACCCGGCGCGCGCCGGCGGGGGGTCGGCCCTCGACGTCGAGGCCGAGGAGGACGTCTTCGGCGCCGGCCTGGCGCCGGTGCCCGGTCTCGACTCCGAGACCGCCGACCTGGCCTCGTCTCTCGACGCCGCCGCCGCCGGCGATGCCCCCTACGTGTCGTCGACCAACGCCATGGTGATCTTCATCTCGGTGGCCTTCACCATCGCCGCCGGGGTGTCGTCGTTCGCCGTGGACTTCGCCAAGGCGGCCACCACCCTCTTCTGATAGGGCGCCGCCCGCCGGGGGCGCCGGTGTCGGTGCCGCCGCTCGGGACGCTCTACGCTGCGGGAGCCCATGGCGACTGTACGGACCCGAGCGAGTAGCGCGTCGCGTCGACGGGCCATCCTCGACGCCACCCTCGACGTGTTCATAGACGTCGGCGAGTCGGGGACCTTCATCCAGGAGGTGTGCGCCCGGGCCGCCATCAGCGTGGGGTCGCTCTACCACCACTTCGGGTCCAAGGACCAGCTGATCGCCATCCTCCACTACACCCTCCTCGACGACTACCAGTCGGGGGCGGGCCCCATCCTGGCCGCCGACCCCCCCGCCGAGGACGGCATCAGGGACACCGTGGCCTACCACCTGCGGTGGCTGGTCGGCCACCCCCGGCCGGCCACCTTCCTGCTGCAGCAGCCCTTCGCCGGCTACCGGTCGTCGGGCGTGCCGGCTGACCTGCTCGAGGCCAACGAGGACTTCCTCGGCACGGTGCACGGCTGGCTGGACCGGCGCATGGAGGAAGGCCAACTGAAGCGCCTGCCCTTCGACGTGGTCGTAGCCCTGCTCATCGGGCCGGTCCACCACTGGGCGCGCAGCGCCCTGTTCCTCGATCCGGCCCGGGCCCCGGCCAAGGCCGAGGCCACCATCGAGCAGTTGGCCGACGGCGCCTGGAAGTCCCTGCGCCCCTGAGCCGGGCCCGCCCCACCGTCGGCCCTCGGGCCGGTCCCCCCGGGGCCGCGCCGGTGGCGCCGACCCCGGGGGTGGACGGTTCAGACCAGCATGTCCTCGAGCGGCTCGCCCATGAGCCACGCGCCGTAGCCGGTCAGGGCCTGATCCGACCCGTTGACCACGTGGTGTGACCCGGCCTGGGCGTCGCGCCACAGGCGCTGCACCGGGCTGCTCAACGTCAGGCCCCGGCCACCGGCCAACGAGAAGATGGTGTTGGCCGACTCGGTCGCCCGCTTGGCCGCCATCACCTGGTCGCGCCGGGCCCGGGCCCGTACCTCGAGCGGTACGGCGGCCTGTCCGGCCAGGTCGGGGTGGGCCACGACGTTCTCGTAGACCTCGCCCAGGTTGTCGAGCATCTGGACCCGGGCGGCGTCGATGTCGGAGGACACCTCGGCCAGTTTGGCCATGCTGACCGCCGGCCAGATCCGCTTGGCGTCGAAGGGCCCCGACGTCGGGCCCGGCGGCAGGTAGTTGGCCATGCGACCCTTGACCATGGACAGGGACTCGTTGAGCATGCCCCGCGCCATGCCCACGAGCGGGGCGGTGACGGCGTTCAGGAACATGGAGCCCCACGGGACCCGGAACAGCGGAGCCGTGTTCACCTCGGTCCCCGGGACCTTGTGGGCCTGCAGATCCGGCCAGCTCATGCTGTGCAGGTCGGGCACGAAGGCGTCTTCGACCTTGATGTCGTTGCTGCCCGACCCGCTGAGGCCGGCCACGTTCCACACGTCGATGATCTCGTAATCCGAGCGGGGGAGCAGGAAGTGGCGCATCTCCATCGGTTGGCCACCCTCGCCGTAGACGATCCCGCCGACGAACACCCACTGGGAGTGCTCGCAACCCGACGAGAAGCTCCAGCGGCCGGTGAGGCGGTACCCGCCGTCGACGCGGCTCGCCTTGCCGACGTAGTTGTACGACGAGCTGATCCAGGTATCGGGGTCCTCCCCCCACACCTCCTGCTGGACCGAGTCGGCGTACAGCCCGATGTGCCAGTTGTGCACGCCCACTACGCCGAGCACCCAGCCCGCCGCCCCGTCGTACTCGGCCGCCGCCATCATGGCTTCGACGAAGCAGCGGGGATCGGCTTCCAGGCCCCCGTAGCGGGCCGGCTGGATGAGCCGCATGACCCCCGTCTCCCGCAGGATCTTGGCCGTGGTCTCCGAAAGACGGCGTTCGTCGGCGCAGACGGCGGCTTGGGTTCGTAGCTCCTCGCCGGCGTCTCGGAGGGCGGCGATGGCCGGATGTGAGAATTCGCGCATATCAGAAAAATATTCTAGAAACGTCGGTCCGTCAAGCCCCCTTCCCGGTTGCCTAGGGTGGGGCCGGTGACCTCGAGCGAAGTGGCCGTCACCAACCTCCTCTACACCTACGCCGAGATGATCGACGCCGGGCGTTTCGAGGAGTTCGGCGACGGGCTGTTCGCCCACGCCGAGTTCATCGTGGCCGCTCCCCCCGCGCCCCGCCTCGACGGTCCGGGAATGAGCCGGTTGCTGGTGGCGACGACCATCCGCCACGGCGATGGCACGCCCCGCACCAAACACGTCATCACCAACCCGATCGTCGAAGTCGACGAGCAGGCGGGCACGGCGACCTGCCGCTCCTACTACACGGTCCTCCAGCAGACCGACACCCTGCCTCTGCAGCCCATCGTGGCCGGCCGCTACCACGACCGCTTTGCTCGCATCGACGGGCAGTGGTGCTTCACCGAGCGGGACTACACCATGCTCGACATGATCGGTGACATCAGCCAGCACCTGAGGATGAACCCCACCCGGCCGTGATCGCTTTCCGGATCGACGCCGGACCCGTTTAAGAACTGGCAGCTTCGGGGTAGATCCGCGAGCGGCAGCGGGCAGAGACCGACCCGCTGGTCACCGTAAAGGAGCGGAAGATCAAATGGGTGTAGGCACCAGCATTGTCATATTCGCTATTGGCGCGATTCTCCGGTTCGCAACGACGGTTTCGTCGTCGAGCTTCAACATCCACACCATCGGCGTGATCCTGATGATCGTGGGCGTGGTGGGCTTCCTGGTCTCGCTGGCCTTCTGGGGCTCGTGGGGCGGCTTCGGCGGTTACAGCCGCCAGCGTCGCGTTTACCGTGACGGCACCGGCACGGTGGTCGACGAGACCCACCGCACCACCTACTGAGCCGACTAGGTCGCCCGTGGGTTCGAACCATGCGGTTCGCCTCTAACTGGCGCCTGTAGTGTCAGAACCGGGATCAAGGACGAACCCGGTGAGGTCCCCCCCGACGGGCGCCGCGTCAAGCGGCGCCCGTCGTCCTTTGGTCGGGACTTCGGTCCCGGCCGTCGGGGTAGTCCGACCGTGGCCGCCGCTCGGCGGTCTCACGACAGCGGTCGCGGTCGGCGCCCCGAGCCTGCGTCCCGCCGAGGCACCAGGGCGGGAGTCGGGCCGGCTCAGCCGGGGCGGCGAAGGAAGTGTTTGCCGAGGGCCTGCGTCTGCTGCTGATAGTTGGAGGCCGGCTCCCGCCCGTAGAGGATGGTGGGCTGCTCCAGCATCCGTTCGAAGGTGAGCTTGCAGACCTTCTGGCCGTGCTCGATCATGAAAGGCACGTCGTGGGCCCTCACCTCGAGAGCCGCCTTGGAACCGAAGAAGCGCCCGTCGGAATCGAAACCGAATCCGGGATCGAAGAAGCCGGCGTAATGGGTGCGCAGCTCTCCACTGGTGGGGTCGTAGGCGGTCATCTCGGAGGCCAGGCCGGGCGGTATGCACGCCGCCTCCTCGGACATGAGCAGGTAGAACTTCTTCTCGGTCAGCACGACCCGGTCGGCGGCCTCCCGGCGCACCGGCTCCCAGAAGGGCTCCGGGTCGAGCGGGTCGGTGCGGGTCAGGTCGAGCAGGGGGGCGTTCTCCCGGGCCCGGTAGCCGACGTGGCCGTCGGAGTCGCCGTGCAGGTCGAGGCTGAGGAACAGCCCGTTGGAGATGGTGATGGCGTCGGCCGCCAGTGGGGCCCCGTCCACGTACAGGAGCGGGGCGGCGAGGTGGTGCTCGAGGATCTCGGCGTCGGACAGCTCGCTCCGCCCGACCGACAGGCGCAGCTGGTTGAGGGTCAGATCCTCCCGGACCCGGATGGCGAAAGACAGCGGCACCACCTCGAGGAACAGCTCCCCGTGGTAGCCTGGCGCGATCTCGTCGAAGCGGTAGCTGTGATCGGTGATGACCCGGGTGAACACGTCGAGGCGACCGGTGGAGCTCTTCGGGTTGGCTTTGGCCCGCACCCCGTCGGGCAGAGCGAGGCGCTCCTTCAGCGGGATCAGGTAGGGCCGGTTGGTCTCGAGGACCACACCGTCGCCGCGCAGGTCGAGGCGGTCGATGGCCAGTTCCTTGATGCGCACCGACACGTCCTCGTTGCCGGGAAGGAAGCTGCAGCGCATGCGGTAGGCCACCTCGCCGAGACGCAGGTCGAGGCTGGCCGGCTGGACGTTCTCGGCGGGGATCTTGAACCGTCCGGCGTCGATGATCCCCTCGTCGATGGCGGCCACCAGGTACGAGTTCGGTAGGACCCCCGCCCCTTCCTGGGGGATCAGCACGGGCAGCCGGACCCTGTCATGCCGCCACTGTATCTGTGGGTCGCCGGGGGGTCCGGGCCGCTCCCGGCGCTTCCGGCGCTTCGGGCCGCCCCCGGGCTCATGGTGGGTCGCGTCGGCCCCACTGGACGGGTGGCCGCCCGGTCACCGTCGAGCGGAGGGCCGGGACGGCGGACTTCAGCGTCCGGCGGCGGGCACCCCCCGGGTGGCGGGGACCGGGAGCCGCCCGGCGCGACGGCGCAGACCGGCGTGGGCCGCCCACAGGCCGAGGGCTACGACCCCGAAGGCCGCACCCACGGCCGCCGAGGCGGTCCAACCGGCCGCTGAGTAGGCCGCGGAGGCGCCCACCGAGCCGATGACCCCGCCCACGAAGTAGCACGACATGTAGGCCGAGGTGATGCGGCTGCGAGCCTCCGGACGGACCCCGTAGATGATGCTCTGGTTGGTGATGTGAAGGCCCTGCACGGCGAAGTCGAGGACGACTATGCCCACGATCAAGGAGGCCAGCGAGCGGTGACCGAAGGCGATGGGCAGCCACGATGCCAGCATGGTCGCCGCCGTCAGCACGGTCATGAGGTTGGCGTGGCCCCGGTCGGCGATGCGCCCGGCGAACGACGCGGCCAGCGCGCCGGCCACCCCCAGCAGGCCGAACAGTCCGATGGTGCTGGTCGAATAGCGGTACGGCGACGAGGACAACATGAAGGCGAGTGGCGTCCAGAGGGCGTTGAACGCGCCGAAGGCCGCGGCGCCGTAGAGCGACCGCAGGAGGATGACCGGCTCGTCCCTGAGCAGTGACGGCACCGACGCCAGGACCCTGGCGTAGCGCACCGCCGGGCGCGGGCCCTCACGGGGCAGGGTCCGCCACAACACCACGGCCAGCACGGCCATCACCACCGCGGCCACCCGGAACGGGGTCCGCCAGCCCCCCAGCTGGGCGAGATACCCAGAAGCGGTGCGGGCCAGGAGGATCCCGAGAAGGAGGCCGCTCATGACCGTGCCGACTATCCGTCCCCGCTCGGCGTCGCTGGCCAGGGAGGCGGCGAGGGCCACGGTGATCTGGGCCGCCACCGAGAGCGCCCCCACGATGAAAGACCCGGCCAGGAGCAGGCCCACCGAGGGGGAGGTCGACACCAGCACCAGAAACAGGGCCAGCCCGACGACCATGGTGGGTAGGAGGATCCTCCTCACGATCATGTCGCCCAGGGGGACGAGGAGGACCAGGCCGGTGATGTAGCCGATCTGGGTGATGGACACCACGAACCCGGCGGTGCCGGTGCTGGTGTGGAACGACCGGCGTATGGAGTCGAGGAGCGGCTGGGCGTAGTAGAGGCTGGCGGCGGACAGCCCCGTGCACACCGACATCAGCAGCACCAGGCTGTGTGACAGGGACCGGGCGGGATTCGGTGCTTTCTCGATAGTCGGGTAATCCACCTGGTCCAGTATGGCCAGAAATCGCCGTCCTACAGGTCCGGGTGGGGCCCCCCGAGATTTACCCGTAGGGCGCTCCCCCAACGGTGGGCGGGCTGCGGAGACGACAATGAGGTCGCGTCCGCAGCCCGGCCCGACCGCCGGAGGGCGCCCGAGGACCAGAGGTCCCTCAGGCTGCTCCGGTACCCACCGGAGCGGTCGGGGTGAAGCGGACGGGGAGGTGCTTGATGCCCCCCACGAGGGGTATGCCGAGCGAGGCCAGGGGGACGACGGGGCCGGCCACCTCTATGTCGGGGAGACGGGCGAGAAGCTGGCGGAAGGCCACCGCGACCTCCCGCCGGGCCAGGTGGGCGCCCAGGCAGAAGTGCGGGCCCGGACCGCCGAAACCGACGTGGGGGTTGGGGTCGCGCCGGACATCGAAGGTCTCGGGGTCGGGGAACACGCGGGGGTCCCGGTTGGCCGCCCCGTAGAACAGCACCAGCCGGTCGCCTTCTCGGAACTGCCGCCCCGACAGCTCCAGGTCGTGGGTCACCGTGCGGCGCATGAAGACCACCGGGGCGCTGGTCCGCACGATCTCCTCGACCGCGCTGTGGGTGACGCCGGCGAGGTCGGCCTGCCAGACGGCCCGCTGCTCGGGGTTGAGCGAGAGCAGGTTCATGCCGTGGCTGATGGCCGTGCGGGTGGTGTCGTTGCCGGCCACGGACAGGAGAATGAAGAAAGGGGCGAGCTCCTCGGGTGAAAGCACGTCCTCACCTACGTCGGTGTGGATGAGGGCGGTGGTCAGGTCGTCTGCGGGGTTGGTCCGGCGGAACTCGGCCAGCTCGTTCATCAGGCCGGCCAGCTCCATGCCGGCGTCGATGAGAGCCCCGAGGACGTCCTCGCGGCCGCCGATCATGTCGGGGTCACCCGCTCCGAGGATGACGTTGGTGGCTCTCAGCACCGTGTCGAACTCGCTCCTCGGGATGCCCATCATGTCGCAGATCACCAGGAGGGGGAACGGTTGCGACAGGGCTTCCACGAGGTCCACCTCGCCCTGTTGACAGAAGCCGTCGATCACCTCGGAGCAGATCCTCTCGACCGAGTCGAGGACGCCCTGGAGCTGTTTGGGGGTGAAGGATCGGGAGACGATGGCTCTCTGGCGGGCGTGGCGGGGGTCGTCCATGACGATGAACGACCCGAAGAACTCCATGGCCTCGGTCGGTATGTCGGTGATCGACGTGGACCCCCGGCCCGAGCAGAAGTCCAGGGGCCGGCGGCTGATCTCGGTCACCTCCGCGTACCGGGTCACGGCGTGGAAGGAGATGTCATGGCCGACGAGGGGGTCGAAGGCGGTCACCTCCAGGAACGGGCCCTGCTCCCGCAGGTCGGCGAACTGGAGCATGCGGTCGGCGAGGGGCTGGTGCCAGAAGTCAGGCGTGGCGATCATCTGGGGGTCGAGGGGCATAATCACTCCTTCCCGGCGTTGAGCGAACATCCTGGCAGAGCCCGGGGCGGGCGGGCATCCTGGCAGAGCCCGGGGCGGGCGGGTATCCCGGCTGAGCTCACGCCGAGCGGGGCGCGCCGGGGCGCGCCGCGGGGTAGAACTGGGTCGTGCCATCCAGCGCCGACCGACGGCCGCTCGGCGAGTACCGGGCCAAGCGGGACTTCGAGCGGACTCCCGAGCCGACGGGAGGTGCCCAACCGCTCGCCGGTGACGGCGAGCGCCGAGGGTTCGTGGTGCAGCTTCACGGGGCCCGCCGCCGCCACTACGACTTCCGCCTGGAACTGGGTGGTGTGCTGGTCAGCTGGGCCATGCCCAAGGGGCCGAGCCTGGATCCGACCGTCAAGTCTCTCGCGGTGCACGTGGAGGACCACCCGCTCGAATACCGGGAGTTCGAGGGGGTCATCCCCCGCCCCGAGTACGGCGGGGGGGACGTGACGGTATGGGACCGCGGGGTGTGGACGCCGTCCCCGGGGACCGACCCGGGGCGGGCCCTCGAATCGGGGGAGATCCACTTCGATCTGTACGGCGAGAAGCTGCGCGGACGCTTCGTGCTGGTCCGGACCCGCACCGAAAGAGGCCGGGAGCAGTGGTTGATGAGGCACAAGCGCGACGAGTGGTCGGTGGAGGGGTGGAGCCCCGATGACCATCCGCGGTCGGTCCGCTCCGGCCGTACCAACGAGGAGGTGAGCCGGGACCCCGAGGCCCGCTGGCACAGCGGGCGCCCGGCGAGCCAGGCCGAGGAGCTCCTGAGTCCCGGCCATCACGGGGACCGGCCCGAGCCCAGTCCGAACGCTCCCACCCCCGAGGAGATGGACGCCCTGGGTCGGCTCGGACCCGAAGGGATCTGGACGCTGCAGGGGCGCGACGTGAAGCTCACCAATCTCGACAAGGTGCTGTTCCCGGCGAGAGTGGGGGAGACCCCGGTGACCAAGCGGGACCTCATCGCCTATTACGCCGCCGTCGCCACCTACATGCTTCCCCACCTCGAGGCCCGACCGGTGAACCTGCACCGCTTCCCCAACGGGTCGGACCGGCCCGGCTTCTGGCACAAGCAGGCTCCGGCTCACGCACCGGAGTGGATCACCAGATGGAACTACGGCGAAGTTCCGTACTTCGTGGTCGACAGCGTCGCGTCACTGGTGTGGATGGCCAACTACGGGGCGCTGGAACTGCACCCGTGGACGTCGAAGGTGCCCGATGTCGACCAGCCCACCTGGGCTCTGATCGATATCGATCCCGGCAGCGGAACCAGCCCTGGGGAGGTGTTGGTGCTGGCCCGGCTATTCCGGGCCGGTCTTGACCATCTCGGTGTGGATGCGGCGGCCAAGGTCACAGGCCAGCGCGGTATTCACATCTACGTCCCGATCCGCTCGGGCTACAGCTTCCAACAGACCAGCGAGTGGGTCGAAAAGCTGTCGAGGGCGGTCGGTGCCACCGTGCCCGACCTGGTGAGCTGGACTTGGCAGAAGTCGGCTCGGGGAGGGCGTGCCCGCCTCGACTACACCCAGAACGCGGTCAACAAGACCCTGGTGGCTCCTTACAGCACCCGGCCCGCCGCCGGAGCCCCGGTGTCCGCCCCGATCGCCTGGGCCGAACTCGATGACGATTCGTTGGCCAGCGACCGCTGGACGATCCGGTCGCTTCCCGCCCGATTGGCCCAAGTGGGGGACCTCTGGGCCGGCCTGGCTAGCCGGCCGCAGAGTCTCCCCGACCTGTGAGTGGGACGGTCAGACGACCGTTCGACCCCGCCCGGCGTGACGCCCGAAGAGGTAAATGACCGCCAAGATGATGATGAGGAACAGCAGGGGGTGGACGGTTATGCCCAGTACCACCGCCACCGCTGTTATGAGCAGGGCGATGAGGATATCGAAGAGCATTTGACCCAACCTTTCGGTAATGCAACTGAAGTGGTGCTCGTCGCATCCCTTCCCAAACCCGACTGGAGTCAATCGCTGTGCTGCGTGGGGTGGCCGTACCGGCGGGGCCCAGGGGCGGCCGGAAAGGGGATCAGATGCCGGCCGGGTTGGCGTAGAAGCGCAGTACCGGGGTGGCGGGGACCGAGTCGGTCAGGTCGATGACCGGGGGCCCGGCCGGCGGCGTGGCGCGGGTCGGCTGGACGGCCGGCGGCTCGAGGGAGCCCGCGTCGCCCTCCCAGCGGAAATCCGCGGCGGGGCGGTTCGACCCTTCCTCCGGGGCACCATCTTCGAGTTTCCCAGCTTGATCCACCGCGACCCCTGATTCGTCCACGCGCCCGCATCCATCGTCATCGGCCGCACCCACAGCCGAGCCAATCTCGTCCCAAGACTCGGTCAACTGCTTCCGTGATCCCAGCGGACACCAGCATGCCATTTTTTCCTGGTCCGGCCCCGAAGAAGGCCTTTCAAGTGAACAAAAGGTTAACTAGAGTTGTCTTCAGGGTAAACATCTCCGGTCAGCAGAGGAGGTCCCCGTGAGCATTCTGGACAGATCGAGCGCACCGGCCGTAGCCGCGGCCTCGTGGGTGGACCACTCCGAGGCTTGGACCGACCTGGTCGACCGACTGCAGGACGGGCTGACGACCGCGGTCCCCGCCGCCGATCCCGATGCGCTGCGTTGCCACTGGGAGCGCGACGTGGCCCGGGGCGGGATGATCTGCGTGTGGACCACCGGCTGACCGTTCGGCCGCCCCCATAAGCGGTCAGTCGCTCAGGGCGGCGAGGACCGCCAACGCCGACGCCAGTTCGGGCACGGAGTCGGCGGGCACCCCGACGGCGAGGCGGTCCACGCCGGCGTCGGCACATTCCGAGGCCACCCGGCGCAGATGGGCGAGCGCCTCCCGGTCCTCGGAGTACCACGGCCCGCGGCGCTGACCGGCCATCTCGACCACGGTGACCGAGGGCCGCATGGGGTCACACGCCTCTTTCAGCCGCCCGACCTGCTCGCCGATCCCGGGCTGATACAGCGGGTACCAGCCGTCGCCCAGTTCGGCTACGTCGGCGAAGGTCGACGGGCCGGCGGCGGCGCCTATGAGGACCGGAGGTCGGGGTTTCTGCAGCGGTTTGGGCAGCGACCAGCTCTCGCTGAAGCGGACGAACTCTCCCTCGAAGGCGGTGGTCTCCTCGCTCCACAGCCGCTCCAGCACTGCCAGCTTCTCCCTGAACACCTGTCGCTTCCTGGCCGGGTCGATCCCGTTGTTCACCATCTCGAGGCGGTTCCAGCCGTAGCCCACGCCGACCTCCACCCGCCCCCCGGAGACGACGTCGACGCTGGCCACCGCCTTGGCCAACTCCAGGGGGTTGCGTTCGGCGACCAGCAGCACGCCGGCGCCCAGGCGGATGGTGCGGGTCACTGCGGCCGCCACCGACAGTTGCACGAAGGGGTCGAGGAACCGCTTGTAGAACTCCGGCAGACCCGAGGGGTAGGCCGGGTGCAAGGTGGCCACCGGGGTGTGGGTGTGCTCCCCGATGAAGAGCCCGTCGAGGCCGTGTTCCTCCACCATGGGGGCCACCGTGGCCATGGGCAGGGTGGTGTCGTTGAGGATCAGGTTGGCCGAAACGCGCACTAGCGCTCCTCCCCATGGGTGACCAGCACTCCGGCGCTGACCAGCTCTGACAACGAAGCGGCGTCCATCCCGAGCAGAGACGCGCAGATCGGGGCGGTGTGCTCGCCGATGGCGGGGGCCGGACCGCGGCGCGGTGAACCCATACGCGTCCCGGTGAAGGCGGGTCCCTCCACGATCAGCGGACCGCATCCGGGTTGCTCCAGGCCCGTCGGGTAGCCCCGCCCGGCGAAGACCGGATGATCGATCTCGAGGCGGGGGTGCACGGCCCGCCCGGCCGCCACGCCGGCGGCTTGGAGGTGGCCCTCGATCTTGCCACTGTCCTGGTGGCGCAGCCACGACGCGAGGAGCCGGTCGATCTCGTCGCGGTGTTCGAGCCGGCCGGCCGTGCTCCGCCAGGCCGGGCGATCGGGGACGGCGCCCCCGGCGACGCCGAGCAGGGCCCGCCAGGCGTCGTCGCCGGTCACGGTCAGCGCCAACCAGGTCTCGCTCCCCTGGTCATCGGCGCAGCGGTACAGGCCCCAGGGGGCGTGCTCTTCGTTGCGGTTACCCGTGGGCTGGAGGGTCCCGGGGTCCAGGCTCTCGGCAGCCAGCAGGTCGCCGAGGAGGAACGACACCGCTTCGAACTGCGCCAGGTCGATGTGGCAGCCGGTTCCGGTGAGCCGCCGGGCCCGGACCGCGGCCAGGGCGGCCAGCGCCACCAGCCGCCCGGCCAGGTGGTCGGGGTGGATGGACATGACCCCCCTGGGGGCGTCCGGCCCGTGGGACCACAGCCAGGTGAGGCCGCCGGCGGCGCGGGCGCTCGGACCGTAGCCTTTGCGGGCCGCCCACGGTCCCCGGTTGCCGTAGAGCTGGGTGCTCACCATGATCGCCGCCGGGTGGGCGGCGTGCACCACGTCCCATCCGAGCCCGAGGCGCTCGATGACGCCGGTGGCGTTGTTTTCGAGGATCACGTCCACCGACGGCAGGAGTTGTCGCACCAGGCGGCGCCCCTCCTCGTCGCCCAGGTCGACTCCGAAGCCCAGCTTGCCGCGGGCCACGGTGGCGAAGGCCGGGTTCATCTCCCCGCCCATCACCATCCGCTGGAAGTCCGGCCGGCGGGGGTGCTCCACCTTGATGACCTCGGCGCCCCATTCGCCGAGGATCCGGGCAGCCTCGGGGACGGCGACCCCCGAGCCGATCTCGAGGATGCGCAGCCCCTCGAGAGGAAGAGCGCCACCCCCGGCGGCGGGCCGCGGGCCCGGTCGGGCCGGCCAACTCGGGGGGTCGCCCGGCTCGGCCGGGCGAAAGTCGACCCTCCGGCCGTCGACGCTGAACAGACCCGACTGCAGCCGGCAGCGGCTCCCGGCGAGGTCGACCTCGGTGAAGGTCCGGCGGGCGGCCACGTGCTCATTGTCGAGCACCTCGGCCGGGGTCAACACGGCGGTCACCCGTACCCCGGCCAGGTCCGCGTCGGCGGCCACTTCGGCTCGGGTGCGCGACGCGAACATGGAGGGGAGCCGGGCCATGACCAGCTCCCGCTGCTCGGGTCCGAGCATGGGCTGCTGCCAGTCCGGGCCGGTCCACTCCGGCGGCGACCCCATCCACGCGATCAGGCTGCGCCAGTCCGCCGGAGACATGGGCAGCACTATCCGGGCCAGGCCGTCACGGCAGGGGAACAGCGGGTACAGGCCGGCCCCCCACCGGGCCTGATCGGCGCGGTTCTGGCTCCACAGAGGCAGGGCCATGTCGGTGCACCCGGCGAGCGCCAGGACCGCCGAGACATCCACCAGTTCCCCCCGGCCGTCGTGCCCGGCCCGGTGCAGGGCGATGAGCCCGGCGAGCAGCGCCACGATGGCTCCTACGTCCTCGCAGTAGCCGCCAGGGGCGGACACCGGGGGCAGCTCCGGCGCACCCGACCGGTAGACCACCCCGGCCAGGCACTGGGCCACCAGCTCGCTGGCTGACCAGCCGGCCGCCGGCCCGGCGAGGCCGAACGGCGTCACCGACACCACCACCAGGTGGGGGTGTCGTTCGGCCAGTTCGGCCGCCGACCACCCGGCGACCCCCGCCGCCCACCCCCCGGCCACGAGCGCCAGGTCGGCGCCGGCCAAGAGGCCGTCCACCGTGCCCCGATCTGCGGGCCGGTCGGGATCAGCCGACACGATCAGCTTGCCGCCGTTACGAAAAGCGTGGTGCAGGCTGGAGCCGCCGGGTCCGAACGGGCCGCGCAGGCGACCCCGCCCGCCGTCGGGCGGCTCGACGCGGACCACCTCGCCACCGAGATCGGCCAGGACCCGTCCGGCCATGGACCCGTAATCGTCGGTCAGGTCGACGGCGCGCACATCTGCGAGCAGAAAGGCGCGGTTCGCATCGGTGGCCAAGCTCCATCCCCTTCCCGCCGGGGCGACGCCCCGAAGTGGCCGCGATGGTAACCGTGGGCGCCGAGCGGCGACCGACCGCGTGGCCCGCCGAGGGGACGATCGGCTCTTTACCGGCGGCCGGCGGCGGTCCAAAGTGGGAGGCGAGTGATCGATCGATTGAGGTGATGGTGATGCGTGCGTTGCGTCTGCTCGAATGGAAGACCGAACCCGAGATCGTCGAGGTCGAAGACCCCCACCCCGGTCCGGGGCAGGTAGTCATCCGGGTGGGGGGAGCCGGGGCCTGCCACTCGGACCTGCACCTGATGCACGATTTCGGTGGCGACACACTTCCGTGGGGTCCCCCCTTCACCCTCGGCCACGAGAACGCCGGTTGGGTCCACGAGCTGGGCGAGGGGGTCACCCACCTGCGGGTCGGGCAACCCGTAGCCGTCTACGGCCCGTGGGGTTGCGGTACCTGTACCCGCTGCCAGCTCGGGATCGAGAACTACTGCGACAATCCGGCCGGGGCGCCGGTGCCCGGCGGGGGCGGCGGGCTCGGCCTCGACGGCGGTATGGCCGAGTACCTCCTCGTGCCCTCGGCCCGCCAGCTGCTGGTCCTGCCCGAAGGGCTCGACCCGGTGCACGCTGCCCCACTCACCGATGCCGGCCTGACCCCTTACCACGCCGTGCGCCGCTCCTGGCCCAAACTGGTGCCGGGCGCCACCGCCGTGGTGATCGGCGTGGGCGGCCTGGGGCACCTGGCGGTGCAGATACTGAAGCAGACCACGGCGGCCCGGGTGGTGGCGGTCGACGCGAGGCGCGAGGCGCTCGACCTGGCGACGGCCCTCGGCGCCGACACGACGGTGCTCGCTGGTGAGCAGGCCGCCGAGGAGATCCGGGCCGCCACCCACGGGGTGGGTGCCGACGTGGTCCTCGATCTGGTCGGATCCGACGACACCCTCCGGCTCGGCGCGGCCGTTTCCCGCCCCCTCGGTGACCTGACGCTGGTCGGCATCGCCGGGGGCAGCTTGCCCTTCTCCTTCTTCTCCCAGCCCTACGAGGTGTCGTTGCAGACGACCTACTGGGGCACCAGACCGGAGCTGGTCGAGGTGCTCGACCTGGGGGCCCGCCGCCTGCTGCAACCGCGGATCACCACCGTGGGCCTCGACGACGCTCTCGACGCCTACCGGCGGATGGCCGCCGGCCAGCTGGAGGGAAGGGTGGTGGTGGTCCCGACGAGTTGACCGCCACCGACCGGCGGAACGGTACCGGCGGTCAGCGCCCCGGGGTGGGGGCAGCGGGGTCGGACAGCAGCGCCGCCATCCACGTCCCGGCCTGCTCCACGGCCTCGTCGGCTTCGGGCACCAGTCCGACCATGATCTGGAACACGTGGAACGCCCCGGGCCAGACCCGCAGCTGGGCGTCCACCCCGGCGGCCGCGGCGCGCTCGGCCAACCGGACCGAATCATCGAGGAGGACCTCGAGGTCGCCGGCCTGGATCAGCATGGGTGGGGCGCCGGCGTAATCGCCGTAGAGCGGGCTGACCAGCGGGTCCGAGAGGGCGTGGCCGGCGGCGTACATGCCGGCGACGATGGGCACTCCGTCACCGGCGATCAGCGGGTCGACCGAGGCGCGCGAGAGCAGCGATGCCCCGGTGCCGGCCAGGTCCGTCCAGGGCGACATCAGGTAGGCGCCGGCCGGGCCGGCCTCGTCGGCCGCCAGGAGGGCGAGGATCAGGGCCGCGGCCAGCCCGCCCCCGGCCGAGTCGCCGGCCACCACCACGCGCTGCGGTTCCACCCCGGCCGGTCCGGTCAGCCAGCGGTAGGCCGTGAGGGCGTCTTCGAGGGCGGCGGGGAAAGGGTTCTCGGGCGCCAGGCGGTAATCCACCGAGAGCGCCCGGAACCCCGCCTCCCGGCAGATGGCCGTGACGAGTCGGCGATGAGTGGTCGGTGAGCCCTGGACGTAACCGCCGCCGTGGAAATAGAGGAGGGTGCCCGCCTGAGGGTCCACGCCCTCGACGTCGGTCCATTCGGCGGCGACCCCCCCGGCGTCGACGGCCGACGTGATCCCCCCGGGCACCGGGGGGAGGGCCGTGAGCATGGCGGCGAATCCGGCCCGCCTGCTCTCCACCGTCGGCTCGACCGTCGGAGCCGCACTACGGGCGGCTCTGAGCAGATGGGTCATGTGGGTCATTTGCCGGCTGACCAACGGATGGCACCTCCACGGACGTCAGGGCGGATGTTAAGCCGCCCTGACGACCGGCAAGCGTCGGGGGAGCGCGGCTCAGTTGGTGTAGTTGCCGGCTTCGATGTCTTCGAGCAGGGTCGGCCCGGTGGGCTCCCAACCGAGCAACTGCCGGGTCGCGTCGGAAGCGGCCGAGAGGTCGTTACCGGCGAAGAGCCCGAGGAAGCCGAAGTGGTCGAAGGCCTGATCGGGCGACACCGACGCCGCCGATACCCCCAGTCGACGCCCTATGGCATCGGCAATGTCGCGGAAGGCCACGGAGTCCTCGGCGGTGGCGTGCAGTACGGCGCCCGGAAAGGCGGACTCGGCGGCCAGGCGAACCAGGCGGGCGGCGTCTGACACGTGCACCGCCGACCAGCCGTTGGTGCCGTCGCCGACGTAGCCCGATACCCCCTTCTGGCGGGCGACGGCGACGAACGTGGCCATGAAACCCTCGTCGCCCTGACCGTGCACGGTGGGGGCGAAGCGCACCACCGATGACCGCACACCGGTGCCGGCCAGGGACAGGGCGAACAGGGAGGTGGTGAAGCGTCCCATGAGGGGCGTGCCACGGATGGCCTCGGGCGGCATCAGGCCGTCGGTTTCGACGCCCGGGCGTCCGGCGGCGAGACCGGCCACTCCGGACGCCAGGACGAGGGGGCGGTCGGACCCGGCCAGAGCCTGGCCCATGGCCTCCACCGCCCGCCGGTCGGTGGAGGCGGCGGCCGCGAAGTCGCCCTGCTCGAAGGCCACTTCGTGGTTGAAGGCGAGATGGATCACCCCGTCCGAGTCGGCCGCCGCGGCCGCCAGGCCGGCGGTGTCGTCCAGGGTGCCGGCCAGGGGTACGGCGCCGGCGGACCGGATGCGATCGGCCGACTGGTCGGAGCGGGCCAGGCCCACCACCTCGTGGCCTGCGGCGAGCAGTTCGGGGATGACGGCGGAGCCGATCCAGCCGGACGCGCCGGTTACGAAGAACTTCATGGGTGACACTCCTTGATCGGGGTCGATGTCAGCTTATGACGTCAACCTACCGATGATGTCAGTAACTGTCAACAGTAGTATGGGCGGCGTGGGACGTTGGGAGCCGAACAGCCGGGGCCGTCTGCAGGCCGCCGCGCTGACCCTGTTCGCCGAACGGGGTTTCGACCAGACGACCACGGCGGAGATCGCCGCCCGGGCCGGGGTGACCGAGCGCACCTTCTTCCGTCACTTCGCTGATAAGCGAGAGGTGCTCTTCGGCGGACACGAGGAGCTGCGTCATCGCATCGTGGCGGCCGTCGCCGAGGCGCCCGTCCCCGCCGGTCCCCTCGACGCGGTCATGGCCGGGCTGGAGTCGGCGGCCGGGATGCTGGGGCAGTTCCCCCGGGAACTGTCGTGGCGGCGCCAGACAGTCATCGCTTCCAACCCAGAGCTGCGGGAGCGGGAGCTGGCCAAACTCGCCGACTACGCCGCCGCCGTGGCCGCGGTGCTGCGCGACCGGGGGGTGAAGGACCCAGCCGCCGGCCTGGCCGCCGAGGTTGGGATGACGGTGATGCGCGTCGCGCTCGAGCGTTGGGCCGGCGGGGCCGACGGCCGGCCACTGGTCGACGTGATGCACGACTGCATGTCCGAGATGAGCGCCGTCACGGCCGCGGCCCGACCTGGCTACGGCCCCTCGAACTCGTAGACGGGACGCACCCTGCTGTGGACCTCGCCCGGGACGGAATGAAGGGTGGCCAGGTCCGGCGCCACGCCCTGCACGGCGAGGACGTACTCGAAGAAGCCCCGGCGCCAATCGAGGTCGTCTCCCGCCACCTTGTTGGTCGCCGTCCGGGTAACGCCTGGGATCGTCGCGGCATCCGACACCCCCTCGACCGCAACCAGCCGGCGCGCCCCGACCGGAGGTTGGAGGAAGTACTCGAACTGGTAGGGCCCGACGCCGGCCCGGTCCGGGTCGATCACCGGGGCGCGGGAAGGGTCGAACGCGTGAGCCCCGCCCAGCGCGCTGCGGGCCGTCAGCTCGACGAGCGGAACTCCCGCCGAGCGGTAGAGATCGGACATCCCTCGGCCGGCCATACGCCCGTTGACCTCGATGACCCGCAGGCCGGCGTCGGTGAGCTTCAGCTCGGTGTGAGTCGATCCCCACGACACGCCCAGAGCCGTAGCGGCCCGGGCGGCGAGGACGGCGGCCTCCTCCCAGGCGTCGCGCTGGATGGGGGCGGGGAGCACGTCCCCGGTCTCGCGGAACGGTGGGGCCAGCGGGAACTTGGCCATGACCCCGATGGTGGTCGGCTCACCGTCAGTGAAGAGGGTCTCCACCGACAAAAAGTCGCCGAGGGGTGACCAGGGCACCTCCCTCGGTGGGAGCAACTGGCCCTCGACCACGAAGTCCTCTTCCACTCCGTCAACGGCCGCCGCGGTGAGGTGCTCAACCACTTGGCCTATATCGGCTGCTCTGGTGGTCTGGCGGCTCGCCGCACTAGCCACGGGCTTGACCACGGCCGGCCAACTCATCCCCGCCAGCTGTGCCGCCAGTTGGTCCGGGGGCGTCTTTGGCGACACGCGAATCACCGGCGGTGTGGGGACGTCGGCGTCGCGCAGGGCGCTGCGCTGGAGGTATTTGTCGGTGAGGCGGCGGGCTGTAGCCAAGCTGTGCGAGGGGAGGCCCAGGCTCAGAGCCAGTTGGCTGGTCAACTCCAGGTCCGAATCGTTGAAGGTCACGATACCGTCGACGTGCAGGTCGGCCAGCCGCTGGCAGACTGCCGCCAGGTCATACTCCTGGGCGTCCACCACCGGTCCAAGGCGGCCGATGATCCTACGATCGGGTTCGGCCAGCGGGCGGCTGACCACCCAGATCAGATCGCAGAAGTGGCTTACCGCGTCGCGCAGGCGGAACGTCCCCGACGAGCCCACGCCGAAGACGACCGCCAGCCGGGGCCGCCTGTCCGTACCTGCTTCCGCCACCGCACCCCCAGTGTGTGTGTCCCCGCCAAGGCCACCATGAAAGCTAACAGAGGCCGTTCCCGGTGCGAGCCGTATGGTCACCCTTGCCTTGGCCGTCGGCCTGCAGATCGATCGGGGCGCCGAGCGTCGCGCTGACGCAGGCCGTGATAGGCGGTTGCATCCGGTCGCGCCTAGCGTCGCCAAGGTGATCGTCGCCGGCCGCCGTCGGGCGGAAGCCCTCGTCGCCCAGCTGGAGCGGTCGGCGCGAGATGACGTCACCTATGCCGAGGTCGGGGGCACCCGATGGCCGGACCTGCCCGACGGATACCGCCACGACCGCGTCGCGCGGCGCGTCGGTCAAGGGGAGAGGGCGTGGGAGCGGGCCAAGGATGCCATCCGCTTGTGGAAGGCCCAGGCCCACGTGGGAATCACTCTCACCCCGGCTCGTCCCGATCTGTTCGAGGGCAACACCGTGCTGGCCAGCCGGGGCGTGGGGCCGGTTTCGGTCGCGGCCCCCTGCCGGATCGTCTACGTGACCGATGAGCCATCCAGATTCGGGTTCGCTTACGGAACGTTGCCCGGCCACCCGGTGCGAGGGGAGGAGGCCTTTCACGTCTTCGCCGATGATCACGAGGCGGTGTGGGCCGAGATCACGGCGTTCTCCCGGCCGGATGACCTTCCGACCAGACTGGCCGGCCCGGTCGGCCGGCGGATCCAGGTCGCCGCGGCCCGGCGCTACCTCCAGGGCCTGGCGCAACACGTGGACCCGGCAGGCCCGTCCCCGTAGGGCCCGGTGCCCGGTTAGCTCAGGTCTGCTTTGCTGGCGGGCGGGTGATCCACAGGAGCCGTCCGAAGGTGGTGGCGATTATCAGTTCCGCGGCGACCACGTAGAACCAGTGGCTGTGGGCCGCCAGGGACGGGAGTGTCATGACGGCGTAGCCGAAGAGGGCCCCCATAAGCGCGACGATCAGGGCCGCGACCCCGCGGGACCAGGATCGAGCCGGGGCGGCCAGAGGGATCGCGGGCAGAGCTGCGGCGGGGGCGGGAGGGCTCTGGTAGAAGCGGATGGCCTGCTGGGCCAGAAGGCGGGTGCTGCGGGCCGACATCGCCGACCAGATCGGGATACCGATGAAAGGCAGGATCATCGAGGCGACCTCGAGCCCTCCCGTGGCGACCGATCTGGTGGTGACCCGACTCCGGAGGTTCTGGCCGAGACCGACGAGCGAGGGAATCTGGTCGAGGAGATGTAGCGGGTTGCGGTCGGCCCGTCGGTCGGCGGCCTGCCCCTGTCGGGGGGCGGCGGCGAGCGCCGCGGCGGCCTCCTCGACAGTGGAGTGACGGCCCCGAATGACCAGGAATTCGGCGGCGCGCTGCGGGTCGGCCGGGTCGTGGCCGAAGCTAGCGGCGATCTGCAGGACGAGCCGGAGCTGGTGGCAGTACATCGACGCCATGGCCGGCAGCATGCAGATGTACATCGAGCTCCCGGTGATGGCGCCGTCCCGCCCGGCGATACCCCGGGCGCGTCGAACCACGCTCCGACGCATGTCCTCAGCCGTCGGGCGACCTCCCGCATCCTTCTCGGCCGTCGAACTCCAACGGGTCACTCCTCCTGCCACTTGAGGGTAGGCGTAGAGCAGGGCCAGTTCGCTGGCGTCCCCTGGTCTGCGAGCCAGGGCTTTGACGAGGACCCGGGGCGCGACCGTGGGCATCGGAGCCAACTCGACGTCGGTAATACCGGCGGTCGCGGGACTGGGTGACGTCACGGCTGAGGTCCCGCTACCGACTCGGGGAGCTCTGGTACTGGTCTGCTCCCTCAACGGCACGTAGGGCCTTCTCGACCGGGCCGGCGTTGGACGGGCATTCCTGGGCCAAGGAGCGAACCGCGTCGTGGAGGGCGAGGTCCCCGGGTTCGGGATAGGTGAACTTCCACCTGAGGGCCTGCCGCGCAATGGCCGGCTTGTCGACCTCGACGCCGGCCGCGGCAAACACCCGGCAGTCGTAGGAACGACAGGTTCTCGGGCGATGATCGTAGATCGAGCACTGCCCGCCTACGAGCATCGGGCAGTGCCCTCGCTCGTCATACGGCAGAACGAAGTGACCGCGGGGCTTACCAGGGGCGGGAAAGAGGAGCTCCGGTGGGATGTGGGCCAGGGTGTCGGTCTCGTCGGGGTCGACGCCGACGAACTGAGAAGACGTGCAACAGGCGGTGCAGGACCCGCACGGGACCTGCGCGCTGCGTTCACCGCGCAGCGCGGCCCGTATGTCGGTCAGCCACTCCGAGAAGTCGCCGGCATCCAGACGGTCGCTCGCGTCGCGACTTATCTCAGACATGCTGGCCCCAAGGCTACCGGGACCACACCCGGCCGATCTACGCACGAGCCACCAGCGAAGGGGACAGAAAGGCGGCTGACGCGGCAGCCAAGCTGCTCATGGGCCCGCACCACCCCGGAAATCAGGCCGCCAGCTGCGCCGCCGCTACACGCCACGGGTTCTCGGTCCCCGAGGCCCCTAGGACCTGGCTGGTCGGGAAGGCGGGATTCGAACCCGCGGCCTCAGCGTCCCGAACTCCGAAGAGGAGGACGAGGATGATCCTCCATGAACTGATTGGGCCGGTGGTTGCTGCGGTCCGGACTGTTTCGGACCGGACTGTATGGATTGGGATGTGCGATAAAAGTGCCATGCTAACTGCGCGCTAGCTGCGGTTAGCAGGGCATGGTTCTCTGAATCGGCGGTGTCGCGGGGTCCGGTGGGCCTTGTTCGAGCGCGCCGCCGGGTCGCTTCGGTCGTGGGTGAGGTGTATCGAAATGGCGCAAGGATTGGTTTGTCGGGTTGAGCCGGTGTCGCTGGCGCGGCCTGTTGAGTGGCAGGACGCGGCGGCATGCGGCGGAGCGCCGAGGGAGCTGTTCTTCGCTCCGCTGCTCAAGGAGGGAGGGTGGCGACCGTTCTGCTCCGCCTGCCCGGTGGCCGACGTGTGCTTCTGGTCGGCGATGGTTGAGGAGGAGGCCGACGACACCGGCTACCGCTTCGGTGTGCGGGGAGGGTCGCCGCCGAGCGTGCGCCGCAAGGTGGCCGCGGTAACCCATCCTGGCTACGCCCGTGGCCGCCTCGAGCAGGCCCTCGACGCCTGGCGACGCTCCGGATCGGACGACTTGGCCGCAGCGGTGCCGGCAGCCGCGGGCGAGAGGGCAGTCGGGTTCTGACCCCACCGGTACTCGAACCCCCGCCCCGAGTGGGTGGCCCTCCGTGAGCGGGTTCGTGCAGGTGCGCCGGGACGCCCTGCGGGTGCTGCCCGCTCCTGGCGGCAGGAGGACCGGGGCGCACCTTGCGACGCTGGTCGTGGCTCTCTTGGTCGTGCTGGAGAGCGACTGGCGGACCGGGGCCATGGACCCGTGGCCGATGGTGGCCTGGGGCCGGCGGATGTCCATGCCCTGGCGGAGGGTCCGCCGGGCGGTAGGAGAGCTGGCCGCGCTTGGCCATGTCGAGCTCAGCTGCGCACGGTTCCGGCCCAGCTCGATCGAGATCGACCGGAGCCGGTGGATCCACTGCCGTGACCGGCGCACCGAGCGGTTCGTGCAGCTGTCCCCGCAGGCTGCGCGCGAGGTCGCCTTGGAGCACGAGCTGGACTGGAAGGCCCTGGGCGTTCTGCTGGCTCTGGTGATCCTCGCCGATGACCGGGACTGGTCGGTACGGGGCGTGACCCTTGGCGGGCTGTCAGCTGACCTCGGCATCGGGTACCGGTCCTTGAAAGCGGCACTGGACCGGCTGGCAACCGCCGGCCTCCTGTCGTTCCTGGCACGACCAGGCCGCTCCTGCCTGGTCACGGTCACGGTCGGCTCGGCCCTGGTCGTGGGACCGGCCGGCCCGCCGATGCGTCGAGGCGACCGACGGCGGCTGGGCCGCCAGACCCGCCGACAGGAGGGCCCGGTCTGGGATGCCGCCCATCGCATCGTGGACCGCTTCGGTATCGGGCTACCGCCGTCGAGCGGCTTCATCCAGGCGATGGAGGAAGCGGGCACCCGCCTGGACGTCATCGACGTGGAGCACCGGATCCTGGCCATGGGCTCGCTGGCACAGGCCCGTGACCCCATGGCCGTACTGACCGGCCGGGCCAGGCGGATCAGCGAAGACATGGATCGGCGACGCCAGGAGGACTCCCGGAGGCGGGCTCGTCAGGAGCAGGAGCGGACCGTGGACGCGGAGCGGCGAGCGCAGGGCCAGAACGAGTGGGAGCGACAGATGGGCGAGGACCGCTGGCTGGCCCGGGTCCTCGACGATGAGCAGATCCGGGCGTTTCTGGAGGATCACCGCCAGTTCGCGTCGGCCGTGACGCCCATGCCCGCGGTAGCGGCCGCCATCCGCGTGGCGGCCCGTAGAGCGGTCGTCGCTCACCCTATGGAGGACCCCGAGATCGCGGTGCGCTCTATGCGCATCGACGACGGAGTCCCGGTGGGCGGCGCCTACGCCGACGCCGACCACGACGGCCCGGATGTGCTCCTCCCGACGATTCGGGACGGGCCAACGCTCACCCAGCGCCTGCGCGCACTCGCCTCCTGACTGCCGGCTGACCCCGGTCCTCTCATGAGGGCCGGGGCTTCCGCGCGCCCGACCTTCAGCTCCGGCGTTGAGAACCCCCGTCGATGGCTTGATGACCCCTCTCCTCTTCGAGCTCGTCGCACTGGAGATGATCCGCTGCTTCTCAGCGGGCTCGCTCCTTGCGTTGGCGCGACCGTCCACGAACGAACCGCGACTTGGCTCTTGCCGGAGCGCGAATCCTCGACCCCGATACCAGCGCCGATGCGGCTCTGTAGACCATGAGCAGAGCGAAGACCCTCCCGTCTAGTGGATCGGATCATGCAGGCTCACGATTGAGTCAGGGCAGGGCTTCTGATCCTGCGGCTCCACAGGCTGGTTGGCGAGGATTCGCTTGTGGCATATCACGGCGCCTTTCCGGGCTGTAAAGGGCCGCTGCGAGCCTCCGCTTCGCTCCGGTTCTCGGTCCGCCTCCGGTGGTCCCTTGACAGCCCCGGCGCCGTGACCTTGGCGCTCTCAGGTCGTTGGACGCCCACCCAGGGCCGCCGCCGGCGGCCCGGCGCCCAACGATCGGAGGAACATCGAAATGCACGGAACCTGCCCGCTCATCGACCTGCCGTCCCGACTAGTGATCGTCGCCTACTCCGACCCTGTCGTCAAGCGGTACGGCTACGGCCCGGACTCTGAGTACCTCGAGTGTTGGCTAGGGATCGTAGGACCGAGCGTGACGTGGATGTGGAAGAAGCTGTCGAGGCTCGCCGCCGAGCACGAACCCGACTCGGTCACGGTCGATACTGCCGACCTGTTGATGTCGATAGGTCTCGGAGAAGGGCAGCGTCGAAACAGTCCAGGAGCGCGGACTGTTACCCGCATGGTCAGCTTCGACCTGGCGAAGCGAACCGGTCGGGACGGGAGCGTGCTCGCGGTCCGCCGGGCTCTTCCCCGCTTGTGCGAGCACCAGGTCCGGCGCCTGGCTCCCTCCGCCCGCACCTATCACGACGCGCTGGCGTCCTAGACGCATCGAAGTGTGGGGCCGCCTCCGGGCGGCCCCGCAGCACCATCCGGAGGAATCATGAACTACAGAACCACTCCCGTTGACGTGCGAGCCGACAGATCCGGGCTGCAGGTCCGCCAACATGCCGAGCTGTTCTCTACCGGGAAGTGGACCATCACGCCCGAAGCCATCTCGCTGCTCGCTCACCACCGGATTGACCCAGTGGGGATCATCTGGCGGCATCGAACCGGCGACTGGGGCGACGTCGACTGTCGCCCGCCAGCATGATGGTGCCAACAACGACGCAGTCCTGTTCGGCGGTCCGATCCTGTCCGCGTATCGGGTGGGTAGCGACCTCGTGTCCATCGAGACTGTCGACAGCGGAACCATCACGCTCATCTTCACCGGCGAAGGCTGACCAGGGCGTTCCCCTGCCTACCAACGGCACCTCGGGGACGCTCGTGCCGGACTGTCGGGTGAACATTCTGGGACGGTCCGAGAGCCGGGAGGGCCGAGCGGAGCGCCGGTTCCGTACGCGGTCTCGAAGGTCGACGAGGGTTCTCCGGCCGTCATTCTGCGTTCGGCGTCCTGGGCCGACCGTCCTCCTTGGGCTCAGGGAACGAGATCGATGCTCTGACCGGCTGGCTTGACTCAGTCCGGGCTCCCCTTTTTGCGTATGGGGGGGCAGTAGGCGTCACTGCAGGCAATGTCGTTGCGATCTTGCAACGACATTGCTATACTGCAATTCGTGGCAACGAACAGGGCTGTCCTCGACCTCGAGGGCTTCGTGGCTGCGCTTGATGCGCATCGTAAGGCTAAAGGCTGCAGTTGGAAGCGGGTGGCGGTCGAGAGCGGCGTGAGCGCATCGTCCATAACTCGCATGACACAAGGTCGGAGACCAGATGTCGACACCCTGGCCTCGTTGGCTCTCTGGGCCTCTCTTGACGTCAACCGGTACTTCTTGAGGTCAGACAGTCGAGCCACCAAGTGGGAGCGGGCAACAACTGAACCCTTGAGCGAGATATCCAGTCTTGTGAGATCCGATGCGCGGCTCACTCCACGAGCTGCAGCGACTCTAGATGAGATCATCAAAGTCACCTATCAACAGTTGTCCCACTCTTCGAACGAGGAGGAGGAAGACCTTTGACGGCAGAAATTGCTGTCTTGAACCGACAAGCCGTGGCTTTAGCTGCCGATAGTGCTGTCACTGTAGGAGTCAACGGTAGCCAGAAGGTCTACAACTCAGTCAACAAACTCTTCATGCTATCGAAGTACGCTCCGGTTGGCGTCATGATCTATGGTTCCGCCCAACTTACGGAGATGCCATGGGAGACCTGTATCAAGGTGTTCCGTCGCCACCTGGGGGAGACTCGCCTTCCGCACCTAGAAGACTATTGGGGTGAGCTGTCCCGATTCATCGAATCCGGCTCATCGATCTTTCCAAAGGACCACGAGGCACAACAGGTCAGAAGGACCTGCTATGCCATCTATTCCTCTGTGTTACAGAGTCTCGAGCAGGCGGTCGAATCAAGGACAGTTTCCGGTCCAATTACTGTCTCGCAACTTAGGCGACTTCTGGGGGATGCAGTTGAGGCTCAGGTCACGCGTTGGAATGACGCCGACCGGTTGCCGAGAAGGTCAGATGCCTATGGGAAGCGTGTTGCGTCGACGTGGTCATCCGTGATTAATGAGGTCATAGACGACGTCTTCAAGACGTTACCTATGACCAGATCAACACGTCAGAGACTTCTGCAATTGCCCGGAATCATGTACACGCGCAACCTCTTTCCCGATAGCACCTCAGGGTTGGTCATCGCTGGGTTTGGCGAGGAGGACTACTTCCCCTCGATGGTTAGTTTTGATATCGAGGGTGTGGTCCTTCAGAAGATGAAATTTCGCCCTCGAACAAGCCACTCGGTTGCAGTCGGTAACGATGCTTGCATCGCCCCCTTTGCTCAGGGGGAGATGGTCCATCTTTTCATGGAGGGACTCGATCCGGAGTATCGTGCCTTGATCGACGCCGCTATGGAAGGTTTCCTCTCGGGGCTGCCCGACGCGGTCGCTTCTGCTCTTCCACTCAGCCCCGCACGCCAGCGGGCAACCAAGCGAAAACTAGAAGCGTTAACGTCCAAGGTCACAGCAGACTTTCAGCATCTGATGAGGCATTACGCGTTGGAGCGCCATATCGGGCCGGTAATCAACTCGGTCGCAATTCTTCCGAAGGAAGAACTCGCGGCCATGGCCGAGTCTCTCGTACACCTGACCTCTATGAAGCGTCGTGTCACCATGGATGCTGAAACAGTCGGCGGACCAATAGACGTTGCCGTCATATCCAAAGGCGATGGATTCATATGGATCAAGCGGAAGCACTATTTCGACCAGGTTACGAATCCACATTTTCTGGCTAACTACTACAAGTAAGGGGAACACGATGGGATCAGCAAGGGAACCCGACCAAGAGTTTCACTCTTGGTCGGCAGTTGAGAAGGCATTTCAACTCGCTCCGGTTAGGGCTGGTTCATCCAAATCTGACCCAGCGGCTGTGGCGACGCAGATGGCAACTGAATCGATCGCACTGATACACCAGATCGTGGCGGGCGCCGAGAAAGGAAAGGCTCGCACTCGACGAGCGGTCCACTCCACTGAGAGTTAGGGGTGCCTGTTGTGCCTGCAGGTGTGGCTCCCTGGATTGTCCCCTTCCGTCACTCAAGATGTGATCTCTGGCTTTGTCGATTAGTTAAAAGGCAATGGAGAATCCGCGCTCGACAATCGGGTCTGGCCTGAATGACTCGGAGCGCGAAACGGCACATACGGATCGGATCGTGGGCCCACGCCTCTGGCCGGGGACGAGTGAGTGTGATTGCGAGTCCATCGAAGACCGGTGTCCCTTTGAACCGCTGGGGACTACTGGATGGCCCCTTCACAACTTGCCAACGTTGGTGCTGGAGTGCCGCCGTCGGCCGACGTACCCGTTGGGTCGTGCGCCACGGGTGTACCCCGCACGCCCGGAAATGATACCCAGCCAGCTCGATCTGTTAGATGGAACCAGACGTCACTGTTCCACGGCGCCGTATTGGTCGGGTACGCCGGCCGGCTGTGAACCCAGCCGTTCACCGAGATTGACATGTTTGCCGGGAAGCTGCCGACCTGCTCTGACTGAACATTAGGTTCAGCTCTGATGGCCGTACCAACCGGATCCCAACGGTTCTGCGCAAAGACCTGAAAGGGTGCACATCCACCTGACATTCCAGTTGTTGTTGCAGCAGCCGGCTGCACATGGTGCGTCCGAGGCCACCACCACGGTGCAGAACCAGCCGTAACGACCGCAACGACGATCGTGGCAACTATCCCGATCCACGCCTCGCGAGAGAGGCCTCCATCTCGCTCTTCGCTCACGTAGCACAACTTAGTTGCGGATGATGGTCACAGTTCTGTCCGGCATTCTTGTCTCCGAGATCGTGCGGGCGCCTCAGGAGACTGCCCCTGGGGACCTAGCTTGATGAAGAGGATGGGTGCGGCACAGAAGACTGGAGGGACAACAGAATCCGCGCTCAAGATTCTCATGCTGCGACGTGCACCTGAGGAGCAGATCGGCACCCACGGATTGTGTCGCGGGTGGCAGGACGATGTCATCAGCTGTATGCAGCTTTCGGCCCGATACCGCCGCATGACACTCCCCATTCGACCTCGAGCCCGTCAGAGCCAGTGATGTCAAGATGCCCTTCCAGGACCTCAACGAGACCCACGGCTCCTTCTTTGGAAGTAGCCACCCGCTTCACTAAGCTCCGTACCCGGCGCCTTGCGGGCAGGGGTGCCTCCTACCGGTGGATGCCTACTTGGGTGGACCGTAGGCTGGCGCAGTGGCGCAGCGCGACTGGGTGGAATGGCACCGCGACTACGACGATCCAGCCTCCCTGCTACAGCGACGGCTCGAACTCGTGCAGGGCCACCTGCGCGCCGAGCTCGATCATGCTCCCACGGGAAGGATACGGCTGGTCAGCCTGTGCGCCGGGCAGGGCCGAGACGTGATCGGCGTTCTGCGCGGGCATCCGCGCCGGGGCGATGTGCGCGCCCGGTTGGTCGAACTGGACGAGCGCAACGTCGCGGCCGCTCGGCAGGCAGCGGACGCGGCGGGGCTGGACGGTATCGAGGTGCTGCAAGCCGATGCCGGGACCACCGACGCCTGCGTGGGCGCTGTCCCCGCCCAGGTAGTCGTGGTGTGCGGCATCTTCGGCAACATCACCCGCCACCGACATCCAGGCCACGGTGGCGGCCCTGCCCAGCCTGTGCTCGACCGGCGCGCTTGTCGTGTGGACCAGGCACCGCATGCCACCGGACCTAACCCCCGCGATCCGGTCCTGGTTCCGCGACGCGGGGTTTCGCGAGGAAGCATTCGACATCAGCCACGACGGTTTCATGTCGGTAGGCGCTCACCGGCTGACAGGCGAGCCGACGACGCTGATTCTGGGCAAGCGCTTGTTCAGCTTCGTGGACATGACCACGTGAGCCGACCCATCTCGCCCGGAACAAGTCGACAAGACAGTGCTTTCCGCTGCTCCTCCAGCGGCAAATCAACCCTCAACGCGGGCAGATCTCGCCCTCTGCGCCCAGCGCAACCTGCCATATACCACTCAGTCGAAGCATCCCATTACTGCGAGCACTGCGTGTCCCCGACCGCCGGCCTGGAGGCGCTTATCACCGAGAAGGCGTGCTTGCTGTTACTGCACCCTGCGTGGCACCTTGGGGATAGCCCTGGCCCCACCCCAATACTTGAGCTTTCTGAGAGTAGGGAGTAGAAGAGGTGGCAAATCCGATACGCCGAATGCGCGCAGTTGAGATTTGTCCCGACTACAGAGTGATCGAAGGAAGGCTATGAGCAGTCAAGACTTTCTGCCAGAGCGGATAGGCATCGCTGCCCTCGGTGCTGCAAGCGGCGTTATAGGTGACCTCTTCACAATGGAACGGGGCCTGGTAGGTCGGAGTCCAACCGCCGTCATGGACGTGTATCTGGCCTCGACTGGGGTCGCGGACATCGTCAAAGTGGAGCAGTTCCTCGACGTTGCCGTCCGAAGGGCTGCTGCATTCTTCGACTCAGGTCCGTATACGAAGCTCCAGCGGAACGGCGAGATTCGTCCGCTGCCTCCGTCTCGGGCGGGGCTCCTCTTAGACGCCGTCGAGTTTGGAAGCTACCGGGCCAAGCACAAGCTGAAGGGCAAGGCGGAGCAGCATGCGAAGGAGCACCCGATCTTCTTTCCGCTAGTTTCGCAACTCTTCGCAGCGGCCATAATCCACTTCGGCGGGTCAGTGGCTCAGCAGTTCGATCAGCCACATCATGAGCCGCCTCCAGAAACCGCTTACGTTGTAGAGGAGCCTGCCGAGGGCGCGACTGTGATTGTCCCGCCGTCCGGTACCGAGATCATCATTCCGAACGAGGCACTTGGAAGCCGGCTCGACGTATTCGGGCAGAGTAGGAGGCGCCCACAACCTGGAACTGCCTTCGAGTGGTCGTGGACTATCTCGGCCATGAACGAGACGTACTCCATCCGGCCTCATCGTTGACCGATTCGTTCAGCCAACGGGCCGCCAGAATGAAGTCGAGCGGTCGGGAGAGATCGAGGTGGTCCCTCGCGCTCGCCGACTTCGGCCATCGCTCCGACGATTGTGCACCCAACGGCAGAATCCGGGTTGGCCAACCAACACCGGTCTACCTGGTCTAGGGCCCCATATCGTCATGGCGCCGCAAGCCGTGTTACCGCCCCAGATCGCTGGCTCAGGGAGCACACCGTGGCTTGAGGAAGTGAGCGACTGCCGTTGGACTCACCGGGTCCGCGCGAGCGAGGAGGGCGGATGGCACGATTGTCGCATCGTCGACCCGATCTACTTTCCGGCGCAAGGTCTCGTCGACAGACGGAACCTGGCGAATAGAGACCGAGCGCGTAGTGCGCCATACAACGTCCCGGCCGGATATTGCACGGCCGAAACGACCAACCTTATCGCCAAGTTTCATCGGCGGTGCACGCCCGACGGGTGGTTCCGATGCTACCTGTGCGGGTGCCCCATTGGAAGCGACGCTGGCTGGCATCTTGACCACGTGCATCCGCTGGCTCTCGGGGGCACTCATGAAGACCACAACGTGGAAGCAGCGTGCCCTCGATGCAACCTGACCAAGGGAAAGCTGACTCTCGACGATTTCCTCGGGTCCGACGTCGCTGACGAATGGCGCCGACGAGGCTGGCCGCCGCCAGTCGAACGGATGTCTTCGAAGCCAGTCGAGGAGCTCTGGCGTATGGATCCTGGGGTCGCCCGGCGTTTCGCAAGGCGGCCACGGGAAGTGCCAGTGAACGCCAGCGCAAGATGGGGGACGGCAGGAGGATGGCGATATGCGGATCGCTAGGTTCCTGCAGTCCCGGCCCGACCCGTGGATGTCTGTGCCGCTGTCGCTCCTATGGGAGCCGCTGGGCTACGCCAGCATTAGGCCCCTTGATCAACAGTGGGATGTCGCTATGGGCCTGGTGAGTGCCGCGAGCCGACCATTCGCGCACGATAAGCGCAATCCGGTGTCTCCGCTGGTCGTTCCGACCCGGTGGAAGGGTGACGAAACGACCCGACTTGTCGGCGAGAAGGCGTTTCGACTTCGCTTCAACGCGCCAGGACAGGTCCAGCAAGGCTTCGTCATAGATCAGCAACGGTGAGGATGTCGGAAGGCCTGTTCACTAGACCCGACAGCTGAGCCTGACCACCGCTCAGCTATCGCTACCGCTCATTCGGACCGTCCCATATCCGCAGTGGCGGCTCCAAGTGGCCCGTAACGCCGGTTCACGGGCGATATTCTGCGCCCCTCCGGCCGGTGGCGGACAGACCTGGCGGGGCGAGCCTGCCGAGTACGCGTGCCCTGGTCGTGCGCGCGTGTCGGTTGTTATGTGGCGGCTTGGGATGGAGCCTCTGGGTCAACAGGGGCGAGGTCGCGACGGTACCAACGCCCTTGCTTGCCGCCGATGTCGGCAGGGTCGGCAGGGCCGGCCGGGACAAACCCGGCCTTCATCAGCACCCGCTGGGAGGCAACGTTCTGGTCAGGGGTCGCCGCCTTCAGCATGCGCATGTCAGCGGTCTGAGGTTGCCCAGGATTGGTGGACACACGGTTATGCGGCTTGGTGCCTGCCGGTGAAGGCTAGCTCGTAGCGGATGGGGCTGATGTTGCCGGCCTTGGCGCATCGGCGTTGGTGGTTGTAGAAGTTGATGTAGGTGGCTAC
>JAGWSF010000224.1 GCA_028876385.1 Acidobacteriota bacterium | reverse complement strand
CGCTTCTGGTGCGTGACGATGATCAGCTGGGAGCTGGCCCGCAGCTCCTCGCAGATCGCCAGCAGCCGCTGCAGGTTGGTGTCGTCCAGCGCCGCCTCGACCTCGTCCAGCACGTAGAACGGCGACGGGCGGGCCATGAAGATGGCCAGCAGGAAGCCGATCGCGGTCAGCGACCGCTCCCCACCCGAGAGCAGCGACAGCCGCTTGACCTTCTTGCCCGGCGGCCTGGCTTCGACGTCGATGCCGGTGGCCAGCATGTCGTCCGGCTCGGTCAGGACCAGCCTGCCCTCGCCGCCGGGGAAGAGCCGAGCGAAGATCCGCTCGAACTCGGTGGCCGTGTCCTGGAATGCGGACGCGAACACCTCCTGGACCCGGTCATCGACCTCCTTGACGACCGTGAGCAGGTCACGGCGGGTCTTCTTGAGGTCCTCGAGCTGGTTGGCGAGGAACGCGTGGCGCTCCTCCAGCGCCGCGTACTCCTCCAGCGCCAGCGGGTTCACCTTGCCGAGCTGGTCGAGCTGGTGGTGAGCGAACTGGCCACCAACGCCGCTCTGCACGGCGATCCCCCGATCACGGTGAGGGTCGTGCGAAACGGGGCGCTGCGGATCGAGGTGGAGGACTCGGGCCGCCAGGCCCCCATCCTGCTGCGCCAGGGTGTGGACGCCATGACCGGCCGGGGCCTGTCGATGGTGTCCAGGGTCGTCTCCCGCTGGGGGGTCGATCCGCTTCCATCGGGGGGGAAGGTGGTGTGGGCCGAGTTCGAATCCGGCGCCGCCCCCGCCCGACCCGGGGGCGGCCCACCCTCGCCGAGCGACCTGTCGGCGTTACTCGACGCCTGGTCCGAGGACCTCCCGGCCACGCCGACCTACACCATCCGTCTGGGGCCGGTCTCCACCAAACTCCTCCTCGCCGCTAAATCCCACATCGACAATGTCGTGCGGGAGCTGATGCTGATGCGGGAAGGAGAGGCGTCGAGCGGGGTGGCGCTGCCCTCGGAGCTCTCCGAGCTGGTCCGGACCGTGACCGTCGACTTCGCCGAGGTCCGCAACGAGATAAAGCGGCAGGCGGCGGCCGCCGCCGAGGTGGGCCGGCCCCTCACCGATGTCGAGCTGCACCTCAGCGCCGCGGCGGCCGACTCCGGGGCGCGCTACCTCGAGGCGCTGGACCGGGCCGACGGCTTCGCCGACTCGGCGCATTTCCTCACCCTCGCCTCGCCGCCGGTCCACCGGCTGTTTCGCAGGTGGTACGTGGGGGTGATCGTCGATCAGCTGAGGGACCTGTCGGCCGGGCGGGTGCCCCCCGAGCCGGTCCCGTTCCAGGACGCGCTGGCCGACGAGGTGGCGGCGTTGGGGGACCTGGGTGCGGCGGTGACCCGCCTCGAGCTGACCCGCGGGATCGCCACCCGGTTGCTCGCCGCGAGCTCTCCGGCGGAGATGGCCGCGGTGGTCGCCGCGCAGGCCGCCGATCTGGCCGGGGTGGAGTCGGCCGAGGTGACCCTCTCCGGTCCCGACGGGCCGATTTCAGAAAAGGCCACACCCCTGGTGGTGGGGGGGCGGACGGTCGGGACCCTGGCGCTCACCTACTCCACCGGAGCTATGAGCGAGGCCGACCAGGAGCAGTTCGGGCGGGGCCTCGCCGAGATGCTGCAGGCCGGTTTGGCCCGGTCGGAACGCGAACAGCAGCTGGCCCTCAACGAGGAGATCGGGCGGCTGATGGATCGCCTGCCGTGGGCCATGGTGGCCCTGGACTCTTCGGGGCGGGTAACCGCCTGCAACCCCGCCACGGCCGAGCTGTTCGGCGTCGAGGCGACCCAGCTGGTGGGCCGGTCGTTCACTTCGGTGGTCCCGGCGAGAGTGCGCGCCGCCCACCGGGCCGCGCTGACCCACCTGCTCGGCAGCGGCGGTTCCGAACCGGCCCAAGCGGCGTCGTTCGTGGTGCCGGTCGGCCGCCCCGATGGGACCGAGGTCGACGTGGAGGTGAGCCTGGCCGCCATCGACAGCGTGTTCGGTCGGGCCACGACCCTGGTGGCCGGCCTGCGGGCCGCCCCTGGCGACACGGGCGGCGGCGGCCCCCACCCCCTTCTGGGCCGCTTCCTCGACGCGTCGGTGACCGCCCTGGCCGGGCAGAAGGCCGTCCTCGAGCGGATGGTCGCCGGTGACCCGCTCGACTCGGTCCTGGTCGCGCTGGTGGCCGTGGTCGAGTCCGTCAGCGACCCCGGGACGCGGGCTTCGATCATGCTTCTCGACGACGACGGCCGCCACCTGCACACCGCCGCCGCCCCGAGTCTGCCGGCGGCCTACACGGCGGCCATAGAAGGGCTGGAGATCGGGCCCAACGCCGGGTCGTGCGGAACAGCCGCCTACGGGCGGGTCCAGGTCGTCGTCGACGACATCGAGACCGACCGCCGCTGGGTCGACCTGCGCGACCTGGCGTTGGCCGCCGGTCTGCGGGCCTGCTGGTCTACGCCGATAATCGACGGCGCCGGTGACCTGCTCGGAACTTTTTCCGTGTACTACGCCGAGGCCCGACCGCCGAGCGAGGAGGAGCGCAACCTGGTCGGGCTGCTCGTGCAGACCGCGGCGATCGCCGTGGCCCGGGCCCGGGCCGACCGGGCCCGAGCCGAGCTGCTGGCCCAGGAGCGGGCCGCCCGGGCGGAGCTGGAGGTGGCCCACCGCGACCTGCGCTTCGTGCTCGAGGCCACGACCCGGGTGAACTCCAGCCTGGACAGCGACGACACCCTGCGCACGCTGGCCCGTATCGCCGTCCCGGCTTTGGCCGACGTCTGCCTCATCGACCTCTTCGACGGCGTGGCCTTCCGGCGGGCGGCCATCGCCGCCGGCGACGACCTCGACCGGGAAGCCGCGGCTCGTCTCGGGAGGTTCTCCCCCGACCCGGCCGGCGGCCACCCGGCGGCGGTCGCCGTGCGCACCCGGGTGCCGGTCTTCGCCGACGGTGCGCCCGAGGAGTTCGGGGCCATGACGGCCAGCTCCTGTGTGGGCATCCCCCTGGTCGCCCGGGGCCGCACCATAGGTGCCATGACGCTGGTCAAGGTGCGTCCGGGCGGCTACTACGCCTCCTCCGACGTGGCCGTGATCGAGGACCTGTCGCGGCGGGTCGCCCTGGCGGTCAGCAACTTCCAGCTCTACGAGGACGCCCGGGAGGCCCGGACCCGCCTGGCGCTGGTGGCGCGCGCCGGTGTGTCGCTCACGTCGTCGCTGAACCTCGACACGGTCGCGGCCCGCCTCTGCGAGTTGATCACCGGTGACATCGCCGACCGCTGCGAGGTCCATGTCCGGCGCGCTCCGGGGCAGTGGTGGAGCTACTCGTCCCGTTCCGAGGTGGACCGCCTGGTGCGATCGTCGGGCCTGCCGCCCCTCGTGGAGTCGGCGGTGCTGACCGGCCGGACCCTGACGGTGGGGTCGGGCGGGACCGAGGTGTTCTCCGCTGATCTCCAAGACGGCGGGGAGGCCACCGGTTCGGTGATACCTCTCGTGGCTCACGGGGAGGTCGTCGGGGTCATCGCCCTGGCCTCGTTCGGTGCCCCTGAGCCGGCCCGGGTCCCGGCTGACACCGTGGCGGTGATCGCCGGGCGGGCCGCCCTGGCCATCGACAACGCCCTGCTCTACGAGCAGGAGCGCACGGCGGCCGAGATCCTCCAGCGCAGCCTCCTACCCGACGTCCTCCCCGAGACCAGGGGTCTGCGGTCGGCGGCGCGCTATCGGCCGGGGGGGGCGCGCAACGAGGTCGGGGGGGACTGGTACGACCTGCTCCCGCTGGGTCAGGGCAAGGTGGCGGTGGTAATGGGCGACGTCATGGGCCGGGGTATCCCGGCGGCGTCGATCATGGGGCAGCTGCGCAACGGGCTGAGGATGCTGGCCCTCCAGGGGGTGGGGCCGGCGGAGGCGCTGGGCCTGCTCAACCGTCTGCTCGGCGCCGATCTGGACTCGCCGTTGGCGACGGTCGCCTACGGGGTGATCGACCTCGACGGGCGCACCCTCACCCTGGCCAACGCCGGTCATCTTCCACCTCTCCTGCGCCGGGCGACGTCCTGCCGGTTCCTCGACGAGGGGGGCGGTCTGCCTCTGGGGGCCGTGGCAGGGGCCCGGTACGGCACCTCCGAGTACCGGCTGGAGCCGGGTGACACGCTGATCCTGTACACCGACGGGCTGATCGAGGAGCGGGGACGGAATCTCGACGACGGCCTGGCCCGGCTGCTCGAAGTGGCGGCCGGGCTGGGCTCGGGCCGTCCCGACGAGGTCTGCGACGGCCTGATCGAGTCGTTCCGGAGGGTCAGCGACGAGGACGACACGGCGGTGCTGGTCCTCGTCGTGGACGACGAGCGGGAGGCCTAAGCAGGCTGGAGGTACTCCACGTCGGTGGTCACCTCGTCGAGGAACGCGGGATCGGGGGCGACCCCCAGCCCCGGCCCCAGGGGGAGGTCGATGTAGCCGTCTCTCAGGACGAACGGCTCGGTCAGGTCCCGCCGCCAGTACCGATCCGACGCCGAGATGTCACCGGGCAGGACGAAACCCGGTAGCGCGGCCAGGGCCAGGTTGGCGGCCCGCCCCAACCCCGTTTCGAGCATGCCCCCGCACCAGGCGGCGGCGCCGAGCCGTTGGCAGACGTCGTGGACGCGGCGAGCTTCGAGGTAGCCGCCGACCCGGCCGGCCTTGATGTTGACCACCGAGCAGGCCCCCCGGCGGATGGCGTCGGCGGCGGTGGTCGCCGAGGTGATCGACTCGTCGAGGCACACCGGGGTGGCGATCCGCCGGGCCAGTTCGGCGTGGCCGGCCAGGTCGTCCTCGGGCAGCGGCTGCTCGATCAGCAGGAGCCCGAAGGGGTCGAGCCGGGCCAGGTGCCCGGCGTCGTCGAGGGTGTAGGCGGCGTTGGCGTCGACCTGGAGGGCCAGGTCCGGCCCGAAGCGTTCCCGGACGGCCCGTACCGCGTCGACGTCGAAGCCTGGTTCGATCTTCAACTTCACCCTCAGGTAGCCGGCCTCGACGCACCCGGCCACTGCGTCGAGCAGTTCGTCCACCCGCCGGGCGGGTGGAAGCCCGATCGACACCCCCGACGGCACCCGGTCGTGGACCGCGCCCAGGCGGGTCGCCAGGGACTGCCCGACGGCTCTCAGCTCGGCGTCGAGCACGGCCATCTCCAGGGCCGCCTTGGCCATCGGATGACCTTTCACCGCCGAGAGGGCGCCGGCCACGTCGTCGGCTCGGACGTCGTTGCGGCCGAGCAGCCGGGGGGCGAGATGGGCCCGCGTCACGGCGTGGGCTCCGTCCACGTACTCGGCGGTGTAGAGCGGCTCGTTCATGGCCACGCACTCCCCCCAACCCTGTGAGTCCGGCCCGTGGACCGCCACGAGCAGCAGGTCGCGGTGGTGCTGGGTGCCGTAGGAGGTGTGGAACGGCGCCACGAGGGGCAGCGAGACCCTCCGGAGCTCGACACATTCGATCTTCACGCCGGCGCGACGGTAGCGCGCCCGGTCTCCCCGGGTGGCGCTGAACGTCGGGTGCGGGCGACGGAGCCGCCCGCAGCCGCCCGACGAGTGGCCCCGGGTAGGCCCTACCGTCCAGAATCGTGAGATGACGGTCGCCGAGGTCGCGATCATCGGGGGCAGCGGCTTCTACGAGCTGCTCACCGACCCCTACGAGGAGGAGGTGGAGACCCCTTACGGGCCGCCTTCGAGCCCCATCGCGCGGGGACGCATCGGTGGGAGGGAGGTGGCCTTCCTGGCCCGTCACGGTCCGGGCCACGTGCTGCCCCCGCACCGGGTCCCGTACCGGGCCAACCTCTGGGCGCTGCGCCGCCTTGGCGTCACCCGGGTGCTGGCCCCCTGCGCCGTGGGCTCCCTGCGGGCGGACGTGCACCCCGGCGAATTGGTCGTGTGCGACCAGTTCGTGGACCGCACCAACTCCCGTCCGGACACCTACTTCGACGGTCCGACGGTCCATCACGCCTCGCTCGCCGACCCCTACTGCCAGGAGCTGAGGTCAGCCGCGTTGGCCGGACTGAGCGGGGGGACGCGCCGGGTCCACGACGGCGGCACGGTGGTGGTCATTCAGGGGCCCCGCTTCTCCAGCCGGGCCGAATCGGCCTGGTTCCGCGCCGCCGGCTGGGATCTGGTCAACATGACCCAGTACCCCGAGGTGGCCCTGGCCCGGGAGCTCGGGATGTGCTTCTGCGGCATCGCGCTGGTGACCGATTACGACACCGGAGTGGATGGCGTGGAGGGGATCGAGGCCGTGACCATGGACGCCGTGTTCGAGGTGCTGGGCGCGCTCGTCGGCACCGTCAAGGAGTCCCTCGCCGCGGTGGTGGAGCAGATTCCCCGGGAGCGCCGGTGCGGCTGCGCCGTCTCGTCGGCTCCGGACTTTCCCGGGTGACGAGCGAGCCGCGATCGACGGTTTCCCCGTTGCCCAGGTGTCGCGGCCATGAACGGGTAGTGAACGCACGATGGACATCATGAAATCCCCAGGAAAGTCCCCAGCTTCTCCTCTTCCCCTCCGTTGGACCGTGGTTCCAGACTTGGCAGCGGGGGATCGGAGACCACTGTGGAAGTTCTGAAGATGCCAGCGCAGCCGGGAGCCCCGGCGGTCCTCCAGCAGATAGACGAGTCGGTGGGTCGCCTCTACGAGCTGGTCCGGGAGGCCTTGGCCGGGGCCACCGAGACGTTCCTGGTGGCCGACCGCACCGCGGCCCGCAAGCTGGTCAGGCAGGACCAGGTGATCGACGACCTGCACCGGCGGACCGAGCAGATGGTCATGGACGAGCTGCTGCGCCCCGGTGCCTTCGACCGCTACCGACGCGAGGAGCGCCACCGCCTGCTGCTCGTGCTGCGCATCCTCCCCGAACTCGAGCGCAGCGGAGACCTGGCCGAGCACATCGCCACCCACGCCGCCCAGGACCTGGCCCAGTGGCTGAGCCCCCGGGCCCGCAAGCTGGTGGCCGGTATGGGAGCGGTCGGAACCGAGATGTGGGTCATGGCGGCGGAGGCCTTCGAACGGGGGGACGGCTCGATCGCCGACGCCCTGCGCGACAAGGACGACGAGATCGACGACCTGCACGTGAGCCTCACCTCCGAGCTGGCCGCGGCCCGGGTCTCCATCCCGGTGGCCATCGAGATGGCCCTGGTGGCTCGCTACTTCGAGCGTCTCGGTGACCACGCCGTGAACGTGACCCGTCGGGTGCAGGCCATGAACCTGGCTCTCGCCGGGGATCCAGAGGATCGGGCCCACTAGGAGGGATGGTCATGGGTTGGGCTGTAGCTATGGAGGGACGGGTGGACCCGGCTTCGATCGTGCTGCTCCTCGACGAGCGCGA
Organism: Acidobacteriota bacterium; assembly: GCA_028876385.1. Classification (GTDB taxonomy): domain Bacteria; phylum Actinomycetota; class Acidimicrobiia; order Acidimicrobiales; family Palsa-688; genus JAKCDU01. Next base: position 18,164 of record JAGWSF010000224.1, on the reverse strand, counting down.
GGAGGCCGAGAGCATCGCCCAGGAGATCTGCAGCCGGGGCACCCGGGTGGTGGTGCGCCCCTACCCACCCCGTAACGCCCCCGCCCACCCGGCCGGCCGCTAGCGGCCGCGGCGGCGCCACCGCCCCTAACATGGCGAGGGTGCTGAAGCCGCAGAGGGCTCGCCTCGTGGTGGTGCGACACGGTATAGCCGAGTCCAAGAAGGGGTGGAGCGGACCCGACGCCGAACGGCCCCTCGTGGCGCGGGGCCGTCGTCAGGCGGCCAGGCTGCGCAAGATCGTGCCGCCGTCGTGGCCCGACCGGATCATCTCCAGCCCGGCTCTACGCTGCCGCCAGACCATCGAGCCTCTCGCCGGGCGCGCCGGCCGGCCGGTCGAGATCAGCGACGCCCTGGCCACCGACGCCGGCAAAGCCGCGGTGGAGCTGTGCCGGGAGCTGCTCGCCTCCAGCCCGCCGGGGTCGACGGTGGTGCTGTGCACCCACCGCGAGGTTATGGAGGTGCTCCTGCCGCGACTGGTGGACGATTTCGCCGGGCGGCGCCCGCGCCGCTCGGGGGTCGGGGCCAAGGGGGGAGCGTGGGTGCTGCGCTTCTCCAAAGGGCGCCTCCGGGATCTGGACTACCGGGGACCGGCGGCCTGAACGTCGCGGGCGGCTTGGGCGCCGGCGGTTTGGGTGCCGGCGGTTCAGCCCCGGCAGGTTCAGCCCCGGCAGGCCACGCAGAGCCCGGTGAGGGCGAAGTGCTCCTCGTCGAGAGTGAAGCCGTACTGGTCTTCGAGCTCGGTGACCAGCCCCGCGAAGAGGTCGGCGGGGGCCTCGATTATGACCCCGCAGCCCCTGCAGACCAGGTGGCGGTGGCGCCGATCGGCCAGATGGAAGGTGGCCGGCCCGTGGTCCAGGTGCATGTGGGTGATGACGCCGAGCTCCTCCAGGGTGCTCAGGGTGCGGTAGATGGTGGACTCGGCCACCTCGGCGTAGCGGGCCCGCACCGCGGCGACGATGTCGTCGGCGCTGATGTGGCGGCCGGTGTTGGCCAGCAACGTCTCGACGGTGGCTCGCCGGGTCGTGGTGATCCGACCTCCCGAGAGGCGCAGCGCGGCCAGGATCTCCTCGACGGTGGCCGGCGGGACGTGGCTCAAGCCGGCTTCAGGCCTCGACCGCGGCCCGGGCGGCCCGGGCCGCCTCGGCTTTCTCCTCCCAGCGGGCCTCGACCCGACCGAAACGCCACACCGCCAGCGCCAGGACCCAGGTCACCACGAACACCACCACGATGAAGTAACCGGCGTGGTTGATGTTGAAGTTGCTGGAGAAGGTCCATATCCCACCGTGCAGTTTCAGCTGTCCCTGCAGCACCGAGAGGAGCTCGATGCTGCCGATCACGAAGGCTACCCCGACCGATAGTCCGGTGATCGTGATGTTGTAGTACACCTTGCGGACGGGGTTGAAGAAGGCCCAACCGTAGGCGAAGTTCATGAACAGGCCGTCGATCCCGTCGAGCAACGACATCCCCGCGGCGAACAGGAACGGCAGGGAGAGCACCCCCCAGAAGGGCAGTCCGCCCACCACCGCCGAGCCGGCCAGGACCAGCAGGGCCACCTCGGTGGCGGTGTCGAAGCCGAGCCCGAAGAGGAAGCCGATGGGGTACATCTTCCAGGGGCGGTCGATGCGCCGGGCCAGCGGGCCGAGGAAGCGGTTCATCAGGCCGCGGGCGTTGAGCTGGCGCTCCATCTCCTCGTGGTCGTAGAGGCCCCGGCGCATGTCCAGGAACATGCGCACGACCGACACCAGGATCACGATGTTGAGGGCGGCGATGATGTAGAGGAAGGTTCCCGACACCAGGGTGCCGATCAGTCCGGTGTAGTGGTGCAGGCCGCTGTTGTCGTTCTTGACCCCGGAGTTGAGGGCGCGGATGCCGAAGTTGAGCAGGACGCTCAGGACGAAGACCACGCTCGAGTGTCCGAGAGAGAACCAGAAGCCGACCGACAGGGGACGGCGACCCCCGTCAGGGCCGGATTCGAGCTCGGAGAGCAACTTCCGGGTCGTGTTGTCAATGGCCGAGATGTGGTCGGCGTCGAAGGCGTGGCGCATGCCCAGGGTGTAGGCCAGGGTGCCGGTGCCCACCCCGAAGGTCGTCTTGGCGTCGAGGTGGTAGTGGCCGGCGGCAGCGGCGAAGAGGAGCACGAACCCGACCACGTGCAGGGCCACCACGAAGGCGAACATCCCGGTGGTGCGCACCCACTCCTCCCGGGTCAGAGCGGAGCGGACAGCGGACCAGGTCCAGCTGCGCCGGGCACTCGGGGCGACTTCCGGGATAACGGCCATGAGTCTGATCTAGCTCAGATGCGACCTTATTGCAAACAAGAACTGCACGCACTAAAAACGGTGGGGAGGGCCGTGCCGCGTCGTGCGGGTGGCCACGAGGAGATGATGGCGTGTTCGACCTGTCGGGCAGGACGGCCCTCGTCACCGGTGCCGGTCAGAACGTGGGAGCGGGGATCGCCACGGCGTTGGCCGCCCGCGGCGCGATGGTGGCGGTCAACGACATCAACCCGGCCCGGGCCCTGGAGATGGCCGAACGGATCACCTCTGAAGGGGGATCGGCGGTGGCCCTGCCCTTCGACGTCACCGACGGGCCGGCGGTGGCGGCCGCCGTCGGGAGCCTCGGACCGGTGGACATCCTGGTCAACAACGCCGGCAACGGCGGGGCTCAGCGCCTGACGGTCAAACCGTTCCGGGAGATGGTCGCCGGCGAGTGGGACCAGGCCATCGCCGTCAACCTCTACGGGGTCCTGCACTGCTGCCACGCCGTCGTCAACGGGATGTGTGAGCGGTCCTGGGGGAGGATCATCACCATCTCCTCGGGGGCGGGTACTGGTGGCGTGAACATCGGGGTGTCGCACTACAGCGCCGGTAAGGGCGGCGGTCTGGCCTTCACCCGCACCCTGGCCCTGGAGGTGGCCCGCCACGGGGTCACCGCCAACTCCCTGGCCCTCGGGCTGATGGCCACACCCGACCCCCAGGTGACGGCCTCGATCGCCCGGGCCATACCGGTGGGCCGGACCGGTACCCCGCTCGACGTGGCGGCCGCCTGCGTGTGGCTCGCCTCGGAGGAGGCGTCGTGGGTGACCGGTCAGACCATCCAGGTGAACGGGGGCTCCATCACGACCTGAACGGGCGGGGTGGTGGGCCGGCTCAGGGCCGGCTCAGGGCCGGGGGGCCACGGCCCGCCCGATGGCCACCAGGGCCTCCACCCGGGCCACCTCGGTGTCGGTGAAACCGAGGTTGGCCGGCCGGGTGAGGAAGATCACCGAGGTGGCGGTCGCCACGGCCAACCCGGCCGTCGCCGTCCCGCCGGCAGCGGCACCGGAGCCGTCGCGATCGTCAGGCTCGCCGTCGCCGTCGCCGTCCCCGGTCTCACTGGCCTCGCCGTCGCCGGCCTCGCCGGGGGGGCCGGCGAATCGGACGGGTTTGCCCTGCTCCAGGGCCGATCTTCCCGCCTCGGTCGTCGCCGCCAGATCGAGGCTCTCCTCGTGGGCCGATGCGGCCCCGCACATGCTGGTCAGGGCGTCTGCCAGGCGGCCTCCCTCCATCAGCCCCCGCACCTCCCGCAGGGCCGCCTCGACCGGGTCGACGGCTTCGGCGGTGCAGCAGTCGAGGAGGGTGGCCGAGGCGTTCATGGCCAGGTCGGTGCGCATGGCCTCCACATCGGGCGGGGTGGCGAAGTCGACCACCAGATCGTCCACCGCGGCGTCGGCGGGGGCACGGTGGACGTCGATGGCGCGGATGTTGCCCCCGTGCAACCCGATGACCGTGGCGGCCTGAGCCAGGGCCCCCGAGCGGTCGGCCAGGGCGATTCGGAGTCGGACCATGGGGACTCCCCTTTCCTCTCGTTGCGAGCCGGCCCCGCCGGATATTCGGAGGCCAAGGGGACGGTACAAGGCCGACCCGGCTGCGGTACAGGAAGTCCGACCGGGCGCAACGCAGCGTTCACATTGGCCTAACCGGCGGGTAACGAGTGATCCCTACGTTCCTGCGTCGTGTCGTCATCCCCGGACCGGGCCGAGGCCGCCTCCCAGGCCCCCATCGTCGACCTGCTCGTGAGCGGGGCCGAGCTGGTGGCCACGGTCGACGACGACCGCCGGGAGATCAGCGGGGGTTGGGTCGCCGTCGACGCCGGTCTGATCACCGGTATCGGCGGACCCGGGGACCCGCCACCCGCCGCCGTTGAGACCCTCGACGCCCACGGTTGCCTGGTGACTCCGGGCCTCATCAACACCCATCACCACATCTACCAGAACCTCACCCGGAGCTACGCCCCCGCCGTCAACGGGTCCCTCTTCGACTGGCTGACCACCTTGTACCCCGTATGGGCCGGCCTCGACGAGGAGGCGGCCTACCTGTCGGCCTGGGTCGGTCTCGCCGAGTTGGCCCTGGGTGGCTGCACCACATCCACCGACCACCTGTACGTGCACCCCCGGGGGAGCGGGGACCTGATCGGCGCCGAGATCGCCGCCGCCTCCGAAGTGGGGTTGCGGTTCCACCCGACGAGGGGATCGATGAGCCTGTCGCGCAAGGACGGCGGTCTGCCCCCCGATTCGGTCGTCCAGGACGACGACGAGATACTCGCCGATAGCGCCCGGCTCGTCGAGCGCCACCACGACCGGTCGTGGGGGGCCATGGTACGCATAGCCCTGGCGCCGTGCTCCCCGTTCTCGGTGACCCCGGAGCTCATGCGCCGGACCGCCGAGCTGGCCGAGAGCCTCGACGTGCGCCTGCACACCCACCTCGCCGAGGACCCTGACGAGGACTCCTTCGCCGAGGCGGCGTTCGGCAAGCGGACCATCGAGCACTTCGAGGACGTGGGCTGGTTGACCAGCCGTTCGTGGGTGGCGCACTGCATCTATCCCAATCCGGCCGAGGTGGCCCGGCTCGGCCGAGCCGGGGTGGGGGTCGCCCACTGCCCGTCGTCCAACATGATGATCGGCGGCGGGGGCCTGGCTCCCGTCGCCGAGATGAGGGCGGCGGGGGTGCCCGTAGGTATCGGCTGTGACGGTTCGGCCTCCACCGATCACGCCAGCCTGTGGCTCGAAGCCCGCATGGCCCTGCTCCAAGGCCGGTTGCGCGGCGGACCTTCGGCCATGGCCGCCCGCGACGCCCTCGAGATGGCCACCGTCGGCTCCGCTGGATGTCTGGGCCGGGCCGGCGAACTGGGTCAGCTCGCCGTCGGGGCGGCCGGTGACCTGGTCTGCTGGCCCCTCGAAGGTCTGGCCTTCGCCGGCGCCCTGACCGATCCGGTCGAGGCGTGGCTGCGCTGCGGCCCGGTGGCCGCCCGCCACACCGTCGTGGCTGGGCGGCCGGTGGTGCGCCACGGGGTCATCGTGGCGGGCGGGGTCGAAGGTGTCCTCGCCCGCCATCGCGCGACCGCAGCGCGATTGCAGGGCGTGGACCCTTCCTGACCAACGGACGTCCCGCTACGACACCCCCCAACCCGCCGCCGGGCGGCGCCGCCCCAACCGGCTCCGACCGGCCCCGCCAGCCAGGTGTCCAGACCCGCCAGGCGTTCTGGGCCAGCCAGGCGTCCATGCCAGCCAGGCGTCTAGGCCAGCCAGGCGTCTATGGCGGCCACGTGCCGGTCGATCAGATCGGCCGGTGCCGCCGACGCTTCGAGTGACCAGACAGCTATGCGGGCCAGGTCCGAGTCGGTGAGGCCGAGGCGGTCGCGGCACAGCCGGTACTCGTCGGCCACGCCCGGGCCGAATAGCAGGGGGTCGTCGGCATTGATGGAGCACATGACTCCCGCCTCCAGCAACTGGGGAAGGGGATGGTCCTCGATGCGTTCCACCACCCCCAACTCGACGTTCGACGTCGGACAGACATCCAGGCAGATCCCGAGGTCGGCGATGCGCCGAACCAGTTCGGGGTCCTCCACGGCCCGGATGCCGTGCATCACCCGGTGAGCCCCGCAGGCGTCGACGCAGGCCGCCACCGATGGCGCCCCTAGGAGCTCCCCGCCGTGCGGCACCGAAAGGAGGCCGGCGTCGAGGGCGACCTTGAAGGCCGGAGCGAAGGGCTCGGGCGGCCACCTCGACTCGTCGTTGGCCAAGCCGAAGCCGATGACGCCGCGGTCGGCCAGGGCGGCGGCGATGGTCGCCTGCTCGACCGCCTCGGCGGGTTCCACGGTCCGGTCGGCGGCCACGATCAGGCCGGTCCCGACCCCGAGCCGTCGGCCGCTGGCGTCCAGTTCGTCGAGCACCACCTCGATGGTGAGGCGGTCGTCGCCGAACACCGACCGGTAGCGCGGGGCGTAGAACGCCGGTTCGATCCACACCACCCCATCCGCGGCGGCGTCCTCCACGACCTCGCGGACCAGGCGCCGCAGGCGGCGCTCGCCGTCGAGCACCGAGCAGGCCGCGACGTACATCTCGACGAAGGCCCTGAAATCGCTGAACCCCCGAACGGCCGGAGTCTCCAGGCCCGACTCGGCGGCCAGCTCGACCAGCGTGGTGGGACGCATGGCACCCTCGAGGTGGATGTGAAGGTGCGCTTTGGGCAGCGCCGTCAGGTCGCGCACGCCGGCTCCTCCTTCGCGGTCGCCCCGGGGACCGCCGACCCGAGAGCCACGTCCAAAGCCTCGGCGCCGGCGCCCGCCGCGGTCACCAACTCCTCCAACCAGCGTCGGTACTCGATCGACACCCGGTCGGCTCGGACGTGCAACTCCTCGCCTCGGAAAGGGATCTCCGCCGGAACCTGGTTGCAGACGACCGGCTCGTCCTCGTCGAGGACCAGTCGCTGGAAGTCCAGGAAGTCCTCGTCGGGAAGGTCATGGCCGTCGTTGCGGGCGATCACCCAGTAGCTGCGGCACACCCCCTGCTCCACTGGGGCGGCCGTCATCCACAGATGGCGTCGGACGCCGGGTGAACCGGCGATGGCGAAGTCGATGTTCACCGTTAGCGGCATCGGCATCCGGTAGTAGCTGTCTCCGAAGAGGGCGGCCTGCCCGCTCGGGGCGATCGGCGGTGGCACGAAGGTGAAGCGCAGCTCACCGGCCACCCGGCGGACCGAAACCTCCGGGGGGACCGGATGGCCGCGGTCGCCCAGGGTCCCGTCGTGCACCCAGGCGAAGTGGGCCAGGTCCACGAAATTCTCCACTCTTCGGGTGGCCCCCGTCGGCCACACGTAGGGTGACCCGTGGGTCAGGCGCATGGTGGGATCAGTGGCCGCAGGCATGGTCGGTATCCGGGTGTGAGCCTGGCCGCGCAAGCGGACCCACACCAGATCGTGCTCCACCACGGCCTCGAAGGCTTCTTGGCGGAAGCGATCCGGCACCGGTCTTCCGGGTGCGGAGGGGACTTCCACGCAGCGACCGTCAGGTGCCCAGCGCCACCCGTGGTAGGCGCAGCGCAGTGCCTGGCCGTCGACGCAGCCCACTGACAGCCGGGTCGAACGGTGCGGGCAGCGGTCCACCCACGCGCCGATGGTCGCGACCCCGGCAGGGTCCACGCCGAGATGGGCGATGGCCAGGTCCCGACCGAGCAGCCGCGCCGCCATGACGCCGCCGGCCGCCTGCAACTCTGACAAGGTGGCGACGGGGTGCCAGAAGTACTCGAGGGCGTGGAACAGGTCGTCGCTCACCCGGCTGGGCCGCCGCTACCTACGCCCCAGGTGCGGCCGGCGCGAGCGAAGCTCGCCGGACGGCGCGCTGGGATCCAGACCCCGTCACGGACGCAGCCGACGGGGACGACCGCGGCCGGAGCCATCAGGGTCTCGACCCCGTCGGAGACCGGGACGGGCCCCTCCTCCGACAGGGAGATGACGCTCAACTCGGCGGGACACCCGGGGGCGACAGAACCGAGCCTCCCGTCCCAGCCGATGGCCCGGGCCGGGTTGGTGGTGGCCACCTCCACCACCTCGGCGAGCGGGCAACCGAGAGCGAGCAACTTGGTGAGGTTCTCCAGATAGGAGAAGACGGGGCCGCCCACGTTGAACACGTTGAGGTCGGTGGAAGCGGTGAAGGGACGGTAGCCGTGGTCCATGAGGCGCCGGGCCTCCGAGAACCTGAAGTCCGTAGCCGAGTGACCCATGTCGAGCAGTACTCCACGCGCCACGGCCTCGCGCAGTTGCGGGGTGGGTCGCCCATCAGGTCCGAGGAGGCCGCCGGCGCCCCGAAAGGCGTGCGTGATGATGTCGCCGGGCCGCAGCGCGTCGAGGAGAGCCGCCGGCGTGATGGTGGGAGTGTGGGGAAAGCGGCCGAGGTGGACCATCACGGGCCGGCCGCCGGCGACCTCGAGGGCGGCGGCCAGGAACGGGCTGTGGAGGGGATTGCCGACATGGCAGGCCCGCACTTTGAAGCCGACCACCACGTCCGCGTTGCGCTCGACGGCCGCGGCGAGGGCCTCCACGTCCAAGTTGCGCAGATCATTGGCGATCTCGAGCTTGTGGCAGATGAAATCGCCGGTGGCCAGGTAGATCCGGTTGGGATCCATGAAAGCCAGCACCCGGGTGCGGACCAAGGGATGGTCGATGACCGCTCTGCGACAGATGTTGAAGGTGGAGACACCGCTGGTCCCTCCGTCCACGACCACCGGTACCCCCACGTCGACTCCGATGGAGTCGGCTTCGACACAAAAGTCGCCGAGGCCGGCCATGACATGGGCGTGCAGGTCGACCAGGGCGGGTACGACCATCGTCCCCCGCAGATCGACGCACTCGCCGCCGGGCGGCGGAGTCAGAGAGGGCCCCACCTGACGGATCAGGCCGTCGTCGATGAGGACGTCGGCCACCTCGTCCACCGGCCCGGTTGGGTCGATGACCCGGGCCCCTTGCAACAGCAGCGCGGGCACGGTGGGATGATTCCCCGCCGGACCGCCCGAAGCAAATGAACAGTGTGTTTCCCCGGCGGTGCTCGCGCGCCCGTCGGGCCGTAGCCGGGCGAGAGTCGGGCCAGCCTTAACCCCGCCGAAACGAAGCGGCTCGTAGCCTGTGAGTCGATGTTCACGGACCTGGCACCACCCGCCTTCCTGCCCGGCCAGACCGCCGAAATGGTGTCCTTCTACCGACGCTACGGCTTTGCTGTGCTGCGAGGTGCACTCGATTCCCGGCTGGTCGGCGACCTCGAAGCGGAGTGCGCCGATGCCCAGGCCCGTTTGATCGCGGGGGAGCTCGATGCGGGTTACGGCACGACGGAGCTCATAGAGGGTGACGCGGGTGAGCGGGCGCTGCGCTTCGCCAACTACGTGCTGCGGATCACCGAACTGTCCTCCTCGGCCCGGGCCATCACCCGGGCCGGTGCGGTGAGAGCGGTGATCCACGCCCTGCACGGCTCGCAGTGCTGGTCAGGTGACGACGACCGCTTCGGTTACGTCTACCAGGACGCCCGGCCTTCGGCCGAGAGCAGCTACAAGCGGATCGGGTGGCACAGCGACTGGCAGTCCGGGCCCCACCTCGACATGTGGCCGTCGACCGCGGTAACCATTCACATCGACGAGACCGGGCCTCCCAACGGCTTTCTGCGGGTCGTGCCCGGCAGCCATCTGTGGGCCACACCGGCTCCCTACGAGAACGTCAACGGGGCTGTCGTGCCGGCCGGTGCCGCGCCCTCCGGGGGATACACCGACGAGCCGCCACCCTTGGCCATGCCCCTGCGGTTCGAGAAGATCCCGGGGGAGATCGCGCTGTACGCCGAGCGGGGGGACATCTTCTTCCACGACTGCTACCTGTGGCACGCGGCAGCGATGGCCACCGATCCCGATGCCCGCCGCCGCCATGTCCGCGGCAGCTGGTACGCCGGTGGCAAGCCCGTCCGCTACGGCGCCGGGGACTTCGTCAAGAACGCCGCCCGCTGACGCATACGGGCCGGTGCGGGGTCTGCGGGTAGGGGTGATCGGCGGGGGCCTCGGTGGTCTGGCCGCGGCGCTGGCGCTGCGGGCCGGCGGCCACGACGTCGTGGTCTTCGAGCAGGCCGAGGGGTTCCGCCCCGTCGGTGCCGGGATATCGCTGTGGCCCAACGGGGTGAAGGTGATGGCGCTGCTCGGGCTGGCCGATCGGGTGGTGGAGGTCGCCGGCCGGATGGAGCGGATGGCCTACGCCGACCGCCACGGTCGGACGTTGACGGAGGTGTCCCTCGAGCCGCTCTACCGGACCGTCGGCCAGCGGGCCTGGCCGCTGGCCCGGGCCGACCTTCAGGACATCCTCGTGGAGGCCGTCGGCGCCCCCAGCATCCGTTTCGGGCGGCGGTGCCTGGCGGTCGACTCCGACGAGGAGGGGGCCGCAGCCACCTTCGACGACGGGGAGGTGTTCGAAGCCGACCTGATCGTGGCTGCCGACGGGACCCACTCCCGGGCCCGCTCCTGGGTCGCCGGCGCCGATGTCGGGCGGAGCTACGTCGGCTACGTGAATTTCAATGCCATCGTGGCGCCCCCAGATGGGCGGTGGGATCCCGTGACGTGGACGACCTGGGTCGGCGACGGCCAACGGGCGTCGGTGATGCCCTGCGGACGCGATCGCCTCTACGCCTTCTTCGACATTCCCATGGATCTCGACCGGGCCACCGATCCCGATCTCGGTCCCCTCGACGAACTGCGCCGGGGCTTCGCCGGCTGGAGCGGTCCGGTGGCCGCCCTGCTGGAGGCGTTGAACGATACCAGCCTCAACCGGGTGCTCATCCACGAGGTTCCCCCGATGCTTCAGTGGTCGAGGGGTCGGGTGGCGCTACTCGGCGACGCCGCCCACGGCATGGCACCGGACCTCGGTCAGGGAGGCTGTCAGGCCCTCGAGGACGCCTGGGTGCTCAACCATTTCGTCACGACCACGGACCTATGCGTGGCCGATGCCCTACGCCGGTACGAGACCGAGCGGGCGGCGCGTACCGCCGAAATCGTCCGCCGGGCCCGCAAACGGTCCGATCTCACCCATGCCGTGGACCCGGCCGCTACCGAAGCCTGGTACCGGTCCCTCGAAGGTGACAGCGGAGAAGCCATCATCGCCGGGTTGGTGGAGTCCGTGGTGACCGGCCCGTGCCGCTAGCCCGTCAAATGTCCGACTTGCTGAGAGGTCACATCGGCTAACCGGGTCCAGGCGTTCCGGTCAAGCCCAAAAGGCGGTCCTACCGGCCCTGAGCCCGCCCGGTCAGGCTTGGAAGGGGTGGGTGGTCATCCAGTGGCGGGCGATGTCCACCCGGCGGGTGAACCACACGTCCTCGTGGGATAGGGCGTAGTCGATGAACCGGGCCAAGGCGGCGCTGCGCCCCGGCCGGCCGGCCAGGCGGGTGTGGAGCCCGACCGTCATCATCTTGGGTGACGTCGAACCTTCGGCGTAGAGCACGTCGAAGGTGTCCTTCAGGTAGTCGGAGAAGTCGTGTCCCGAGGCGAAGCCGGCGGGGCTCACGAATCGCATGTCGTTGACGTCGAGGGTGTAGGGCACCACCAGGTGGGGAGCGCCGGTCTCGGTCGTCCAGTACGGGAGGTCGTCGCTGTAGGAGTCGGAGTCGTACAGGAACCCCCCGTGTTCGACGACCAGCCTCCGGGTGTTCGGCCCGCAGCGGCCCGTGTACCAGCCGAGCGGGCGCTGCCCGGCGGCGTTCTCGATGGCCCGCACGGCCAGGCCGACATGGGCTCGTTCGGTGGCCTCGTCGACGTGGCGGTAGTCGATCCACCGGTAACCGTGGGAGCAGATCTCGTGGCCGGCGCCGGCCAGTCGGCGGATCACGTCCGGGCTGCGCTCCACGGCCATGCCCACCGCGAACACCGTCAGCGGAATCCCGGCCCCCTCGAAGAGCCTCACCACCCGCCAGACGCCGGCCCGGCTGCCGTACTCGAACATGGACTCGACGTTCGGGTGGCGCTGGCCCACCCACGGCTCGGCCCCTATCACGTCCTGGATGGCCGCCTCCGCCGCGGCGTCTCCGTGCAGGACGCTGTTCTCCCCGCCTTCCTCCCAATTCAACACGAAGCTGACGGCGACGCGGGCGCCCCCCGGCCAGTGGGGATGGGGAGGCTGCTCGCCGTAGCCGGTCAGGTCGCGGGGATAGCTCAGATCGCTCACGGAAGGGTCCGGTCCAGGTCGATCAGCGTGGACAGCAGGACCCGGGCCCCGTCGATGAGGTCACGGGCCGGGGTGGACTCCGAGCAGTGGTGGCTGATGCCCCCGGTGGAGGGAACGAAGATCATCCCGGCCGGGCCCAGTCCAGCGACGATGGCGCAGTCATGACCGGCGCCGCTGGCCAGCGCGAGGGTGGGTAAGCCGTGCGACGTGGCCGCCCGTCGGACGGCGTCCCGCACCAGCGGGTCGGCCGGTACGGGAGCGGTGGGGGGGAGGGGATCCACGGTCATCTCCACCCGGCGGGCGGAGCCTATCTGCGCGGTGCGCCGGACGAGGTCGGAAAGAGCGGCGGACAGGCGCCGCGGATCGGTGGAGCGCAGATCGAAGGTCAGGTCCACCTCTCCGGGCACGACGTTGGCCACGTTGGGGCCGACATCGAGGCGGCCGACGGTGGACACGTCGCAGCCTCCCGGCCCGCTCAGCGCGTGGACGGCCAGCACCACTTCGGCGGCCGCGACCAGCGCATCGTGGCGCATCGACATCGGCGTGGTCCCGGCGTGGTTGGCGTGGCCCCTGATGCGGACCCAGCCCCGCTGCTGCCCGGTCACTGCGTCCACCACCCCGATGGACACGCCGCCCCGGTCGAGGACCGGTCCCTGCTCGACGTGCAACTCCACGAACGCCGCCACGGGCCTGGTCCACCGGGCCCGGTCGAGGTCGGCCGGTTGGCAGCCGGCGCTTTCGAGCACCGCCCGCAGGGACCGGGAGCCGGGGGCGCCGGCTTCCTGATCGAGCTCGTCGGACTCGAGCAGCCCGGCCACGGCCCGGCTGCCGGTGTAGGGCGGGGCCACGACGCCCTCCTCATTGACGAAGGCCACGGCCCGCACCGGGTGGCGCAGGACCCGGCCGCCGGCGGCCAGCGACGCCAGGACCTCCCACGCCGCCACGACCCCGTAGGTGCCGTCCAAGCGGCCGCCCCCGGGGACGCTGTCGAGATGGCTCCCCGTGACCAGAGGAGGGAGGTGGGAATCGGATCCGGGGTACTCGGCGATCACATTGCCCACGGGGTCCATCCAGCAGCGGGCCCCGACCCGCTGCCCCCAGTCGTGCAGGACGGCGGTCGCGGCCCGCCATTCCGGTGACCAGGCGACACGGGTGACCCCCGGGCCCGGCGTGGCGCTGATCGCCGCCATCTCCTCCAGGCGGCCCAGCAGCCGGCCCCCGTCCATGCCCACGCCGGCCGGAGCGTCGTCGCTGCTGCGGAGAGGGTCGGTCTGGTCGACGGGGAGCGGGGCCGGCCCGGTCACCATTCCGGGCGTCCGAGGACCTCACCGAGACGGGCGTTGGCGGCGAGGAAGCGCTGGTAGGCCCGGAACCCGCCCAGCTCGGAGATGTCGACGACCCGGTCGCCGGGCTGCAGACGGTCGGGCTGCAGGACCATGGCGTTCACCTCCTCCCCGTCGAGCAGGCGGATCGAGCCGAGCTCGAGCTCGGCCGGCTCAGCCGGCAGGAGCTGTTCCGAGAGCACCGAATCGGGCATGTCGTAGAGCTCTCCTTCTATGACCCGACCGCCCACCTCGACGGGGAGCAGCCCCGGGAACTCGTCCCGGACGGCGAAGAATCGGTAGGCGGCCGCGGTGCGGGCCGGTCCGAGGTAGGTCGAGCCGGCGTGGCAACCGTGATCCTTCTGACCTGACATGGCGGTGCCGTTGAGGAACATCAGGGGCACGTCGGGGTCTCCTCCCTGGTGGCGGTCTGCAGCTTGCGCAGTCGGTCCCTGGCGATGGCGATCAGGGCTTCGCACCCTCGGCTCAGCTCCCGGGAACGGTCGTCTCCGAAGCGGGTCTGCATCACTTCGACGATCGATGCGAGCGGCCGGCCGGCCACCCACTCGACGAAGGGAAAACCGAACCGGGCTTCGTACGCGGCGTTCAACTCCTCCAGCCGGGCCCGGATGGCTTCGGCTTCGGGGTCGGGGGTGGCCCGAGGCGAGCCCTGCTCGCACCAGGAAAGAGTGCTGCGGGCCTCGAGCGTCCCCGGCGCCTCGCCTAGGCGGGGATGGGCTCGCAGCGCGGCTGCTCGCAGGTCGTCGCCGCCCGAGTCGAGATCGGCTGCCACCGCATCGATGACCTGGGTCCAGGTCTCGAAGGGCCGGCCGGCGAGACCGGCGGTGAGCGGCCCGGCGTCTTCGAACAGGGGCCGCAAGGCTCGGCGCAGCTCGTCTTCCGACATGGACGCGAGGGCGCGGGCCGGCGGCAGTCGGGTCGGTTCAGACACCGAGGTACACGACCGCCGAGTGACCCGACGCCAGTACGGGCAGGTGGTAGCGCCGTTCCTCGACCAGATCGACCGTGGCCGATAGACGGGCCACGAAGCCGTCCAGGATCCAGGTGACGGTGTAGACGCCACAGGGGACTCCCACGGCCAGTTGCTCTATACGCCCGTGGTCGTCGGTGCGGCCGCGCCCGACGCACTCCCCGCTGGGGTCGCGTACCTCGACGTCGACGCCGGGGGCGGGACCGCCTCCGGCACCGTTGAGCACGTGGGTCGACAGATCGGGCACGGGCGGGTCAGTCGATCCCGACGAAATCGGCCATCAGCCGGCGCCAGGCCAGGCTCAGGCGGTCGGCGCGGGTATGGATCTCGACCGTCCGGTCGAGAGGGACGCACTCGTGGTCGTAGCGTTCGAGGATGGACAGGTCCTCGCGCAGGATGGTGTCCTCCTCCTCGATGAACGCCTTCAGGCGGTCGGGGTCGTGGTCGAGGTCGTTTCGCGCCAGCAGCTTGTAGACCCGGCTCTGGCCGGCCCGCTCGGGGGTGCAGGAGAAGAGGATGGCGATGACGGTCCCCGACTCCGGGAACTCGAGCCTGAGGCGGACGGTGAGCGAGGCCGAGCCCTCCTTGGTCAGCAGCTGGGGCTGGGTCCGGCCACCTTCGCGGTACCAGGTCTCGAAGGTCGTACGTACGTCGAACCCGTCGCGTTCGATACCCCGGTCCACGACGGAGGCGGCCTCGGTGGTGCCGAAAGTGGCGGCGTGGACGTAGGGGAAATGGGCGGCGTCGAGGAAATTGTCCACCAGTAACGCCGCCCCGGCGGGGGTTCGTACCACCTCGCTCAGGCCGGTGCTGTAGGAGTCGTCGTCCCACTCGGGTAGGTCGAACAGCGGCGATGCCGGCTCCTGGGGGGCCATCCACACCACCCCGTAGCGCTCGGTCAGCCCCCAGGGGATTTCGACCCGTGCCCGACCGGGCGGCTCGAGCGGGGCTGTCGCCGGTATGGAGGCGCAGCGACCGTCCACGGAGAAGAACCAGCCGTGGTAGCCGCACCGGATGCCGCCCGCTTCCACCGCGCCCGCCGACAGCGGGGCCAGCCGGTGAGGGCAGCGGTCAGCCCAGGCAGTCAGGCCGGCCCCGGGGACCCGAGCCAGGCACCAGGGTTGGCCGAGGAGCCAGATTTGAGTGGCCGCCGGGCCGGCCGCCACCTCACCGCTGAGAGCCACGGCGTGCCAGGCGCGAGCGAGAGCCGGCGTGGTCTGGTCGAGCACCGGGCCGGTGATGGAGGGCACCCGGCCATTTTGTACCGGGCGGCGGTTCGGTCGGGCCGCTCCCGAGCGCTCTCGGGGAGGTGTTCACAGGCTTGTAACGAGGCCACGGCGGGCCCCGCGGACGGGCCCTCGCAGCACCGGACGATAAGCGCCCAAAGGGACGCCAGCCCCGTCATCGGGAGCAGTGCCACTTAAAGGTGTCAATCGTATATGCAGGACGTTGACCTGCCATGATGGACAGATGGCCGGGTCGGGGTCGTCTTCGCATCCGGGGGGCGGCGGGCGCTCCACCCGGCGCGGGAGGATCAGGAGAGCGTCGGCACAAGTAGCTGTTCTGCTCCTGCTCGCGACGGGGGCCAGCACCTGGGTGACCCACAACGTCGTGAGCGACCAGGAACACAAGCTCCTCTCGGAGAGGGCCAACGAGATCAGCCTGGTTCTCCAGCAGACGGTCACGTCGGTGTCCACGCAGATGACCAGCCTGGGCCGCCTGGTCCGGGCCGGGGAGGACCCCTCCCTCTTCCTCAGTGAGGCGTCCGCCGATCTGACCTCACCTTCGGCCGAGGCGGTGGCCCTGCTGCAGGCCGAAGCGGGAACCGACGACTACCGCGTCGTCGCCGCTGTCGGCCGAGGGCTCAAACCGGGGGAGTCGCTAAGCGGTGCGGCGGCCGCAGCGGCCGCTCTCTCCGGGCGGTCCCCGGGCTTGGTCGCCACACCTGTGTACCGGGCCGCCGCCGGGCGGGAGGTGGGTTTCGCCCTGTCTGCGGGTTCGGGCGCGGTGGTGTACCGCCAGAGCATCCTCGGGCCACCCCGGCCGGCGCGAAGCTCCTCATCCGCTTTCAGTGACGTTCGGGTGGTGCTCTACGCCGCCGATCGCCCTGATCCCGGCCAGGTACTTGTGACCACCGCGGCGCATCTGCCGCTGTCGGGGTCGGTGCTCTACCAGCCTTACCTGGTGGGCAGCTCCCACTGGCTTCTAGGCACCCAGGCGGCGCAGCCCCTGGTCGGGTCGGTCGCCGCGGCCGCCCCGTGGGCGGTCCTCGGGGCGGGCTTGGTCGGCACCGCGCTGGTGCTGATGGTGGTGGAGAGCACCTTCCGCCGGCGCGACGCCGCCCTCGCCCTCTACCGCAGCGAGCACCGTTTCGCCGAGGCCCTCCAGAATCGGCTGCTCCGGCCGCTCGAAGCCCCCCGTGGGCTGGAGGTGGCGTCCCGCTACGTGGCGGCCTCGGACGGCCAGAAGGTGGGCGGGGACTGGTTCGACCTGTTCGACCTCGGGCAGGGCCGGGTCGGCGTGGTCATCGGCGACGTCATGGGACACGACGTGGAGGCGGCCGCGGCCATGGCCCAGATCCGGGCCGGGTTACGGGCCTACGCCGTGGAGGCCGGGTCGCCGGCGGAGGTCGTCGGCCGGCTCGGGACCTTCGTGGAGACCTTCCAGGTGGCTCTGATCGTCACCGTCGTCTACGGGGTCCTCGGGGGACCGGCCGCCGACGGGTCGCGCCTGTTCACCTGGGCCAACGCCGGGCACCTCCCCCCTGTCCTGCGCCTGGCGGGGGGAGGGACGGTACAGCTGGACGGCGGGTCGTCGCCCATGCTCGGCGCACCGTACGCGCAGGGCCGGCCCGAATGCCGTGTGACGCTGCCGGCGGGGGCGACCCTCCTGCTCTACACCGACGGGTTGGTCGAGACCCACAGCACCGACCTCGGCCAGTCGATCGATCTGCTGTGCTCGCAGATCGAAGCAGAACCGGCCCGGGACGTCGAGCCGATGTGCGAGGCGGTCCTAGGGTGGCGCGCCGAGGAGCAGCGCCACGACGACATCGCCCTGATTGCGGTGCGCATCCCGCCCCTCGCCTCGGGCGCCTCGACCACCGAGGGGCCGGTCACCTCGGCGCGCTGAGGCGCTTCAGCGGGGCCGGCGGTAGTAGCGCCCTATCCGGGAACCCTTGCGCAAGAGGGTGGCCGGCCGGTTGGGCCCCCGGGCCTGCTCCAAGCGGTCGGCCGCCTGCTCGGCGACGGCCGCGGCCGCCGGGATCACCAGGCCCATCACCATCCAGCGCAGCAACCTTCGTCTCACGACCCCGTTTCTACCCCATCGGGCGACCAGGTCCCACAGCCGCCCGGCGAGGTCGGCTCACCAGAGCTGATCGAGGTAGGTGTCGCGCCCGGGGGTGGTCCGGTAGAAGGGGGCCACCAACTGGGTGTCGGCCAGGCCCTCCCGCTCCACCGCGTCGGTGTAGGCCCGCACGGCCTCCAGCGCCGGTGTCAACTCGCCGCCCACGAAGAATATCTGCAGTAGCCGGTTGGGCCCGCCGGCGGGCGAGCCGAGCGGCATCGGCCCGCCGGTCGACGCCTCCTCCGAAGGGGTCGTCGGCGTCCACGAGGAGGCGATCTCGATAGGCGATCCGGAGAGAACCTCCGGCAGTATCCGACGGCTGACTTCCTCGTGCAGCCCGGCCGCTGGCCTACCGTCGCGCCCGTCCAGCCAGGCGATGATGATGCCCGGGTAGCCGTGGTCGAGGGCCAGGTCCACGGGCACCGGGTCCTCGTCCCGGTAAGCGGCGCCCAGGTGGTCCACGACGACGGT
>JAGWSF010000223.1 GCA_028876385.1 Acidobacteriota bacterium | reverse complement strand
GTGCCGGTCAGCGACCCCAACCAGAACGGCCTGATCCAGTCCCAGAACCCGGCCGCTTCGACCAGCGTCCCGGAGAACTCGACGGTCCAGTACCAGGTGGGCCAGTACACCGCCCCGTCGACCACCACCAGCCTGCCGACCAGCACCACGAGTTCGTCATCCTCGTCGTCATCGCTACCTTCTCCCTGATCACCCCCAGGTCGGGCTCCGCCACGACCTCCTCGACGGCCGGGGCCTGACCTGGGGCGCCGGCCGGGGACGGTCCGTCAGGCCGGGGTGGAGGCCCCGCAGGCCGACAGCCAGTTGGCCATCAGGCGGTGGCCGGCGTCGGTGAGGATGGACTCGGGGTGGAACTGGACCCCCTCCACCGGCAGCGCCCGGTGGCGCAGGCCCATGAGGACCCCGTCCTCGGTCCACGCCGTGGCCTCCAGCACCTCGGGCAGCGAGCCCGGGTCGACCACCAGCGAGTGGTAGCGGGTGGCCACCAGAGGGTCGGGCAGGCCGGTGAAGACCCCCCGGCCGTCGTGGCTGACCTCGGAGGTCTTGCCGTGCATGACCGCGTGGCGCACCACCCGGCCCCCGTAGAGGCTGCCGATGCACTGGTGCCCGAGGCACACTCCGAGCACCGGGATCCCCGCCGTGGCCGCCGCCGCCATCAGGTCCAAGCTGACCCCGGAGTCCTCGGGGCGGCCCGGACCCGGTGAGATCAGCACCCCGTCGGGCCGGCCGGCGAGCGCCTCGTCGACGGTGATGGCGTCGTTGCGCTTCACCACCGGCTCGGCGCCGAGCTCGCCCAGATACTGGACCAGGTTGTAGACGAACGAGTCATAGTTGTCGATAACCAACACGCTGGGCACCGCCACCAGCGTAACGGTCGTATTCTGTTGGCCATGCCGCGCAAGACCAAGGACGCCAGACCCGGGCGGGTCACGCCCAAGGGTGGGCCCACCAAGCGCCGGGTCGCCGCGGCGTCCCCGGCCTCGACCGCCACCGAGTCGGGCCGCTACACCGCCCCCATCCCCCGCGAGTTCCGGGTCAGCCCGTGGTGGGTACCGGCCCTGATGGTCGCCTTCTTCGGTGCCGGGGTGCTGATCATCATGCTGAACTACCTCAGCCTGATCGGCGGGTCAGCCAATAACGTCTACCTGTTCATCGGCCTCGGGCTGATCGTGGCCGGTTTCATCACCTCCACCCGCTGGCACTGAAGCGCCCGGGCGGATGCCCCTCCGCCCGCTCCGCTGAACTCCAGCGACCCCCAAGGTGAACGCAGAGTTA
This sequence comes from Acidobacteriota bacterium, assembly GCA_028876385.1. GTDB lineage: Bacteria > Actinomycetota > Acidimicrobiia > Acidimicrobiales > Palsa-688 > JAKCDU01. The sequence continues at coordinate 25,824 of JAGWSF010000223.1, read as the reverse complement.
CATCGATGTGACACCGCACAGATTTGTCCACAGACTGTGCAAAACTTTGGCGCCCTCCCGGGGGCGCGGGCTGATCAGCCGAGACGCTCGATGATGGTGGCATTGGCCATGCCGCCACCCTCGCACATCGTCTGCAGCCCGTAGCGGCCGCCGGTCCGCTCGAGCTCGTTGAGCAGGGTGGCCATCAGCTTGGTGCCGGAAGCCCCCAGGGGATGGCCGAGGGCGATGGCACCGCCGTTGACGTTCACCCGGTCCATGTCGGCGTGGTGCTCCTTGGCCCAGGCCAGCACCACGGGGGCGAAGGCCTCGTTGATCTCCACCAGGTCGATGTCGTCGAGGGAGAGCTTGGCCCGCTCGAGGATCTTGGTGGTCGCCGGGATGGGCGCCGTCAGCATGATCTGGGGATCCTCGGCGGCGAGGGCGAAGGCGTGGAACCGGGCCCGGGGGGTGACCCCGAGGGCGGCCGCCTTCTCCTCGCTCATGATCAGCACCGCCGACGCGCCGTCGGTGATCTGGGAGCTGTTGCCGGCGGTGATGCGGCCCCCGTCAGGCTTGAACGACGGCTTCAGCTTGGCCAGCGACTCCACGCTGGAGTCGGGACGGATGCCCTCGTCGGCGGTGACCACGTCGTCGGAGACGGTGACCTTGCCCGATTCCTTGTCCTTGTGCTTGGAGACCACCGGCACGATCTCCCGCTCGAAGCGGCCCTCGGCGGTGGCCCGCGCGGCGTTGTGATGGCTGCGGGCGCTGAACTCGTCGAGCTGCTCCCTCGAGAGGTCCCAGCGCTCGGCGATCATCTCGGCGCTGATGCCCTGGGGGACGAGCCCTCCCACGTCGGCGTAGCGCAGCCCGACCGCCGGGCCGAAGGGCAGCCCGGCCACCCCGCCCGCGGCGCTCGATCCCATCGGGACCAGGCTCATCACTTCCACTCCGGCGGCGATCACCACGTCGTACTGGCCGGCGATGACACCCTGAGCGGCGAAGTGCATGGCCTGCTGCGACGAGCCGCACTGACGGTCCACCGAGGTTCCCGGTACCGACTCGGGGAAACCGGCGGCGAGGACGGCGTTGCGGGCCACGTTGATGGCCTGGGCCCCCACCTGGCTGACGCAACCCATGATCACGTCCTCGACCAGGCCCGGGTCGAGATCGTTGCGCTCCACCAGCGCCTTGAGCATCTCGGCGGCCAGATCGACCGAGTGCCAGCCCGACAGGCGGCCGTGGCGCTTGCCTCCGGCGGTCCTCACGGCATCGACTATGACGGCGTTGGGCATGGCCCTACCTCCTGATGATGGATCCAGACAAATGGGGAGGGCGGCCCGCCACCCGGCGGGACCGCCCTCGACAGACGGTGGGGGCGGGGGGCTCGCCCCATCCTCCCCCGGAGGCTACTTGTTGGGCTGCGGGGTGAGCCGGAGGTAGGGGCGGACGGTGTTCCAGCCCTTGGGGAACTTCTCCTTGGCGGCCTCGTCGTCCACGCTGTTGGCGATGATGACGTCCTCACCGTCCTTCCAGTCGGCTGGGGTGGCCACCGAGTACTGCGAGCTGAGCTGCAGGGAGTCGAGGACCCGCAGGATCTCCTGGAAGTTGCGCCCGGTGCTGGCCGGGTAGGTGATGGTCAGCTTGATCTTCTTGTCGGGGCCGACGATGAACACCGAGCGCACCGTGAGGGTGTCGCTGGCGTTGGGATGGATCATCCCGTACAGGTCGGCGACCTTGTGGTCGGGGTCGCCGATGATGGGGTAGTTGACCGTGGTGCCCTGGGTCTCGTTGATGTCGGACACCCAGTCGTTGTGGGACTCCACCGAGTCCACGCTGACGGCCAGCACCTTGGTGTTGCGCTTGTCGAACTCGGGCTTCAGCTTGGCCACGGTCCCGAGCTCGGTGGTGCACACCGGCGTGAAGTCCTTGGGATGGGAGAAGAGCACACCCCACCCGTCGCCCAGGTACTCGTGGAAGTTGATGGTGCCTTCGGTCGTCTCGGCGGTGAAATCGGGAGCTACGTCACCCAGCTGGAGCGCCACAGTCAGTTCCTCCTAGTCGTTAGTTCTCTACGGCCCTCAGGCTACCGGCAGAAGGGCCGAAAGTCGACCGGTCGAATCGGGATTAGCCACCGGGGTCGGCTGGGCCGGAGCCCTCGGCCGCTTCGGCTCCCGGACCAACCGTTCCCCCACCAACGGTTCCCGGGCCCCCGGTTCCCGTTCCCCCACCAACGGTTCCCGTTCCCCCACCAACGGTTCCCGGTCCCACAGCTCCCGGCCCCCCGGCCCGCGGGTCGGCGGCGGCCGCCTCGGAATCACCGGCATCGGATCCGGGCGGGGGCGGAGCCGGCGGCGCGGACGGTTGGTCGGCGCGCCGGGCGGCGATTCTCCGGGCCACCGCCCGGCGGGCCGCGGCCCGGGCGGTGGGGCGGCTCCCGGCGATGCTGGCCCGGCGGATGCGCGCCACCGTCTCGCGTTCGGCCTGGCGCTGCTCGGCCCGGGCCCGGCTCACCTGCTCGGCGCCGAGGGTCGGCGCCGGTGTGGCGTCGTCGGGCGCCCAGGCGATGTGCGACCGGCGGAGTTCGTCGGCGATCCGGAGGCGCATCTCGCGCCCCACCCGCATGTGCTGACCGGGACGGGTGAGAGCCACCATCCTTATGGTGATCCCGTTGGCCCCCGACGCATCGGGCACCCCGGCGAAGTAGGGGGGCCCGGTGAACTCGTGCTCCCAGTCTGATTCCTCCGCCATCCGCCGGGCCGTTTCCTGGGCGGAAATCCCGGCGGCCAGCAGGTCGGTGCCGAACGGGACGAGGATGTCGACCACCGCCTGGCTGTCGGTCTCGGTGTCGTTGCTCAGGGTGCGGATGTCACCGTTGGGTATGTAGAGCACCCCTCCGTCGAGACCCCGCAGGCGGGTCACCCGCAGGTTGACGCTCTCGACGGTGCCGGCGATGAGGTTGACCCCGGTTCCCACCGCGATGTGGTCCCCCACCCCGTACTGGTCCTCAGCCAGGAGCAGGACCCCCGACAGGAAGTCCTTGACGAGGGTCTGGGCGCCGAAGCCGACCGCCGCCCCGATGACCGTGGCGGTGGCCACGAAGGGCACCAGGTTGATGCTGAACTCGTTGAGGATCTCGAGGAAGGCCACGATCCAGATCAGGGCCCGGAAGACCGAGGTGAACGCCCCGGCCAGCGTCTGCACCCGGGCCGCCCCCCTCGGCGTGGCCTGCACCAGGGGCGAGACCAGGCGCAGGCCGTTGACCAGGCGGTGCGACAGGCGGCTGACCAGGCGGGCCAGGATGAAGGCGACCACCAGGATGACCAGGACCTTGATGGGGGCGTCGAGGTAGATCTGGGCGGTGTGAGCGGCGCTCTTGCTGCCACCGAGGTTCAAGACGGCCTGGTGGATCACCCCCCGGTCGTTGGCCAGGGCGCTCGGCGCGGCCACCGCCGGGGTGGTGGTCGTGGTGGCCGCGGCGGCGGGGTGGGCCAACCCGGCGACGGTGGTGGTGGTGTGGGCCACCGACGTGGTCGGGTGGGCCACCGTGGTGGTGGTGGTGAGCGGGGTGGTGGTGGTTGCGCCACTCGACGTGGTCGTGGTCGTCCCGGGCAGGATCGTGGTCGTCGCCCCCCCCACGGTGGTGACGGGGGCAGTCGTGGTGGAGCCGGGCGGGGGGAGAGTCGTGACCGCCGAGACGCTCGCGGCCACGGCCGGGGCAGCACTCTGCATCGCCCGGCCAGCCTAGGTGTTGGGCCCCGGCCCGGTCTGGGACCCGGCGCGTCGTTGGCCCGGGTGCCCCGGCCCAGGACGGAGGGTGGCCGCTTGGCGGTGGCCGGCGCCCTCGGGTACCATCGATCGTTGTGCCCGAGGGCCCCGTCGGCAGACGCGGGTTTCTTTCGCCCGGGAGTACCGGCGACCGGTAGCACGGCCCCGGACCGAGGAGGCGATGAGTGAAGAGAACGTACCAACCGAACAACCGCCGGCGAGCCAAGCGCCACGGCTTTCGTCACCGCATGGCGACGCGCGCCGGGCGGGCCATAGTGAAGGCCCGCCGTCTCAAGGGTCGCCAGCGCCTGTCGGCGTAATCTGGCGAATCGACCGTAGGGATACCTTCGAGGCGTTGCGCCGTGGCCGGCGTGGTCGTCAGGGACCGCTCTGGGTATCCTGGGTCCCTGGCGACCCGACCGAACCGCCGCGCGTGGCGTTCACGATCGGCAGGAAGGTCGGATCGGCCGTTGTCCGTAACCGTCTACGACGGCGGTTGCGGATGCTCATGCGCCAACTGGCCCCCGGCCTGCGGCCCGGCGCCTATCTTCTCGGCGTGGCGCCCCCCGCCGCCCGCCTCTCTTTTTCCGAATTGGAAGATCTGGTGAATCAGATCATGAAGCAGCTTGACAGAGCATGAAGAGCACTGAAACCCTTCTGGGGTCGTCCCCGGATGATGCCGCCCCGGCCACCGACCCGGAGATGGCCTCCGCCGACCGCCGGCGGGGTTTGGTGACCCGGGCTCTGACCTCACTGATCCGGCTGTACCAGTTGCTCCGTAGCGGACACGTGTCACCCTGCCGCTTCACCCCCACCTGTTCTCAGTACGCCCTGGAAGCCGTCGAACTCCACGGCACCCGACGAGGTCTGGGCCTGGCGGCCCGGCGCCTCGGTCGGTGCCGGCCCGGCGGCCCGAGTGGCTACGACCCCGTACCGGAATGAAAAGGGCGTCATGATCCACCTCGTCTCGCTTCTTCATGCAGCGGCCACGACCACCACCACGGTGGCCAAGACGTCGCATTCGAGCGGAAGCATCCTCGACCCGATCGCCAAACCCCTGGCGTGGGTCCTGGCCGGGATCTACTCGGTGATACCCAACTACGGGGTCGCCATCATGGGCCTCAGCTTGCTGTGGATGGTGATCATCTCGCCGCTCACGCTGAAGAGCACCCGGTCGATGCTGGCCATGCAGAAGCTCCAGCCCGAGCTCAAGAAGCTCCAGCAGCTGCACAAGGACGACCGGCAGGCCTTCGCCCAGGCCCAGATGGACCTCTTCCGGGAGCACAACGTCAGTCCCTTCGGGTCCTGCCTGCCCATGCTGCTCCCGCTCCCGGTGTTCTTCGCCCTGTTCCGGGTTATCGACGGGCTGAGCCATACCGTCACCAAGGACGGCGTGGTGACGGCCATGCCGAAGTACCTCGACAGCCACACCAAGATGTACCACTCCATCCAGGCGGCCCACGGCCATCTGGTGGCGTTCGGGATGGACCTGTCCAAGGGGGCCCTGAGCCCCCACAACGGCATCCTGGCGGCTGCGCCGTTCTGGATCGCCCTGCTCGTCATGGCCGGGACCTCGTACCTGCAGTCGGCCATGATGATGAACCGCAATCAGGCCAGCGCCAACGTCAATCCGCAGATGCGGATGATGAAGTACTTCGCTCCCCTGTTCGCCCTGTTCTGCATCAAGTTCCCCGCCGGCGTGATCGTCTACTACGCCACCTCCAACATCTGCCGCATCGTGCAGCAGGACGCCATGTACCGCTTCGACCCGAAGGTGCGGACCCTGGTCGCCCAAGAGGTCGTGGAGGTCGAGGAGCTCACCCACGAGATCGACGAGCGGGAGCGCCAGCGGCCCGGCTACACCCCGCCCCGGCGGGCCCAGGGTGGCGGCGGTGGGGCGGCCCCGGCCCCCAAGGGTGGCCAGGCGGGAGGCCGCAGCCGCTTCCGGGACCTACTCGCTCAGGCCGCCGATCAGCAACGGGCCCAGCAGGAAGCCCGCCAGAAAGGCGCTCCCGAGGGCCAGAAGGGCGGCGGCTCCGGAGCCCAGAAGAACGGCACCGGCAAGGCCGGCGGTGGGGGATCTTCGACCAACCGCAACCCAACCAACCGAGCTAACGGAACACCCAACTCAGGGGGAAAGAGCAACGGCGTGAGCAATGCAGACAAGGGAATGAACGGCAGCACCGCCGGTAAGGGCGGCGCCAACGGACGGGGCGCTGGTGGCCCCGCCAACCGGCCGCCGGCCGGACGGCCCAACCGCAAGCGGCGGGGGCGCTGAGATGGAGTGGGTAGAGACGACCGGTCGATCGGTCCAGGACGCCAAGGACAAGGCCCTCGACGAGCTCGGCGTGGACGAGGCCGACGCCGAGTTCGAGGTGGTAGCCGACGCCCAGACCGGGCTGTTCGGTCGCCTGCGCAGCGAGGCTCGGGTACGGGCCCGGGTCCGACCTACCGCGCCGCGGGCCAAGGAGGAGCGACGCAACCGGGAGCGCCGGCGCCGAGCCAACGAAGGGACAGCCGCGGCGGCCACCACAGCCGCCAACGGAGCTGGGGGTGCTGGGGGTGCCGCCGGCGCCAACGGGGGCCGCAGCCGCGGCTCGACCACGGGATCCGCAGCCAGCCCGGTCACCGCCGACGAGGCGGGATCCTCCGATACCGGACCCGGTGACGAAACCGCCACGGTGGCGCCGAGGAGCGCCGTCCGTACGGCCCGGGCACCCAGGGCCGATACCGCCGAAGCGGAGGACACCAACGGATCGCCGGACGGCGACGCCGATGTCGAATCGGGCGACCCGGACCGCCCCGCTCCACGCAAGCGCAACCGCAATCGTAAGCGGAGCCGATCTTCGGTCGGGTCCCCCGGAGGCGATACCGGCCTCGACTCCGAAGATGACGATGATGACCTATCAGGGAAAGGACCCGAGGTGGAAGTAGATATGGCCCGTCAGGGGGAGGTCGCCGTCGACTTCCTCACTCAGCTGACGGCAGAGTTCGGGCTGGAGGCTCAGGTGAGCCTGGCGCAACCCGACGACGACACCGTGGAGATCCAGCTCACCGGCCCCAACCTGGGCATCCTCATCGGCCCCAAGGGCGCCACTCTCGTGGCGGTCCAGAACCTCACCCGCACGGTGGTGTTCAACGAGACCGGCGGCAGCAACGGCCACATCTACGTCGACGTGGGCGGCTACCGCCAGAAGCGGACCGAGGCGCTCACCCGCTTCGCCACCCAGGTCGCCGAGCAGGTGAAGGCCAACGGGAACCGCACCGCTCTCGAGCCGATGTCGGCCGTGGACCGCAAGGTGGTGCACGACACCATCTCGGCCATCGAGGGCGTCCAGACCATCTCCGAGGGTGAGGAGCCCCGCCGGCGGGTCGTGGTACTTCCCGGCTGATGTGACCGAGCCGTCACATCCGGTAGAGATTCTCGGGGAAGGGCCCTACGGGGCCCTTCTGTCCGTTCTGGAGGAGAGTCGGGAGAGGGGTTTTCTCGGCCCGGGGCCGGTCAGCGCCCACATCGTGCGCTCCCTGGACCTGCTTACGGTGCTCGGCCGGGGACCGGAAGGTCGAGAGCCGATCTGCCCGTCCGACGGCCGGGCCGCCCTTGACCTCGGTAGCGGCGGCGGGGTGCCCGGTCTGGTCCTGGCCGTGGCCCTCCCCATGTTGCGGTGGTTCCTGCTCGACGGGAGCGCCACCCGCTGCTCGTTCCTGCGCTCGGCGGTGGACCAGTTGTCCCGGCCCGAGCAGGCGCCCGCCGTGGAGGTCATCGAAGCCCGGGCCGAGGAGGCCGGGCACCGGCCCGATCTCCGGGCCAGGTTCAGCCTGGTCGTCTCACGTTCGTTCGCCGCTCCGGCGGTCACCGCCGAGTGCGCCTCGCCCTTCCTCGAGGTGGGAGGACATCTCATCGTGGCCGAGCCGCCTGACGTCTCCGACCGCTGGCCCCCGGAGAGACTTTCGCCACTCGGGTTGGAGGTCGGACCCCGGATCACCGAGCCGTCCTGCTTCCAGGTTCTCCGACAGCTTTCGCCCTGCCCCGACCGCTTCCCGCGACGGGTCGGAATCCCCGCCAAGCGTCCCCTGTTCTGAAAACCTCACCACCTAGAGGGTGAGTGCACGGCTCGGTTCCAGGGCTGCCGCAGTCGTTTCACGTGGAACATGGGGCCTGTGTTCTCCGCAGCCCCGACCGGGTCCGGTCGGTCTCCTCCGGTCAGCTATCACCGGTCTGGGGCATGCCAGGATAGGTCGATGGGGCCGGGAACGACCAACCTGATGGAGCGGGTCGAGCACCTCGTGCAGGAGGTCAGCGCGGCTGTCATCGAGCCTCGCTTCAGCGCCCTGCGGAGCGGAGACGTGCGGATCAAGTCGCCCGGCGAGGTGGTCACCGTGGCCGATGAGGAGGCCGAGGCGCTGCTGGCGCGCGGTCTCGCAGACATCCTTCCTGGCATCCCGGTCGTAGGGGAGGAAGGATCCTCGCTAGATCCGTCGCCGCTCGCCGCCATCGGCCGAGACCGGGTGTGGCTGGTCGATCCGCTCGACGGAACGGCCAACTTCGTGGCCGGCCGTCCGGACTGGGCGGTCATGGTCGCGCTGGTCGACGAGGGCACCACGGTCGCCTCGTGGATCTGGCGACCCGTGGATGAGGTCATGTACCTGGCCGAACTGGGTCAGGGCGCCTTACGTAACGGGGCGCCCTTCCGCCGCACGTTGCCCACACCTCCCATCGGCGACATGCGCGGCGCGGTACTAACGCGATTCCTCGAAGGCGACGTGGCCCGCCGGGTCGACGGCAACCGCCACCGGTTCGGCCAGGTGGGTGCCGGCCGGGTGTGCGCGGGCGTGGATTACCCCGCCATCATCGAAGGAGACCAGGAGTTCGTGCTCTTCTGGCGGACCCTCCCCTGGGACCACGCCGCCGGCGTCCTACTGCTCAGCGAGGGAGGCGGCGTGGCCCGCCGCTTGGACGGAACTCCCTACCAGCCGGCTCAGCAGACTGCGGGACTCCTGGCGGCATCCAGCCCGGCCGCCTGGGACATCGCGTCGGCCGCCCTCTTGGCGTCGACGGACAGCCAGTCCCGGGGGTAGCGGAGAGCCCGCTTCACGACCGGCGGCCCGGGGCATGGGGGGTCAGTTGCTGGCTCGATGGCCCGGTTCCCGGAGCCGCGGGATACCGTCTCGGTCGCAAGGGTCTCAGGGCACAAACCTTGAGCGCCTGGGCGCGCCAGCACCTTGCACGGGGATCAGCCGGTCACATCGATCCAGAATCCCCCAGCCGGCGCGCGCCCCCTATGAGCAACGGTAGAAAGCGACAGCCTGTGTCCGGCCCGGTTGGGAGGCTCGCAGCGTAACCGTAAACCCCGCGACCACGGAGCGATGAAGGTGAGCACCGACAGGACGGTCGGCGCACTGGTTTGGGGGGCTGCCATCCCTTGGTGACAGGAGGGGACGGCAGGGTGATATCCAGGATTCGACCCTGGTGGAGGCGGAAGGTCCGGTCGCTGTCACCCATCCCGACCGCCGTGAACCCGAACATGGCCCTTCATCCGGGCGTACAGGAAAGCTGACTGGTAGTGGCCGCATCCGTCGGTGGGGATGTGTACGGCCATGACTGCGATCCGGTGTGTCGGCCGGGGAACCGGCGGCCACCCTGGAGCGTAAGAGAGGCGTGCGACCGGCCCCATATCGGTGGTGGGAAATCTCACTGGCCCTGACCTTGGTCCTCATCGGTGCCTCCTGCGGGCGCCCCGGAAGCCCGGCGGGGAGTCCCTCGCAGTCATCGGGACGATATCCGCCGTCCTCCGCGACGGCCGGACCCGCTCCCGTCACGAGCACTCGGTCGACGCCTACGACCACGACGACCGAGGTCTCGACCAGCGCGGCGTCGACCACCCCCGTCGGCCAGGCCGCTTCGCCCACCAGCTCCAGCACGGCCGGGCCGGGCCCGACCAACCCGGCCATCCTGGTCTACGGCAATTGCCAGACGCCTACCCTCGAGCCGAGCGAGATCGTCCTGGCCTGCGCCGACTACGGGTTGTTGCTCGAGGACCTCCGCTGGACGAGCTGGACCGATACCGAGGCCAGCGGCATGGGAACCCTGGTCTACAACGACTGCCAACCCGACTGTGCCCAGGGCCACGACCATGACGTCCCCGACACGCAGGTGAACCTTACGGCGCCGGTGCCGGGAGGCAGCGGGCAACTCGTGTGGTCCCGCCTCCAACCGCATCCCGAACCCCCCGGTTCTGACACCGGTACCCTCGACGGGCACCCTTACCCCTTACCCACCCGGCCCATCTGAGGACTCGGTGCGAGCACCGGGGCGGGCCCGGTTCCGCCCACCGAATGTCGCTGACAGCCGGCCCGATCGGGTATGACTCAGACCGGGCCCGCACATCAGGCAGGGAGGCGCCTCCGACCTGGGTGGGCCCGGCGCCTGGAATCCGCTAGCCGTACCCCGGCGATGCGCACGAGCACCGACTAACCGGGTTGGCCGTCTCTAGCGCGACCACCCGATGGCTCTAGCCGATGAGAGAGGGAGGGATTCATGAGTATGTCCGAGGCCGAGCCGACCAGCGTGTCGGTATCCCGGCGCATAGAGGCAGACGCCGATGAGATCTTCGCCGTTCTGACTGATCCCACCCGCCATCCGGGTATCGATGGATCAGGCATGCTCCGCTACGCCGTCACCAGATCAACCGTGACGGGGACTGGCCAGAGCTTCGTCATCCGTATGCACAACGACGAAATGGGCGAGTACGAGATGACCAACACCGTGGTCGAGTTCGAGCCTTCCCGCCGCATCGCCTGGGCGCCGGCCATGTCCGCCGGCACCCGAGACGAGGATGTCGAGAGTCTGAGTGAGACGGGCCAGCACGTTTGGGGCTTCAGCCTGGAGCCCGACGGAGCAGCCACACTGGTTACCGAGACCTTCGACTGTTCAAACTCTCCGCCGTGGCTGAGGCGAGCTGTCCGCGGGGGAACCCGATGGCAGTCGGCCATGGAGGCGACGCTCGAGCGGCTGGATCAGCAGTGCTCTGCCCGACTTCGACGGTGAGGACCGCCAGCCGGGGCCGCTCATGGCGCCCGATAGGAGCCGTTCCCCGGACCTCGCAGGAGCCGTAGGCCATCGCCTCGACCTTCTCTCAGCGGTGACGTGTGCCGACCCCGTGCCGGACCTCTGCGGCCCATCGGCGGATCTCACACCTGGCCGAGCACCCCGAGGACCGGTGACCTCGGTAACCGGGCCGGATGGGACAGGGCGGGTGCAGAGGACCCAGGCTGGCTACGGTAGGAGTGGTGAACGTACAGGATGCTGCCGAGCCGGATGGAGGGCCGCCCGCCGACACTGCTGGTGGTGATGCCGGGCCCAGCCGTCCGCGTCGAAGGTGGCGGCTCCCCCGCGGGCGGCGTCTGGTGGCTCTCCTCGTAGCTCTCGCCATCCTGGTCGGTGCCCTGGTCTGGTGGTTGTGGCCGAGTAGCCCAGGATCGGCGTTCCGGAAGGTGGGTTTCGGGTTGACCGGGCAAGCCGTAGTGGGGCAGGTGACCTACGTGTCGCCCGCCATCTCCTCCCTACGCCCCATAACTGTCACCGCCATAAGCCCGATTCTGGCCCGGGACTCGGCGCCCGGGGTGACTTTCATCTTGGTGTGTGCGCCGCAGAGCAGCGAGGGCATGTCAGACCGCCTGACACTGTGTGGCCACCCGGATGTCTTCCACCCTGTGCAGGTCAATCCGGGCGACGGCGGATCGGTCGCCTTGGGCGTTGTTCCCCTGACCTCCGGTGTTGTCAAGATCACCGGATTCAAAGTGCAATATCGTGACGGGACCCAGGGCACCATCCACACCGCAACGGCCGGTACCAACATTTCTCTTCGGGCCACTCCCCCCTCTTCGTGACCGGACCGCCGCGTTGGCGACGGGACCACCCACCACCCTGTTTCACGTGAAACATCAGGTGCAGTCCTTGCATAAGACCCCTGTACCAGTGAGGATGGGGGAGTGACCGAACTCCCTGCTCAGCCAGATCGAGCCCGGTCAATCTTTGATCGCTTGCGCGCTGGTGGGAGTCGGGGAGAGGGGTCCACCGGGTCCCCTCCGACAGCCACCCGCGCCGATGCGATCCCGGCGGTAGCCGCGACGCCCCCCCATCAGCCGCGACCTGGTCCTCCTGACACCCCGGACCGGGCGGATGCTCCTGATGCCGAAGCGACAGGGGCGCCTGAGGTGGTTGACCTCCGGCTAGACCCAGGCGGATCAGCCGCGAGCGGCCCGGCGGAATCAATCAACCTCAATGGAGGTGGCGATGAATCCCTGCTCACCAGCCCGGACTCTGACCGCGTCAGGTCTAAGCACCCCGCCCACGGCAAGGCAATCATGAGCTCCACGGGAGACCCGGGGTCGGACCCCTCTGGGAACCCCGATTCGGGCTTGGCCGCCCGACCGGTAGATTCCGTGTCCGTCACGGACTTGACGGACTCAACGGGCGATTCCGACCCCATCCCCGGCTCGACCATCCCCGGCTCGACCGTCCCCGGCTCGACCGTCCCCGGCTCGACCGTCCCCGGCCCGATCCCCGGCTCGACGGTCCCCGGCTCGACCATCCCCGGCTCGACCATCCCCGGGTCGACCATCCCCGGGTCGACCATCCCCGACCCCGCCGACCCGGGAGTGTCCACCAGCCACCCGGCCTCCTCCCGACGGCCCATCCCGGACGCCGGCCCCGGTGTGTCCCGAGTCGCCGTGCCGCCCGACCTCGACGACATCCTGGAGGCCACCCTCCGGGGGACGGCTGATGCCAACCCGCCTTCGGCATCCGGTGTCGGTGGTGGTGGTGGTGGTGGTGGAGCCGCCGAGCACGCCGACCCGGGCGTCGGTCTCGACGAGCAGGGTCGCCCTCGCCACCCGGGTGCCGTCGATCATCCGCTGCCCCGCTGCCTGGCCGTGGCCAACCAGAAAGGCGGCGTCGGCAAGACCACGACCACCGTGAACCTCGGCGCCTCCTTGGCCGAGCTGGGCTACAGGGTGCTGGTCATCGACCTCGACCCCCAGGGCAACGCCACCACCGGGCTGGGCATCAACGGGCGCAACCTCGACGCCTCGGTGTACGACGTCATCCTCCACGACGTACCCATCGAGGATGTCATCGAGCCCACCACCCTGCGGAATCTCTTCGTGGTTCCGGCCACCATCGACCTGGCCGGTGCCGAGATCGAGCTGGTACCCGTGTTCAGTCGCGAGCTGCGCCTGCGGCGGGCGCTCGCCACCGTGGAGGCCGACTTCGACTTCCTGCTGATCGACTGCCCGCCTTCCCTCGGTCTCCTCACGGTCAACGCCCTGGCCGCGGCGGGGGAGGTCCTGGTGCCCATCCAGTGCGAGTACTACGCCTTGGAGGGCCTGAGCCAGCTGCTGCGCAACGTCAACCTGGTGAAGTCCAATCTCAACAACAAGCTAGAGGTGAGCACCATCGTCCTGACCATGTACGACGCCCGTACCAAGCTGGCCGAGCAGGTGGCCGAGGAGGTCCGGGAGCACTTCGGGACCCGGGTCTGCCGCAACGTCGTGCCTCGCACCGTCCGGCTCTCGGAGGCCCCGTCGTTCGGTCAGCCGGTCACCACGTTCGACTCTTCCTCGAGGGGCGCCATCGCCTACCGGGAACTGGCCAAGGAGGTGAGCGGTGGCGCGCCGCAGCGGGTTAGGTAAGGGCCTCGGCGCCCTCATACCCACCGAGGTGATGGGGGACCGTACGTCGGCCCTCCTCGACGTTCCGGTGTCGGCCATAGAGCCCAACCAGCACCAGCCTCGGGCCACCTTCGACGAGGAGTCCCTGGCCGCCCTTTCGGCCTCCATAAGAGAGGTCGGTATCCTCCAGCCGGTCCTGGTCCGCGAGATCACCGACGGCCGCTACGAACTGGTCGCCGGTGAGCGTCGCTGGCGGGCGGCCAAGCGGGCGGGTTTGCAGAGCATCCCGGCCATCGTGCGTAGCGTGTCGGATCTCGGGCGGGTGGAGCAGGCCCTCATCGAGAACCTCCACCGCCAGGATCTCAACCCCTTGGAGGAGGCGGGGGCCTACCAGCAGCTGATCGAGGATTTCGGTCTGACCCACGAGCAGCTGTCGGCCCGGGTGGGCCGCAGCCGGGCGTCGATCACCAACACCCTGCGATTGTTCCAGTTGCCGCCCGGGGTGCAGAAGCTGGTGAGCGAGGGGCAGCTGAGCGCCGGACACGCCCGAGCCCTGCTCGGCACCCCTGACCGGGCCTTCCAGGAGTCGTTGGCCCGCCGGGCCGTCGCTGAGCAGATGTCGGTCAGAGCGGTCGAGGAAGCCATCAAGGACCGCAACTCGCTCGGGGGAGCGCCCACCGAGCGTTCAGCCCGCCAGTCCAAGCTGCGGCCACCCGGCATCCTGGAGCTGGAGGACCTGCTGTCCTCCCATCTCGACACCCGGGTGAAGGTGGAGCTGGGAAACAAGCGGGGCAAGGTGACCATCGAGTTCGCATCTCTCGAGGACCTCGAGCGGATCTACCGGGCCATGACCGACCCGGCACCTGAGGACTGAGCCCCCTCCCCCCTGCAGCGACACGAGCTCCCAGCCGGCGGAAAAACAGGAAATCGCAGTAAAAATACGAAGGACCCTTAAGCAATAGCTAAGGGTCCTTCGGGTCTATCTCATCCACAGACTGTGTTTAACCCTGTGGATATCGCTGATCAGAGGTAAGGGTGAAGCTCTTGGAGTAGCTGTCCCTTGCCCTTGGCCCCGACGATACGGAGCTGCGGTTCCCCGTCCTTGAAGAGGATCATGGTGGGGATGCTCATCACGTCGAACCGCCGAGCCAGCTCGAGGTTCTCGTCGATGTTGATCTTGCCGAGCTTCAACTTGCCGGCCTGCTCGTCTGCGATCTCGTCGAGGATGGGGGCGACCATCTTGCACGGGCCGCACCATTCCGCCCAGAAGTCCACCAGGACCGGCTCGCTGGCCGCTTGGATCTCCTCATCGAAGGTCTGATCGGTGAGAGTCAACTCTTGCGCCACTGGCATCGCCTTTTTTCTAGATTCGCTTCGACCCGTGGGACCGTCCCGGGGCCTGTGCATAGGAACACCGCCCGCACACGGCCCATTCCCCGGCTCCAACCGGACCGACCCAGGTAACGGCTGGATCAGCTGGCCGAGGCCTCCAGCCAACGCTCGGCGTCGATGGCCGCCATGCAGCCGCTGCCCGCCGCCGTGATGGCCTGGCGGTAGGTGTGGTCCTGGACATCGCCGGCGGCGAAGACACCCTCGATGTTGGTGGCCGTCGAGCCGGGAGCGGTGACCAGGTAGCCGTTGGCGTCCATGTCCAACCAACCCTCGAACAGAGAGGTGTTGGGGACGTGACCGATGGCGACGAACACGCCGCTCACCGCCAGTCGTGACTCCTCACCGGTCACCAGGTTGCGTAGCTGCAGGGCCTCCACCTTGGTGTCGCCGATGATGTCGGTCACCGTGCTGTCCCAGACAAACTTGATCTTGGGGTTCTTGAAGGCCCGGTCCTGCATGATCTTGCTGGCCCTCAACTCCTTGCGGCGGTGGATGACGGTGACCGTCTCGCCGAACTTGGTGAGGAACATGGCCTCCTCGAGGGCGGAGTCCCCGCCGCCGATGACGGCGATGTCCTGGCCCCGGAAGAAGAAGCCGTCGCAGGTGGCACAGGTGGAGACACCGCGGCTGAGCAGGCGCTCCTCGGCGGGGAGGCCCAGCATCAAGCTGCGGGCCCCGGTCGAGACGATCACCGCTCGGGCCCGGTGCTCCACCGGCTCCCCGGTGGAAGGGTCGGGGGCCCAAACCTTGAACGGCGAGGAGCTGAAGTCGACCCGGTCGACCTTGGTGGTGAGGAACTCGGCGCCGAAGCGGGCGGCCTGAGCTCTCATGTTGCCCATCAGCTCCGGGCCGGCCAACCCTTCGATGAATCCGGGGAAGTTCTCGATGTCGGTGGTCAGCATGAGCTGGCCACCGGGCTGGTCGCTGGTCGACGACGGCTGGCCTTCGATGACCAGCGGCGCCAGGTTGGCGCGGGCCGTGTAGATGGCCGCGGTCAGACCCGACGGCCCGGACCCGATTATCAGTATGTCCCGAACACCGTCTTCACTCATGGTTTCTGCCCGTCCCTTGTCTGGTCGTCTTCAGTCGGCGCGAGGACGCCTTCTGCGCCAGAGAAACGCCCCGAGACCCAGGAATATTGCCGAGGCCCCGGCGTCGACCACCCAGACCCGCCGGCCGCGGGGTTGGAAGGGCAGGTACACGTCGAGGAGTCGGACCACGGCCACCACCATGAGGATGCCGATGGCCGCCCCGAGCACCCCGGCGATCAGCCCGTAGACCACCCCCCGGGCGGCCGTGGTGGCCGGCACCGTGGTCTTGTCCCTGACGGTGCCCACCAACGAGTCGATCCGGGCAGCGACTTCGGCCGGCCAGTCGCTTCCCGACGGACCCGGCGACGGAGATGTCATGGCCAGAGCCTACCCAGCTGGTGACCTCCCTCTCCGTGGGTGGCGGCGAGGGTGGCCGCGGCCGTCGTCGTGGGCCCCAGGGCCGGCCCGGCGGGGCGGTCGGGCCGGGCCGGGTCGGGTCGGGTCGGGTCGGGTCGGGGGTCAGCTGACTTTCAGCTCGGCGACCTGGGTGGACCGGTCGGTGCCCAGGTAGGTGATCCACAGCAGGACGTAGCGTCCGGTGCGGCTCTTCAGGTCGAAGGTGGCGCTGCCCTGGATGGAGCTGTGGGAGTCCGTGGGTGTCCCCCAGGAGCTCACCGGCTGGCCGGTAGGTACGTCGGTCGCCGACACGTACACCGAAGCCGACCACCCGGAAGTAGGTGAGGTGACCTGCAGCGAGTGCAGAACCGCCGATCCCGACAGCTCGACGACCAGGCCGATACCGGGGTACAGGTTGCCGAAGGCCCTGGAGCGGTACTGGTCGGTCGACCAGGCGGTGGCAGGGTTGCCGTCGATGGCCAGGCCGGCCTGGGCGGAGTTGTCCAGGGTGTGGTGCAGGACCGGGAGATAGACCGACGCCGCCGTCACCCGCACCGAGGAGCCCTGTACCGCGCCGCCCGTTCCGGGCGCGCCGGCGTGATGTGGGCCGCCGCGGGCCAGGACCAGCCCGGCGGCGATGATGGCGCCGAGCGCCACCAGGCCGAGGACCACCAGCCCCACGGTGCGCTCGGCTCTCCGAGCCGGGTGGGCCCGGGCCCGAGCCGGCCCCGGGGCGGTCACGCCGAACTGGTCGGTGGAGCCACCGCCGGCCGGGGCGGCGATCGGCGGGGCGGCCACCCCTAGCGGAGCGGCGCCCCCAGCTGCGGCGCCGTGGGCGCCCGAACCCACCGGAACCCCGCCCACCGGAACCGGCCCGACAGTGGGGTCGGTCCCGACCCAGGGGGAGGGGCCGACGAGGGTGGTGGACCCGGAGGGGACCGGCCCGACGGAAGCGGCGTCGACGGAGGTGACATCGACGCCGGTGGGATCGGTGCCGGCGCTACCCGACGAGGTCGGTCCGCTCCACCCCGGCCGC
The DNA here is from genome assembly GCA_028876385.1 of Acidobacteriota bacterium. Classification (GTDB taxonomy): domain Bacteria; phylum Actinomycetota; class Acidimicrobiia; order Acidimicrobiales; family Palsa-688; genus JAKCDU01. The sequence continues at coordinate 8,550 of JAGWSF010000223.1, read as the reverse complement.
CCTGGCGGGGGTGGGGGCGGCGGCACGGCGGCGAACACATGGGGCCCGGCCGTGGCCGACTGGGGGCCGGCTAGGGCGGTGGTGGGCTCACTGGCTCCGGGCGGCAGAATCAGCCCGGGCAGGGCGGCGGTGGCGGTGAGGTCGATCTCGCCGGCCGGCGGCCGGTTCCCGGGGGGGAGTCCGCCGCCGGGCCCCGGCCACGCACCGGCAGCGGCCGGTCGAGGACCTACGGGTTCCCCGGTGGGCGCCCGGAACGGCGCCGGAACCCCGGGTGGTAGCCCTCCGGTCCGCGGCGCCCCGGGTACGTGGCCCCCGGGTACGTGGCCCCCGGGTACGTGGCCCCCGGGTGCCTGGCCGCCCGATGGCACCGACCCGGGGGGGACCGGGCCGGTCGGATAGGGGACCGGACCCCGCAGGCGGCCCTCGCCGCGCCGGCGCGCCGATTTGGCTCCAGCCCGGCCACCACCGGGAGGGCCTAGAGGCCCCAGCGCGTCGAGGCGGCGGCGCAACTCCATCCCCGAGGAGACCCGCCGGTCGGGGCTTTTGGCCAGAAGGTCGTAGACCACCCGGTCCAGGCCGCTCGGGATGCCGCGCACCGACGCCGACGGCTTGGGCACCTTGTCGCCCAGATGGGCCAGAGCGGTGGCCATGTCGGTCTCGCCCACGTAGGGAGGGGAGCCGACCAGCATCTCGTACATGACCACCCCGAGCGAGTACAGGTCGGCTCGGGCGTCGGGGTCGGCGCCGCGGATCTGTTCCGGGCTCAGGTACTTGGGGGTGCCGAGCACCATACCGGTGCGGGTGAGATCGGCCCCCGCCTCCATACCGGCCTTGGCGATACCGAAGTCGGTGACCTTGACCCGCATGCCACCCCACTCGTCCTCGACGAGGAGGATGTTGGCCGGCTTGATGTCGCGGTGGACCAGCCCCGCCTGGTGGGCGTAGGAGAGGGCGTCGGCGACCTGGCGGCCGACGGCCACGGCCTGCCAGGGCTCCATCCGGCCGAACGAGTCGAGCCACTGGCGGAGGTTGCGGCCCCGCACCAGCTCCATCACGATGAACGCCGTCCCCGCGTCGGCGCCGGTGTCGAAGGTGGAGACGATGCCCGGATGGGCCAGGCGGGCGGCGGTCACCGCCTCGCGGCGGAAGCGCTCCAGGAAGACCCCGTCGGCGGCCAGGTGGGACTGCAGGATCTTGACCGCCACCGGGCGGGAGAGGACCTCGTCGTGGGCCTCCCACACCTCGGCCATGCCACCGCGGGCGATGGGCGCCACGAGGCGGTACCTACCGGCCAGGATCCGTCCGACACCCGGCGGCTGGATGGTTTGGTCAAACCCGGCCACGTTGCCCAAAGGCTACCCCTGTGGGACGCCCCAACCTCATCGCGTGCCTGTCAGGCCGTTGTCAGGCCGTGTCAGGCCGCGGTCAGGCTGGTATCCAGGCCACCCCGATGGCGCCCCGGCCGGCGTGGGTGCCGATCACCGGGCCGACGTCGCCGAACAGCGTCGAGCCCTCCGTAGGCTCGACCCCTTCGAGGAGGGTCAGGAACTCGCCGAGGTCGGGGGCGTCGGCTGAGAACACCGCCAAGCGCGACACCGGACCGGCGGCCCGGGCCTTATCGGCCAGGTAGCGCAGCGAGCGGCTGCGGGTCCGCTGCTTGGACTCCTCCTCCACCACGCCGTCCCGCACCTCGATCACCGGCTTGATGGACAACATCGAACCGAGCAGCGCCCTCGCCCCTCCGATCCGCCCGCCCTTCTTCAGGTTCTCCAGGGTGTCGATGGCCCCGTACAGCTTCATGCGCCCCGCGGCCCGTTCGGCGACGGCTTCCACCTCGTCGATGGACGCGCCGCCCGCCGCCGCTCCGGCCGCCTCGGTGACGACCAGACCGAGACCGAGGGTGACCGACCGGGAGTCCACCACACGCACCGGGAAGCGTCCCTCCAAGGCCCGGGCCGCCTGGCGGGCCGACTCGATGGTGGCCGACATCTTCGACGAGAGATTGACGCAGACGACCCCGTCGGCGCCCTCGTCGGCCATGGCCTCGAAGGCGGCCTGGAACTGGCCGGGGGAGGGGGCGGCGGTGGCGGGCAGGACCGGGCTGTCGGCGCAACGGGCCCAGAACTGCTTAGTCGACAGCTCGTCCCGGTCGATCAGCTCCTCGTCACCGAACCTGATGCGTAACGGGACCAGGCCGATGTGAAGCTCGGTGAGGGTCTGGTCCAACAGGTCGCAGGCACTGTCGGTCACTACACGGATGCCTGACACTTATCTCCTCGTCTCCCGGCCGCGACCGCGGCCGTTCAGGTGGGTGGTAGGGCTTGGACCGCCGGGGAGCGGCGATGGTGACATGGCTCCCGTTTCGGCGCCCGGTGGGGGCAGGTCGAAGAAGGCGTCGAGGAGCGGATCGCCGGCGGTGACCACGTCATCGGTGTCCGCCGCCTCGGGGGCGGGGATCATCCCCTTGGGTCGCCGGCCCCGGCGCAGGTCCCGGCCCCACCAGAAGACCAGGGCCAGGCCGGCCACGCCGATGAGGATCAGCGCCACCCCCGACACGGCGGTGCTGCGGATGGTGTCCTTGCGGGTGACGAGCAGGTTGTCCGTGCTGTTGTAGGGGGTGCCCGGTGGCAGCAGCGAAACGTACAGCGGGAACACCCCTGACGAGCGGGTCTCGACGGGGACCTTCAGCGTGGTGTTCTGGCTCATCAGGGTCAAAGTGCAGACCTCGGTGCTCTCATTGATCACCCCGCAGGTCCCGTTGGGCGGCTGGAACGGTCGGAAGGCCAGGTGCGGGCTCTGCATCACCACCTCGATGTTTGGGTGGCTGCTGGCCTGGGTCAGGACGGTCACCGGAAGCTGGCTCTTGGTCGCGGTGAGGGTGATGGACGTGGCGGGGGGCAGGGTGGCGGCGGTGTAGACCTTGGCCGTGGCCTGCCCGATCACCGCCAGGATGGCCTGCCTCTGACCGTCGGTCAGATCGGGGGACTCGGCCAGCAGGAGCCGCTTTTGGAGGGTCTCAGACAGGGTCCGCTCCCCGGCGAACACGTGCCCGAGGTTGGCGATGGCCGTCCGGTCCCTCTCTATGGTCCGGGCGTTGGCCTCCAAGAAGGGCTCGGGGGTGCTCTGCTGGGGGTGGGCCAGACCGCGGTAGCCCTGCGGGCTGCCGATGGAAGTGAACAGCCCGGTGGCGGTGGTGGCGGTCACGAGCGGGTCCCCGTGGAGTCCCGCGAGCAGGGTCTGGACGAACACCGGGGAGGCGCTCCACGACGCCGGCGCCACGATGGCCACCCCCCGGTGGGGCACCGCGTTCGGGGCTTCGCTGTAGATCATGGCCAGCTCGGCCAGAAGCTCGTTGGCCGCGAGGACCGGCGAGCTGGTGCGCGTGAAGTCCGCGCTCAGGCCGGAGTCGGCGGCCACCGACTGCACCGCCTGACCGTCGTTGCTCAACACCGTGGGCCAGGCGAAGGTGATCTGTCCGGGGTTGGACAGCGCCGTCAGGTCGGCTTCGGGAGTAATCACCCGGGTGGCGCGGTGGGCGACGAGTTGGGCGAAGGTGGCGGCGTCGAGGGGGCCGTTGACCAGCCAGGTGGAGGTCCCCGGCGCCGCACCGAGGGCCGCGGTGAGGGTCTGCGAGCCGACGGCCAGTTGCTGGTCGATCTCGCCCGGAAGGGCTGCCGATGATAAATCCTCGAGTGCCACCGGGGCGTACGTGGACGGCAGAATCTCATAGTTGCCGCTATGGCCGGCGGCGGATAGTGCGGCCAGGGCCTGGTGGGCCGCGGCGGTGTTGCTCGCCGCCAGCTGGTCGATGGTGAGGGGGCCGACCTGGAGCGTGGCCGGCACCGACGGGTCGTCACGCAGGACGGCGGCCAGGTCGGACAGTCTGGTCACCTCCGCCTGGCTCGGGGCGCCGATGGACGAACCCGGCCCGACGGTCGGCGTCGTGGCGACGGGGATGACCAAAGCCGCTGAGATGGGGGTGATCTGGCCGGCCGAGACCGACTGCTGGACGAAGGTGATGAAGCTCACCAGCGGGGAGCCGGGGTTGGCGCCGTTCTGGTCGAACACGGTGAACTGCACCGGATAGACGCCCGTCCCGGTGATGTAGACCGGAGATCGGAACGGGTTGCCGGCCTCCGCCGCCTGATTGACCGGCAGGACCACGTCGTAGCCGCCCTGGGCGTCGGCCGACAGGGTGCTCACCGGCAGCACGACATCGTAGAAGTAGCGGTCGTATATGTGGCCGGCGGCGGCCGCCTGGAAACCGGTCCGGGTGGTCATCTGGTCGAATATCCGTACCTCGAGGCGGGCCCCGGGGGCGGCCCCGGGGAGCTGCAGATGGAAGTTGTACGGACCCGTACCGACCACCCAGGGGCTCTGACCGACCAGGGCCACCGACGACGACCCGGGCCCTCCGGACGCCGAGCTCCCCGCCGCCGACCCGGAGACACCCCCCGCCGAGACGGACGCCGCGCTAGCGGGCGCACCCGAGGCCGATTCCCCCGCCGCCACTGCCGCCACCGCCGCCGGGCTCCCGGCGGTGAGGCCCACGAGCACGGCCAGCACGGCCAGCACCGCGCCCACCCTGGCGGTAACCCGCCCGGCCCGAGCCACCCGACCCGACAGAGCCGACCGACGCGACAGAGCCGACCGAGCGCTGAGGACCGAAAAGGGGGCAACTCCGGAGGTCCCCGAAATCTCCGCCGAACGGCTGGATCCGTACCGCGCCGGGACCGCCCGCTCGGGCGTCATCCGAGGTCCGCCGACAGCACCGACAGCCCGATTTCCTCGTCGGCGAAGCCCACCGACCGGTAGAGACGAAGGGCGTTCCCGTTGCTGCTCTGGGTGTTGACGTAAGCCCGGGTCACCCCCGACGCGGCCATCCACCACAGACCGTCGAGCAGCAGTCGCCTGCCCGTGCCGTGGCCCTGGGCGCCGGGATGGACGGCCAGGCGCTGTACGTAGCCGCGCCGCCCGGCCCGCCCGCTGACGGCGTATCCCTGCACCCGGCCCAGCGGAGGGGCGGCCACCCGGAAGCGCACCTCCGGGGTGGCGAGCAGGGCGTCTTCGAGGGCCAGACGGTCGAAACGCCAGTATTCGTCGAAGGCTGCCGCGTCCACCTTCAGCACTTCCGAGCGCCGCCAGCGCCGGGCCGGAGCCAGCCGTACCCCTTCGCCGAGCGGCTCCAGGCCGCTGTTGAGGTCGACGGCGAGGAGGCACAGTTCCTCGTCCACACCGAACCCGGCAGCCAGAAAACCGGACTGCTCCAGCGGCGACAAGGCCGCGGTGCGCACCCGGTGGAACCCCTGTCCGGCCAGAGTCTCGAGGCAGTGGCGGACGAATTCCACAGAAAGCAGGGGAGCCTCCGGCGCGGCGGTGAGCAGCGCCGTGGCCCGGTCCCCCCGCCACGGCGCGAAGCGGGCCCGTTCGCGACCGCGTCGGATTACGGAGACCGGCGCGGCAGTCACCGGCCCGACCTGGGGCTAGGCTCGATCACGGTGCTACCACGGTAGCTTTCGCGGCCGGGGGGCGGTCAGAGCCCTCCGCTGAAGGCCCCAACTTTTTCCGGCTCAACCCGCGGGCCACGCGTCCCGATATCCCTACCGTGCTCGATTTGCAGTCGATCCTCGCCCATGTGACTGAGGTTGGCGGCTCCGATCTTCACGTCAAGGGCAATTCGGCTCCGAGAGTCCGGGTCAACGGCGATTTGCGACCCACCCCGTTCCCTCCTGTCGAGCGCCAGGAGGTGGAGGAGTGCCTCCGGGTGATCATGCCCGTGGACCGGATCGAGGAGTTCCACCGCACCGGCGAGGCGGACTTCTCCCTATCGGTGGACGGTCTGGGCCGCTTCCGCGGTAACGCCTTCCGCCAGCGCGGCAGCGCGGCCATGGTGCTGCGCCGGGTCCTGCCGGCGGCCATGTCGGTGCTCGACCTGGGCCTGCCGCCGATCGTCACCCGCCTGGCCGAGGAGAACCGCGGCATGGTGCTGGTCACCGGCCCGACCGGTTCGGGTAAGACCACGACCCTGGCCGCCATGATCGATCACATCAACCAGACCCGCTCGGCCAACATCATCACCATCGAGGATCCCATCGAGATCCTCCACCCCGACAAGCGGTCGGTGGTGTGCCAGCGCGAGATCGGCACCGACACCCGCGACTACGCCCAGGCCATGCGCCGGGTGCTGCGCCAGGACCCCGACGTGATCCTCATCGGTGAGATGCGCGACGTGGAAACCGTCTCGGCCGCGCTGATGGCCGCCGAGACCGGCCACCTCGTGCTGTCCACCCTGCACACGACCAACGCCACCGAGACCGTCAACCGGATCGTCGACTTCTTCCCCCCCTTCCAGCAGACCCAGATCCGCCTCACCCTCGCCGGGGTCCTAAAAGGCGTGATCAGCCAGCGATTGGTGCCTCACGCCTCGGGCGACGGGCGGGTCCCGGCCATCGAGGCCATGGTCGTCACGGGCCGCATCGCCGACCGCATCATGGACCCGGCGGCGGCCAACGGCGAGACCATCGAGGAGCTCATCGCCGACGGCGAGTACCACGGCATGCAGACCTTCGACCAGAGCCTGTTCGCCCTGTTCAAGAGCGGCGAGGTCACCCTGCGCGCCGCCCTGGCCGCGGCCACCAGCCCCCACGACTTCCGGGTGGCCCTGCAGTCGGCCGGCCTCCTGCCGACCACCTGACGGCCCACGCCGAATCGGATCCGGGGCCGTTAACGCCTGAGCGGGCGGCCCCAACGCCGGTACTGTGAATCGTCGTGGTCCCCGACCGTCTGCGACCCTTGATAGAGCAGTCCGCCCCCATGGCGGAGCGCTTCGCGGCAGCCGGACACCGGCTCTACCTGGTCGGGGGGGTGGTGCGTGACGCTCTGCTCGACCGGCTCCAACCCGAAGCCGACCTGGATTTCACCACCGACGCCCGCCCCGACGACATCGAGGCGGTGGTGGCGGGATGGGCCAGCGCGGTGTGGACCCAGGGCAAGCGTTTCGGCACCATCGGCCTGAAGAGCCCCGAGGGGCGGATCATCGAGGTCACCACCCACCGGGCCGAGGCCTACCGCCCCGACAGCCGCAAACCCGACGTGCAGTTCGCCGACGCCATAGACGCCGACCTGTCCCGGCGCGACTTCACGGTCAACGCCATGGCCCTGTCCTTACCGGACCTGCAGCTCATCGATCCGTTCTCGGGGGCGGTCGACCTGGCCGCCAAGCGCCTGCGCACGCCCCTGGCCGCCGAGGAGTCCTTCAGCGACGACCCGCTGCGGATGATGCGAGCCGCCCGGTTCATCGCCGGGTACGGCCTCCAACCCGATCAGGAACTGGTCGACGCGGTGATCACCATGCGAGCCCGACTGGACATCGTCTCCGACGAGCGCATACGCGACGAGCTCGACAAGCTGATGGTCGTGGAGCGGCCCGGCGAAGGGCTGTGGTTCCTCGTGCGGACCGGCCTGGCCGAGGAGTTCCTACCCGAGCTGCCGGCTCTGGCCGTGGAGCAGGACCCCATCCACCGCCACAAGGACGTCCTGGCTCACACCATCGCCGTCGTGGAGAACACCTCCCCGGATCGGCTCCTGCGCCTCGCCGCCCTGTTCCACGACATCGGCAAACCCAAGACCCGGTCGTTCGGGCCGCGTGGGGCCGTGTCGTTCCACCACCACGAGGTCGTCGGCGCCCGGATGACCCGCGACCGGATGCGGGCCCTGCGCTACTCGACCGAGGACACCGAGATCGTGACCCGCCTGGTCGAGCTGCACCTCCGCTTCCACACCTACCGGATGGGCTGGACCGACAGCGCGGTGCGCCGCTACGTGCGCGACGCCGGTCCCCTCCTCGACCAGCTCAACGAGCTGACCCGCTGCGACTGCACGACCCGCAACGCGGCAAAGGCCCGGGCGTTGTCGCGGCGGATGGACGAACTGGAGGCTCGCATCGCCGAGCTGCGTGAGCAGGAGGAGCTCAAGGCCATCCGCCCCGATCTCGACGGCAACGCGGTCATGAAGCGCCTCGGTCTCCGACCCGGGCGCGATGTGGGCCAAGCCCTGGAGTTCCTGCTCGAGCTGCGCCTCGAGGAGGGCCCTCTCGGGCCGGAGGAGGCGGGGCGCCGGCTCGACCAGTGGTGGCAGGACCGGGGCGGTCAGGTCACCCCCCGAGCCGGCCGGTGAGGCCGAGATGACCGCGCCCGGACCCCCGCCCGGCTGGCATCCCGACCCGGCCGATCCCGTCACATCCATGCGCTGGTGGAATGGCACCAGCTGGACCGAGCTCACCCAGCCCGCCTCCCCGAGCGGCGCCGAACCCACCGCGGGAGGCCCCTGGGGCAGCCCCGGCGCGGGCGGCGGCTGGGGCGGGGGAGGAGGCGCCGCTCCAGGCGCCGTTCCCGACCCCGGCGTAGGTGACCCATGGAGCGGCTCCGGCCCCGCCGCAGGCGGCGGCTGGGGGAGCCCCGGCGCGGGTAGCAACTGGGGCGGAGGAGGCGGCACCGGTAGCGGTTGGGGTGGCGGCCCCGGCGGCTGGAGCGGGGCCCCGGGCCCAGGTCG
>JAGWSF010000222.1 GCA_028876385.1 Acidobacteriota bacterium | reverse complement strand
GGGCCGCCGGGGCCGCCGGACCACAAGGCCACCCCTGGGGGGCGCCGCCGCCGGGCTGGTACGCCTACCCGCCGGCCGGGGCGGCCCCTTCCGGCTGGTGGGGGTCCCGGCTCAGATCCTGGCCGGCCCCGGCGGGCTACTGGATGGCGCGGCCCGTGGCCGGCCCGGTAAACGGCCTGGCCGTCGCCTCCTTGGTGCTGGGGATCCTCTGGCTGTGGTGGGTCGGCTCCCTCCTGGCGGTGATCTTCGGCCATGTGGCTCTGCGCCAGATGCGGTCGGGGACGCAGTACGGCCGGGTTCTGGCCGTTTCGGGGCTGGTGCTCGGCTACGTCGGTCTCGGCGCCGCCCTCCTGGTGGGCGTGGCCACCTCGTTCACCATCTGATCACCGTCTGATCACCGCCTGACTCGTCCCGCTCGGTCTGTCAGCCCGACTGCCTGGCAGCGGTGTTGACGGTGACGGACGTAGTTTTCCTGTCCGGGGGCCCGGTGGAACTCTTGACCACGGGGCGGCGCTAAATTGCCGGCACAGCGCCGCCGGCCGTTGCCTTCGGAGGGCGGGGAATTCTTTGCACGAGACCGGTGGGTCAGCCTGGCGCCATGAAGCCCAACGTCACCATGACACCGCACCGGCGCTTGGCGCCCTGCCCCGGACGGGTCCCGTGAGCGTCGACCGGCCGGGCGTGGCCGAAGGGGCCGAAGGGGCCGACCCCGATCATCACGTGGCGTGGGCCGAGCTGGTGGCCGCAGTGTCGGCGGCGGGGGGCCCGACAGAGACCGTCGACGCCGTCGTGCGCTCGGCGCCGGCGGTGTTCGGCGCCGCCCACGTGGCGGTGATCGTGGCCGGCGAGCACGGGGTGGTCGAGGTGCACGGCTGGCCCCGCCGTCCCAGACTGCAGATCGCCGGGGGCGCCGAGGCGTGGATTCCCTCCCGGGAGGTGATCGAGCGGGGCGCCGCGGTGCTCCTGCCCGATCCTGACTCGGCCGCCCGCCGGTTCCCGCCGGTATCCGCCGCCTGGTCCGAGGTCGGGGTCCGGGCCAGCCTGACCGTCCCCGTGATGGATCCGTCGGGGCGGTGCCTGGGCGCCATCGAGGTGCTGTGGACCGAGTCCCGACCGTTCGACGCCGAGATGGAGAGCCGGGTGTGTGCCGTGGCGGCCCTGCTCGGCCGGGCGCTGGTCGCGGCCCAGATGGACCGCCAGGCCCGCTCCGCCGGTGCTCTCGCCGCTCTGGCCCGGGCCCTGGTCGGCCTGCCCTCCCGCGAGACCATCGCCGCGGTGATCGCCTCGCTCGGCCGGGACGTGGTCGGCGCTCTGTCGGCCAACGTGGCCGTACCCGACGCCGGGGGGTCACGGCTGCTGGTCCTGCACCACCAGAACCTGGAGGCCTCGGCCCGCCGCCGCTTCGCGGTCCAAGACGTCGACCAGCGGCTGCCGCTGACCGACGCCTACCGCTCCGGACAGCCGGTGCTGCTGTCGAGCCTGGAGGAACTCGAGAGCCAATACCCGGCCATCTTCGCCGTCATGCGCGACGCCGGACGCCAGGCGGTCGCCGCCCTGCCCGTCCCCGACCCGCTCGGACGGACATCGGCGGTGGTGGGGTTCGCCTGGGACCAGCCGCAGGTATTCGACGAGCACCTGCGGGCCACTCTGCTGACGGTGGCCAGCCTGGGTGGCCAGGCCCTGCACCACGCCACCGCCGTCGAGGCCGAACGGCGCGCCGCTGCCGAAGCCCGCTCGGCGGAGCTGGTGGCGGCCCAGGCCCGCAGTCAGGCCGACACCGCCCGCCAGCGGCTGCTCCTGCTGGCCGAGGTGGCGGCCCGGGCCGGGCGGGCCCTCGACCTGTTCCAGGTCGCCCACGACCTGAGCGACACCCTGGTGGGCCATTTTTCCGACAGCTGCGCCGTCTACCTGACCGGTCCCGAAGGCCTGGAGCGGGTCAGCGTGGCCAAGGCCGGCACCGAAATCCCCGAGGACCGCATCGTGGTGACCCCCGACTCCTCGGTGCCGGTGGCCGTCGCCTACCGCACCGGGCGGCCCCACGTGCGACCCCTGACCCCCGAGCTGCTCGACGACTACGGCGTGTCCGGAGCGGTGCGTGACGCCGACTCCCGCCAGCCCACCCACACCGTCCTGGCCGTGCCGGTGGTCGTCGCCGCCGAGGTGGTGGCCGTCCTGCAGTTCGGCGCGGCCGGGGACCGCCCCGCCTTCGATGCCGAGGACGTGGTCTTCGCCACCGACATCGCCGAGCGGGCCGCCCGCCCCATCGAGAACGCGCTCCGCTACCGCAACGAGCACCTGATGGCCGAATCCCTCCGGGAGGCCATCCTCCCTGAACGGTCGATCCAGCTGCCCGGTCTGCGCATCGAGACCTTCTACCGCCCCGCGGCGGCCCGGGCCGGGGTGGGCGGCGACTGGTACGACGCGTTCGAGGTGGACGGCCGGTGCGTGATCGTCCTCGGGGACGTGATGGGCAAGGGGATCACCGCGGCCAAGGTCATGACCGAGGTCCGCAACGCCATACGGGCCTACGCCCTGAGCGACCCCGACCCGGCCGAGGTGCTCTCCCGGCTCCGGCGCTACGTCGAGAACTACATCTCCGACACCCTCGTCACCCTGGCCTACGTCCTCGTCGACCCCCGGACGGGCGAGGCCTCGGTGAGCCACGCCGGGCACCCGCCGGCGCTCCACCTGTCGGCCGGCCGGGAGCCGCAGTGGCTGGCCGGGCAGGGCCCCCTGCTCGCCGCCCTCATCGCGCCGGGCCACGAGGAGGTGGCCACCGTGACCCTCGCGCCCCACGAACGCCTGCTGCTCTACTCGGACGGTCTGGTCGAGTCACGCCGCCTGCCCCTCGGCCAGGGCCTGGAGAAGCTCGCGGCCGCCCTGCAGGCCGCCCCCAACGAGACGTTGGACACCCTGGTGGCGGCCGTCGACCCCGCCGCCGACGACGACATCAGCATCATCTCGGTGGAGCTGTCGGCCGGCCCCTAGGAGGGCCCTGAAGTAGTCGCCACGATCCACCATCTGGGGGGCGGGATCGGGAATTGTTGGGCATGGCGTTGGGTGTTGCGAGGTTGCAGGCCCGGTTCGAGGATCCCAGGCTGCTGTTGGGGGATCGTCTGAAG
>JAGWSF010000221.1 GCA_028876385.1 Acidobacteriota bacterium | reverse complement strand
GGCGCCGCCGCCGTTGTCGGCGCCGCCGCCGTTGTCGGCGCCGCCGCCGTTGTCGGCGCCGCCGCCGTTGTCGGCGCCGCCGCTGTCGGTGTCGATGGTCGATGCCACCCCAAACCTCGTCATAGCGATATACTAAACCTAGTCAGGCTGATAAGCACTGAACAGGATCGGATTCACCGAGCAGGTGACCCCGATCAACTGAGCGGGTTGGTCTTCGAGCGCCGCCCGAGGAGGAGTAGGAGATGGCTACTACTAACGATCAGGTCCGGCGCATCGCCCGCTTCCGCTCGGTGGTCATCTCGCGCTACGACGACGGCTCGTGGCGTGAGCAGGCGGCTTGTCGCGACGTAGAGACCCAACTCTTCTTCCCCGTCGGCACGTCCCCGCGGTCCCAGGAGGTCGTGGATGTCGCCAAATCCATCTGCTCGTCCTGCCCCGTTCAGGTTGCTTGCCTCAAGTTCGCCATAGTTACCAACCAGGAGTACGGGGTGTGGGGTGGCCACGACGAGGAGGAGCGCCGTATCCTGCGTCGGAAGTGGCGGAACCTCGGAACTCCCATCGAGTTGCTGGCCGATGACAAGACTCAGCCGGCCGCGAGCTGAGATCGGTGCGGCCAATGGTTGAGGTGGTCAGCGAGGTGGCGGGGCCGTGATGCGCGTGCCGGCAGCGGCCAGCGGGTTGATTCGGGAGAGGGTCATCGCGGCGACGACCGGGCTGTTCTCCCACGGCCCCCACCCTCTTGCGGCGACACTGCAGTATCAGGGCGACCCGGGGTTGTTCGGGCCGGACTCGATGACCTGGCGGGTGGTCGGTGACACGTCGGTGTTCGTGGGGGGGATCCGGGCGCTCATCGTCCAAGCGGCCCATCCCGAAGTGGTAGCGGGCGTCGCCGAACACTCCCGCTACCGTGAGGACCCCCTCGGCCGCCTGGGAGGCACCGCGGCCTACGTCACGGCAACTGCATTCGGGGCCATGCCCGAGGTGGAGTGGGCGCTGGACATGGTGCGCCGCAGGCACCGACCGGTGCGTGGCCGATCTCACCGGGATCAACCCTACGACGCCTCCTACCCCGGTCTGTCGGCATGGGTTCACAATTGCCTCACCGATTCTTTCCTGGCCGCCTATCGGGCCTACGGTTCGGCGCCCTGCAGCGATGACGACGCCGACCGCTACGTGGCCGAACAGGTCCGGGTCGGACGTCTCCTCGGCGCCGACCCTCTGCCGGAGACGGGCTCCGGCCTGTCCGCCTGGATCGAAAGCCACCCCGACATCGACGCCTCGCCAGGCGCGAGGGAGGCCATCCGGTTCCTCAGCCGGCCGCCGCTGCCGGCGGCGGTGCGACCGGCCTATCAGGTCCTGTTCCGCGCCGCGGCCGCTACCGTGCCGCCCCGCATCCGGGAGATCGTTGGACTGGGTTCGCTGCCGGGTGACCGGGAGGTCGGGCGCGTGGCCGTCGCTGCTCTTCGTTGGTCGCTCGGGGCTTCCCCCGATTGGCGCTTGGCGCTCATGCGCACCGGGGGCGCCCCTCCGGCCGGCGTCAGGTTCCGCGAGCCGCTGACCGCAACCGGCTAGACCCAGCTTCCCCGCCGAGCGTTCCCCCTCCGGCCGGCGTCAAGTTCTGCGAGCCGCTGACCGCGACCGGCGCCGGCTGGTCCCACCCTCCCCTCCGAGCGGTCCCGGCCGCTGACCGATTGCGGCCCGGTGTTCGCTTCTGATGACGCGCCGGGCCCGACGGTGGGCCGCCAGTCCGTCAGGCGCCGGCCGACCCGGGGCGGCGATCCAGCACGCTCACGACCTCGACCCGCCAGGAGTGGGAAAACACGTCCACCGGGGTGACCGACCGCAGCGAGTACCCCACGGAGTCCAGCAGGCCGATGTCACGTCCGAGACTGGCCACGTCGCAGCTGATCAGCACGACCCGGCGGGCGCCCGTAGCGGCCACGACCTCGGTGGCGCGCCGGCCCAGTCCGGCCCGGCTGGGATCAGCCACCACCACGTCCGCGGCGATGGGTTTCCACCGGTGGACGTCGGCGCCGACCACCTGTACCGGCAGACCGGCCAGATTGTGCCGGGCGTCGCGCACCGATGTCGGTGATCCCTCGACCGCCGTGACCCGCCAACCCCCTTCGGCCAGTACACCGGCGAAGAGACCGACCCCGCTGTAGAGATCGACGGCGTGGCCGCCACCGTCGGTTTCCGCCGGGGCGAGTTCCCGGGTGGCCCTGACCACGAGGTCGGCCAGCGCGTCGGCGCCGTCGGGTCGGCTCTGGAAGAAGGACCGGGCCGAGACCCGCCACCGCCTCCCGGCGGCGAGCTCGTAGAAGTAGCGACGATGGGTGTCCTCGGGCAGGGTCGCCCGAGGACGGCCCCGCTGGGGCGACACGGAGGCGAGGCGCTCACCGGTCCGAGCGCCGCAGCGCAGCAGCACCGACTCGGCACCGGGGTAGAGCGGCCCCTCGAGGAGAGGTCTGATCAGTGGGTGGGCGACCGGACAACCAGGGATGGGCACCAGCCGGTGCGATTGATTCTGCCGCAGAGCCGGATATCCGTCCTGCACCGCAGCACGGATCGAGGTGCGCCACCCCCACGGGGGAAGCTCGACGGTCCGAGCGAGAGGAACTTCGGCGACGCCACCGAGGCGCTGGATGGACTCGGTGATGAGCGACGCTTTGATCCGACTCTGGGCGGGCGGCGCGATGTGCTGCCACGGGCAGCCACCGCAGCCTTCGGCCCGTCGGGGGCACGGCGGATCGACCCGGTCAGCGGAGGCTTGCAGGATGTCGACGACCCGGGCCGACACCCAACTCGGCTTCTCTTCTATCGACTGCGCCTCCACGGTTTCGCCCGGGAGTGCCCCCTCTACGAACACGACCTTGCCGTCCCCGTTGCGGCTGATGGCCCGCCCATCGGTCGCCATGCCTGTGGTGGTCAGCCTCATCGCGACGGCCATCGTCGGCGGGGTTGGCCGGGGCCACCCCGGCGGGGACGGTTCTCGGAGCGATCGGCCGGGACGGAGTCGAGGTGGAGCACCGAAATGGCCGGTCCGACCAGTCCACCCTGGACGACCACCGAGAACACCACCACGACCACCACTATCCCGTAGAGCCGGGCCGTGTCGGCCAGTCCGGTGGTGAGCAGGTAGGTACCGAGGAGGATGGGAACGGCGCCTTTGAGGCCGGCGAACTGTATGAACCGGCGTTCCGGGACGCTGAGATGGGCGCCCGACAGGCATATCCGGGCAACGATCGGTCTCACGGCGAAGGCGGTCACAGCGCCGACGGCGAGGCCGGGAGCCCACACGTCGAGGCGGCCGACCACCTGGAGGTGGACGGTCAGGCCCAGGGCGACGAAGGCGGCCATCTCCCCCAAGCTGCCGAGGGCGTCGTGGAAATGCTCGATCTCCGCCTTTCTTGCCACGTCGTGATCGCCGATCACGATGCCGCCCACGAAGACGGCGAGGAAGCCCGAGCCGCGCGCCAGGGTCGCCAAGCCGTAGAGGAGGAAGGCCGCCACGAGCGTCCGGATAGGGTCGAGTCCCGAGCCCGGAAGGGGAGCGTGTCGCATCAGCCATAGGAGGCCGTAGCCCCCGGCCACCCCGATGACGGCTCCGACCGACATCTGCAGGAAAAAGGTCCAAGCTGCGTGGCTGAGCCCGGACCCGCTGATTCCCCTCCCGCCGATCAGCCCGGCCATCAAGGCGATGCCCACCGGGTCGTTGGCTCCCGACTCACCTTCGAGGATGGCACCGCTGCGCCCCGGCACCGGTCGTCGCCCGAGCACCGAGAAGACCACCGTGGGGTCGGTAGGGGACACGGCGGTCGCCACCAGCAGGGCCGGGTACCAGGCCAGGCCGAAGGCGTAGTGGATGAAGGCGGCCAAGAGGCCCGCCGTGGCGAACGTGCCGGCCAATCCCAGCGCCAGGATCGGCCCGGCGGCTGACGCGAAGCGCCGGCCACCCATGCCCATGCCGCCGGCGAAGAGCACCGCCACGAGGGCCACGGTGACGACGCGCTCGACCGTCGTCGCCGACGGCCGGTGAAAGCCGGGGACCGCCGCCGCCACGATGGCGGTGAGGGCGAGGACCAAGGCCGAGAAGGGGACACGCGTGAGTGCGCCCACCCGCTGGGCCACGATCACGGCCAAGCCGGCGGTGGCGACCAGGAGGATGTCAGAGGCGAAGGGCAGGGTGTCGGACAAATGAAGAATCTCCTGCCGACCAGGCTTCCCGGCGCTCCGCCATCCAGGCTAGCGCGCTGCCGCTGCCGCTGCCGCTGCCGCTGCCGCTGCCGCTCCGCCGGCGCCGGCGAAGAAGGGGTGGCGAGGATCGAGGCCCCGGACGGTCGGAGCTAGCGTTTTCCGGATGCAGTGGCTGCCATGGGAGGATGCCGCCTACGCCGCGGCCGGGACGGCCGTGACGACGCGGGCGCTCACGGGCCGGCCGGCCGGCGTGGCGCGAGCGGCCCGGGCCTGGACCCAGGAGCTGTCGGTGATGTTCGCGCTGTATGGGCTGTGGCAGATGGCCGGCGGCTTGTCGCTCGGACAGGTGAGCGGCGCCGTTTCCAGGGGGCGACAGATCAGCACCGTTGAAGGGTGGCTGCACCTGCCGAGCGAGGCGGCGCTCCAGCGGCCGTTCCTGGGAGCCCACGACCTGCTGCGCTTCCTCGACCTCTACTACGTGGGCTTGCACGTCGGGGTCACCGGCGCCTGCCTGCTCTGGGTCTTCGCCCGGCACCGTTCCCGCTATCCCGTGGTCCGCAACACGCTGGCTCTGTCTACGGCCGCCAGCCTCCTCATCGCCTTGGTGTCGGTCGCCCCACCCCGGCTGGTGCCGGGGCTGGGGGTCGTGGACGTCGGGCGGGTCGTCGGCCCGACGGTCTACCCGGCGACCGCCCGCCCCGGCCTCGACCAGCTTTCGGCCATGCCGTCGGTGCACGTGGCGTGGGCGGTGGTCGTCGCCGGGGCCGTGGTCTACTGCCTCCGGTCGAAGTGGAGGTGGCTGGCGCTGGCCTATCCCTTCTTCACCCTCTCCGTCGTGGTCATCACCGGCAACCATTACCTGGCCGATGGCGCCGTGGCTGTGGTGATAGTGGTAGCCGCAGCCTGGGTCAGCCTGCGTTCCCGGTCGTGGCGGTCGTCCCAGTCGTGGCGGCCGTCCCAGTCGGGGCGGTCGTCGTGGATTTGGCGGTGGTCGAGGCCGTGGCTGACCCGAGTGCTCCGGCGGCCCGGCCGTGCTCGACTTCGACCTGGATCTCGGCCAGGCTGAGGTCCTTGGTCTCGGGCACCCGCTTGACCATGTAGGCCAAGCCGACGAGCGACAGGAAGGCGAAGAGGAAGAAGACGCCCTGACCGCCGATGGCGTCGAGCAGGGTGAGGAACGAGATGGTGACGACGAAGTTGGCGGCCCAGTTGGCCAGGGTGGCGATGCTCATGGCCGGCCCCCGGACCTGCTGGGGGTAAATCTCGGCGATGAGCAGCCAGAAGACCGGACCGAGGCCTATGGCGAACGACCCGGTGTAGATCAGCAGGCCGGCGACCGCCATCAGGGCGTAGGCGCCGTGGAGGTTGGACCCTCCTGTGGTGAAGCTCAGGGCCACGACCAGCATGCCGACGACCATCCCCGCCGTCCCGGTCAAAAGCAGCGGGCGTCGTCCGGCCCGGTCGAGCAGCCAGATGGCCACGATGGTCATGCCCACATTGACCCCGCCGTTGACCACGTTGGCGAGGAGGGAGGCGCCGCTGCCCAGCCCCGCCCCGTGCAGAAGGGTGGGGGCGTAGTAGATCACCGTGTTGATCCCGGTGACCTGCTGCAGCACGGCGAGGGTGACGCCGAGGACGAGCACGGCGCGCAGGGTCGGGTCGCCCAGCAGGGGCGCCCGGCGTTCGTCGCGGGATATGCGATGCACGTCGGCCACCTCAGCATCGATCTCCTCATCCGACCGGAAACGCTGGAGCACCGTGCGCCCCTCGTCCTCGCGGCCGGTGGCGATCAGCCAGTGAGGACTCTCGGGTTGGAACAGCGTGCCGACGAACAAAAGGGCGGCGGGGATGGCGGCCAAGCCGAACATGAGTCGCCAGTTCTGCGAGGAACTCAGCCCGTAGTCCACGAGGTAGGAGACCAGGATGCCCGACGTGATGGCCAACTGGTTGAAGCTGACGAACGCCCCCCGGTAGCGGGGGGGCGACAGCTCGCCGATGAAGAGGGGCACCGTCATCGAGGCTGACCCCACCGCCAGACCGATCACGAACCGCATGCACACCAGGAACCAGAAGGCCGGGGCGAAGGCCGCGCCGAGCACCCCCGCTATGAACACGAGGGCCGTGACGAGGATGGTCGGGCGCCGCCCGACACGGTCGGCGAGTCGGCCGGCGCCGAGAGCACCGGTGGCGGCACCGACCAGCAGCAGGGACGTCACCAGCTCCTTGTCGAAAGACGAAAGCTTGCCGAAGCTGTCTTGGAGGAACAGCAGGGCACCCGACACGACTCCGGTGTCGTAACCGAACAGGAGGCCACCGAGGGCGGTGATGGCCGAAGCCATGATGAGGGCCCGCCGGTGGGCGGTGGTCCCGACGGGTTCGCGACTCATGAGGCCGTCTTACCCACGGAGCCGCCGCGTTGTATCCGGGGCCGCCCCGGACGGCTCGCAGCCGACGGGCCCCCTTCTGCGACCGGAGCTCAGCCGGTGGGGCCGCGCCGGCCGCCAACCGGCTTCGGGCCGATCCGGGTGTGGTGGGGTGCCGGTTCACGTCCGGCGGGCTGCCGGGGTCGGGGTCGGCGCCCGAGAGGCGGAATGGCGCGTTCGACGGGTGTCTCGGCCATGTCAATCAGCTCACCGTGATGACCGATACGGAGCGCGGAGCCCTCGAGGAGGCGGTAGACGGCCTTGGTCGAGGTGATGTCGACTCCTATGCGGCTCCCCCTGTAGCGAAGCTTGAAGCGCAGGGACGTGATCCCGGAGGGCAGCCGGGGGGAGAAGTGCATGATGCCGTTGGCCGCTCGCAGCCCGCCGAAACCGGTGACCAGCGCCGTCCAGGCCCCGGCGAGGGAAGCCAGGTGCAGTCCGTCGGAGGTGTTGTGCTCGAGGTCGCGCAGGTCTATCAGGCAGGCTTCGCCCAGGTAGTCGTGGGCGAGGTCGAGGTGGCCGACTTCAGCGGCCATGACCGCCTGCATGGACGCCGACAGCGAGGAGTCGCGAACCGTCACCGCCTCGTAGTAGTCGAAGTTACGGGTCTTCTCGTCGGCGGTGAACGATTCGCCGCAGATGACCATGGCCAGCACCAGGTCGACCTGCTTGCACACCTGTTTGCGATACAGGTCGAAGTAGGGGTAGTGGAGCATGAGGGGGTAGTGCTCTGAGGGGGTGGCCTCGAAGTCCCATGGGGCGTGGTCGGTGAAGCCCTCGCTCTGGGCGTGTACGCCGAGGCGGTCGTCGTACGGGATGACCACGGTGTCGGCGGCGTCGCGCCACGACGCCGTCTCCTCGGAGCTGACCCGCAGGGATTCGGCCGCCCGGTGGTGCTGTGAGGCGACCTCGGCGCCGGCCCGTAGGTTCCGCTGGGCCATCAGGTTGGTGTACACGTTGTTGTCGGCGATGGCGCTGTACTCGTCAGGGCCGGTGACACCATCAATGCGGAAGTTGCCGTCTATGTCGTGCTGGCCGAGGCTGCGCCACAGCCGGGCGGTCCCCACCAGCAGGGGCAGAGCCGTCTCGGCCTCGAAGGTGGGGTCGCCGGTGGCGTCGAGATAGCGGATGACGGCATCGGCGATGTCGGCGTTGATGTGGAACGCTGCAGTGCCCGCCGGCCAGTAACCCGACGATTCCTTGCCGTCGATGGTCCGCCACGGGAAGGCCGCCCCGCGCAGGCCCAGCTTCTGGGCCCGCTGCTCGGCGATCGGGAGGGTCGAGGCCCGCCAGAGCAGGGCGTCGCGGGCGGCGAGCGGGTAGGTGTAGGTGAGGACGGGGAGGACGTAGGTCTCCGAGTCCCAGAAGGTGTGCCCGTCGTAGCCGGGACCGGTGAGACCTTTGGCCGGTACCGGCCGCTGTTCGCCGCGCGCCGACGCCTGGATGATGTGGAACAACCCGAAGCGGACGGCTTGCTGTACCTGGGGGTCGCCCTCGACCTCGATGTCAGCGCCGGACCAGTAGCCGTCGAGGAAGGCCCTTTGGGAGGAGACGAGGCCGTCCCAGCCGGCCTGGCGGGCCCCCGCCAGTGCAGCCACGACCTGATCGTGGACGGCCGGACGAGACCGCACCCCGCTCCATCCGTAGGAGATGAGCTTCACCAGCCGTACTTTCTGGCCGGCTTCGAGGTGGGTCACCACCGTCACCCGGGCCACGTCTCCGACGGCTTCGGATTCGGACCGGCAACCGTCGGGGCCGTCGATCTCGTGGTCCATGGCGGCTCCTACGAGCAGCCCGCTCGAGAGGGTTCGGTGGACCATCAGGGCCATCGAATGACGCGATGTGCTCTCCTCGAGGGTGAGCGCCCACTCCACGGGGCTGGACGATCGAGGATCGCCGTTCCCCTTGGGGAGCGACTCGTTGGCGACCAATTCGGACTGGATGACGACGGCCACCGGGTCGATGGCCTCCACCTCGTATCGGATGGCCACGATCGACCGGTGGGTGAGCGAAACCAGGCGGGTCGAGCGAACCAGGATTTCCTTGCCGGCGGGTGAGACCCACCGCACCTCGCGCCGCAAGGTGCCTGCCCGCATGTCCAGATCCCTCGTGTGGCTGAGCAGGGTCCCGTAGCGGACGTCAAATGGTTCGTCGTCGACGAGGAGGCGGATGATCTTGCCGTTGGTCACGTTGATCACTGTCTGGCCCGAGTCGGGGTCGCCGTAGCCGGCTTCGGCGTAGGGCAGAGGCCGGTTCTCGTACACGCCGTTCAGGTAGGTGCCGGGCAGGCCGTGTGGCTCTCCTTCGTCGAGGTTGCCCCTGATTCCTATGTGGCCGTTGGAGAGGGCGAATACCGATTCCGACTGGGCCAGTACGTCCGGTGTGAACCCGACCTCGCGGATGGCCCAGGGGTCGGTGCTGAACGCCGGATGGCTGATCACGGCCGGTCGTCCGAGAGGAGGCGGGTCAGGTCCGACACGACCACATCGGCACCGTGACGTTGGAGCGCCTCGGCCTGGCCCACCCGGTCGACTCCCACCACGACGGCGAAGTGTCCGGCTCGCCCGGCCTCGACCCCGGCCAGGGCGTCCTCGAAGACCGCCGCCCGGTCGGGCGGGACCCCGATGATCTCGGCCGCGGCGAGAAACATGTCCGGCGCCGGCTTGCCGGCCAGGTGTCTTTCGGCGGCCATCACGCCGTCGACGCGGGCGTCGAAGAGGTCGGCGATGCCGGCCGCTTCGAGGACCTGCGCAGTGTTGGCGCTGGCCGACACCACAGCCCGGCGGTAACCGGCCCGGGCCACGGCCCGCACGTAGAGCAGGCTGTCGTCGAACACGGTGACGCCGTCCGCATCCATCTTCTGGTTGAACAGCTCGTTCTTGCGATTGGAGATACCTCTGATCGTGGGCTCGCCCGGACCGTCGTCGGGGCGGCCGTCGGGGACCTCCACGTGGCGTGACGCCAGGAAGGCCCGGGTCCCGTCCTCCCGGGACCGCCCGTCCACGTACCGGTCGTAGTCGGCGACCTCGTCGAACGGGGTGAAATCCGGGCCGTCGCGACGCTCCAGGAACTCGTCGAAGGACTGCTTCCAGGCGGCGGCGTGCAACGTGGCGGTCTGGGTCAGAACGCCGTCCATGTCGAAGAGGAATCCCTCGACTCGATCGGGCAGTCCCAGGGGCATGGGCGTGATCCTCGCTTTTGGGGCCGGCTCCCGACGCTCGGGGCGGCGGCCAAATCGACCATAGCGGTATGCTTCGGCTCCTGGTTGCAGGGCCAGCCGGGGAGGGAGAGGCGATCGCCGATGAGGTTCGGAATCACGCTGTTCACGAGTGACCGCGGCATAACTCCGGCTCAGGCCGCGGCCGCCGCCGAGCAGCACGGCTTCTCCTCGTTCTACGTGCCCGAGCACACCCACATACCGGTGAGCCGCGACACCGCCCACCCCGCGACGGGCGACGCCAGCCTGCCCGACGACCGGTACATGCGCACCCTCGATCCGTGGGTGGCGCTGGGCATGGCCGCCGCCGTCACCGAGCGCATCCGGCTCGGGACCTGCGTGGCCCTGCCCCTCGAGCACGATCCCATCACCCTGGCCAAGACCATCGCTTCGCTCGACCACCTGTCGGGGGGCCGGGTGGTCCTGGGCGCCGGGTTCGGCTGGAACATCGAGGAGATGCGGGATCACGGGGTGGACACCTCCCGCCGCCGTGCCATGCTCGGTGAGTACGCCGGGGCCATGCGGGCGCTGTGGACCGAGGAGACGGCGTCCTACGAGGGGGAGTTCGTGCGGTTCGGCCCGGCGTGGGCCTGGCCCAAGCCGGCCCAGTCCCATCTGCCCCTCCTGCTGGGCGCCTCCGGGACCCCCAAGGCGTTCTCGTGGCTGGTCGAGCACGCCGACGGGTGGATCAGCACGCCCCGAGAGGGGGACGTCGAGGCCTCGGTCGAGTTGCTCAACCGGATGTGGGACGAGGCGGGACGGGTCGGCCGCCCCGAGATCGTCGTGCTCGGGCCCCGCCCCGACGAAGAGACGGTGTCGCGGTTCGAGAAGATCGGTGTCACCGAGATCATGGTCGGGTTGCCCGACCGCGGGACCGACGAGGTCCTCGACTACATCGCCCGACGGGGCGAGCAGGTCCGCCGGTTGGCCTAACGGTCGGTCCCGGCGGCTCGGGACAGGGTGCTCCAGGCCGGGGGGCACCGACCGAGAACTGGATAAATATCCATATATGGGACTTATTTTTCCTAAAAGAGGGTGCCATATCAGCCGATAGAAGAAGGTGGGGAAAAAGGGGAGTCGGCCCTTCGGGCTCGCACCCACCGCCCGCGGGAGGCGGGCTCATGGGTCTTCTGCATCGGTCCCCGGCGGACCCCCATCCACTACCCTCGCAACCCATGAGACCGGGGAGCGGAACGCCCGGACCGTGACAGGTTCGGGTCGCTCGGAAGGACGAGTCCGCTTCGGCTTGCCCGGCCGGGACTCGTCCGCCCCACCTCCGCTCGGCTCGGGGGGCGCGGCGATCGGGCTGAGCCTGGTGGTCGCCGTCCTCGGGGTTCTGCTGCTGGCGGCCGCCTCGGGCTCCAAGGTCTCGGCCCAGAGTCCCCAACTCTTCGCCGGTTCTCTCGTCCTCGAGGACGCCCGTCCCCTGACGGTCATCAACGTGGCCACCGCGCAGGTCACCGTCCGCCTGGCCGGCGTCGACGCCGAGGTCGGAGCCTCCAACTACCAATCGGTGCAGGCCGTGCCCGTTTCGGGGGGCACGGTGCTGGTCAACACCGTCAGCGGGAACTTCAACTACCTGGCCGCGGACAATTACGTCAGCGACCCGCACGGCTCGGGCGTGGGACTCGGCCGTCTGGATGGTGCGGCGGCGGCCCGCGGCTATCCGGCCGGCAGGGACGCCTACATCGTCAGGACGGCACAGCCGAGCACCGTTTCTCTCGTCGGGCGATCGACGGTCGAGCAGGCGGCGGCGGCGTCGGCCGCGCTGGTGCCCGGATCGGGCGGCGGCGATGTCACCGCGGCGCCGGCGGCCGCCGTGGCGCCGCTCGGCTTCAGTTCCCTCGCCGGTCCGGTGGGCACCGCCGAGGGTCAGGTGGCCGCTTCGGGATCGGACCTGTGGCTGCTCGTCGGCCGCCCAGGGGGCTGTCAGATAGTGCAGATCGCCGCCGATCCGACCAGCCGTCTCGGCCTGTCCAACACGACCCGGGGGAGCTCGGCCGCTCCCTGCCAGAAGATGGCGGTCGAGACCGCGTCGCAGGGCGAAGCGGTGGCCGAGCCCGGCTCGGTCCAACTGTTCGCCCCGGCCGGGGGCCGTGGCCCGGAGGGGCCGCCGCAGCGGATCGCCACCCCCTTCACCGGACCGGCGAGCACCATCCTCCCGGTGAAAGGGGCGGGTGCGGTGGCCTGGTTCCTGGCCCGCTCGACCAGCAACTGGCAGCTGTTCGGGGTGTCGGGGACGGGCGCCGTCTCAGGCCCCTACCAGCTGCCGCACCTGAGCGGCGCCGACCCGGCCGAGCCGGTTCTCTCCGGAGGGCTGCTCTACACCATCGACCGCGGAGCCACCGGAGGGCCCACGCTGTGGACCATCGATACGGCGGGCGGCCAGATGGCCCCGCTGGAGGGTCAGGCCACCTACCCCCGCGTGAACTCCGAGAACGCCAACTTCACGGGGGTGGAGGTCGTGCTCGACGGCTCCCGTGTGGTGTTCAACAATCCTCAGAGCCTGGAGGCGGTGGTGGTGTTCACCGACGGCTCCCGGGCCCCGGTCATCGTGGACAAGAGCCAGGCGGTGACCGTCAGCGCCACCGGACCGGCCGATCTCAATGTGAAGGCCCCACCGCCGACGACGCCCGGGAAGGGCCACGCCGGTTCGGCCACGAGTTCCACCAGTACTCCCGAGCCGGCCGTGCAGGCGGTCAGCCAGCAGGTGACCTGCGCCAACACCACCCAGAAGCCCTACGCCCCGCAGATCACCGGGGTGTCCCCCTCGTCGGGGACGGCGCTCGTGGTCTGGTCCTACCAGCTCCTCGACCAGACCGACTGCGAGCCGAGCTCGTGGAGCGTGGCCGTCACGGCACTGACCGGTGGCCACCAACCCGACCAGCCTCTGCAGGTGGTGTACGGCCAGAGCCAGTACCTGTTCGAGGGGCTGCGCCCCGCCACCACCTACCAGGTCGTGGTGACGGCGTACATCAACCGCCAGTCGACCGAGTCCAGCCCGGTCACCTTCACCACTGCCGCCCGCGGTCCCGATGCGCCGCTGTCGGTCACGACCACGGCCGACGGAGCCGGCAACTGGGTCGTGCAGTGGACCCCGTGCACCGAGGCGGTGGATAAGAACTGCGTGGTTCCCGCCGCCCAGTGGAGCGTCATCGGCGCGGCATGCGCCGGTAGCTTCGTGGGCTCGCCGCCGAGCGTTCAGGTCGCCGGCAACCAGAGCTCTGCGGTCATCAACGCCGCCGCCTTGGACCTGCTCGGGGACTCGCTCTCGTTCAGCGTGCAGGGGAGCCTCGATTCCGGGCTGAAGGGCAACCCGACCGGTGACCACGGCTGTACGGAGGCCTATCAGAAGCCCGATGCATCGGCGGTGCTGCTCCGCGGCCAGGGTGCGGCCGATCCGGCGACCGGCACCATCACCGCCACCCTGACCGTCGGAGCGACCACCGGCTCCGACCCGGCGTCGGTGTTCGGCGTACCCCCTGCCGACGCCGAGTTCGTCTACACCCTCTCCGGCGTCACCCCAGCGCGCACCGTGGGCCCGGTGAGCCAGACCAGCGTCACGATCACCGGGCTTCCCGCCGGGGTTCCCCTCGTCCCCTCGGTGCAGATATACCCGGCCGGCCACCTCGACGCGGCGGTGACCGTACCGGGCCCTCCCTTCTCCCAGACGCTGGCCTGGCCGACCGACCTCAACGGCGGGACGGTAGCCACGGGAACCGTCAACCCCAAAGCTCCCGATAGTGGCACTATTGTTGTCACACTTCCTCTGGACGCTCCATCGGACCCGCTCACGGCGGCCGCTCCCCTGGCGGCCAATGTCCCCGGGGCCGGGCCGGTGGTGCAGTGCGGCGGCCCGGGCGGGGCGACGCTGCCCGCCTACCCCCCGCAGGCGGTGTCGGCCGTGCATCAGCTGGTGCTGGTCGTCGCCGACCCGCTGCTCGTCCTTCACGGCGGCAGCTGCACCGTCTCGTTCAGCCTCACCGACGGAGCCCAGCCGAATCCCTACGGCGGGCCGTCCCCCGACATAACCGCGGCGTTCACCATCGGGAGCCAGCCGAGCTACAGCTTCGACGCCTCGTTCATCAAATGTGCCCCCTTCCAGTGCGGACCCTTCG